>CAZZVE010000106.1:0-2224 GCA_964657325.1 uncultured Ktedonobacterales bacterium
ACTACTATACACGGATTAACGTACCAAGCCACACAGTGGAGGGAAGTATAGTAGTGACAGGGCTTGCCCCTGTCATGTCACTGTAAGCGATGTACTACTCCACTACTTTATAGAGGATAATACCATCCTGGGTTGGACTTTGTTCTATACGTCCGTTGTATCTCATGTGTTCGAGGTGCGCTAATACTTCTGCTACCGCCATACGCTTTGTCTCATCGTTGTTCAGATGGCGATTGCGAAACAGTTTTTCGGTTAGTTGATAGGCATTCTGTGGTTGCTCACGAATCATTCCTAGCAGTTGCTTTTCCCGTTCGTAATGATGCTCAGTGATCTCTTGTGTGCGTTCCTCTAGTCCAATGAATGGTTCGCCGTGTCCTGGAAGTACAATGCTCGCTGGAAGCTTAGAAACTTTTTCGAGCGAGGCGAGATAATCGCCAAGCGGATTGTTCCGATCATGTTCCGAGTAGAGGCCAATGTTGGGTGTAATGCGTGGTAGAACGTGGTCTGCGGCTAAAAAGACGCCATCGCGTTCACGAAAAAGACAGATTTGTCCATCGGCATGTCCAGGCGTCCAGATCACCCGGTAGCGTTCGCCTACAAGGTCAAGATACTCGCCATCTTCGACTAGCGTAAAGGCTTCGTGCGGTGGAACACTCAGAATACGGCGCGACTCCTCACGGTCTACGCGATTCAGCCAGAGCGATGTTGGTGGCATACCATGTTTCGTGAAAAAGTCAGAAACACGTCCAAAGCGTTCAGGCATGGTACCAGACCAAATAAGTTGTACACTTTCTTCGTCGATAGGATGCATATAAACCTTCGAGCGACTTTGCTCATGTAGTTCGCCCGAAAGCCCAATGTGATCTGGGTGATGATGTGTCAGTACAATTGCCTGTAGTTTGTCAATGCTCAAACCTGCATGTTGCAGGCCAGCAGTAAAGGCAGCGCGTGCATCAGGCGTTCCCATTCCTGTATCGACAATCGCCCAATTCCCATCTTTCCCAACAAGCGCATGTATGTTAACTGTGCGCAAAGGAAATGGGATAGGAACGACAATCTTCCAGATACCAGGGGCTACCTCGCGGGTCTCTGGTAATGGTTCTTCGGGTCGTTTTGGTCGCTCAGATGACGCCTGTTGCATAATAGAAATATCCTTTGCATGCTGAATAGATATGGAAGTGGTGCGTCCACCACGCATTTTGCTACTTGTGAAGTGCTCCCTCAATTGTATGGTTTCGTGTAAGGATGTGTCAAATGAGCAAGTTAGCAATGAAATATAAGCTTTTGTTCTCTTGCACTGAATAAAAGGGTTTTACTCGCAACTTCTATTCTGTAAGATTGTGGGAAGATTGAGAGGTAGCAAAGCTTTTAAAATGTCCCAGTGGAGCTTGTAGATTTTGTTATTGAACAAAGTGAAAAAGAATGGCAAAAGAGTGGCAAGACCAATTCCGGTCATAATTATTGAAGTATTTTATCCTCTAAAGAACGAAGAAAAAGAGGCTGAACAACCTTCACTTAATTAACGAGTATAAGCGAAATAAAGAAGTAGCCCTTGTAGGACGGTGGGCGATAGTGTGCCATCCTTACAAGGGCTATTCTTGGCTCCATACTCAAAGTTCGGGTGAGGTTTCGGCAAGTGCACGCGCTTCATTGATCCATGAGCGGACTTGGGCACGTGAAGGAGCATGATAAGCGATACGCTGACCGATGTGCAATTCGCCAAGTCGCTTGTGAAGGCGTTCCGTGTTCTGCTCACTTAATGCCTTACAACTGAGAACTCCGGCTTCTTTAAGGAGAAGTGAAAGATCACCACCAATACCACGTAAACGCATCATATCCGCACGTCCCACCAGTTCTGCGAGTGCTTTTGGCGAGATACCAAGCTGTCTTGCTAGCTCTTCACGCTGTATCTCTGTTCTTCCACGCTCCAAGAGTTGCTGAGTATACTTCACACCTACTGCATAAAACGATTCTCTTGCCTCTGGGCTAATACCCTTCATTGTGCTGATTGGGTTATACATAGCATATTTCTTTTTGTACGATACCATTGTAACCATCACAGTATTGTTTATTCTCCTGTTATCGTCTCTATGCCAGCACGTCCGTGCTTGCTGACTCGCTGTATTGTGTTTTATCAATACACTTGGTGCAGTTAGACGGTGCATTCACAAAAAAGTCACACCCCTCATTTCATAACTTGCAATCGGCCTATTTCTTGTCTGCA
>CAZZVE010000106.1:2234-16361 GCA_964657325.1 uncultured Ktedonobacterales bacterium
ACAAGTTATCCACAAGTTATCCACCAAGCGGCGAAAAATTGGTGGATAACCCCCTTTCCTCAATGGCACAAGTGATGGTACAATGAAGTGGGGAGAAGTGGGGAAAAATGGAGGACGAGGACAGGGTGCATGCAACGAGTGTACGATGGGTGGGGGAGTGGTGCAGAATGTCAGGACACGGGAGAGTTCTGAAGTGCTTCCCACAGGGGCCGTCGTAGTCCACTCGACTAGGGATTAGAAAAGATAACACGACGATGTTTCTTGGCGAATACGAGCATACAATCGATACCAAAGGACGCATTGCGGTTCCCGCGAAGTTTCGCGCGCAGATACAAGCGAACCGGGGTGCTGTTCTAAGTAAAGGCATGGGCACATGTCTTTCGATTTACCTGCTTGACCGCTGGGAAGAAAAGTCGGATGAATTAGTGGCAGGCAGATCGAGCGAAGAACTGCGTGACTTTGAACGACGCATCTATCCTAGTGCAAATGAGATAGAGCTAGACGGGCAAGGTCGTATAGTCATACCCGCTAAGTTGCGTACCTATGCCAAACTGGAAAGCGAAGCAACCGTTGTCGGTGTGCGCGATCACTTTGAAATTTGGGACCGTGCGATCTGGCAAGCCTATCAAGAACGATTAGATGCAGAGGGAACAGGGGTTCCCTTTTAATGGTGTATGGGTGGAATGCGTCAGACCCGTACAGGATAGATAATGGAACATTCACAACATGTGCCTGTAATGCTCGATGAAGTATTGAAATTTCTTCAACCAATATCCGGTGGCCTCTACATTGATGGCACACTAGGTGGAGGTGGGCATACAGCAGCGATTTTAGAGCAGTCGGCACCCGATGGACGCGTGCTAGGCATTGACACCGATGAGCAAGCACTACAGCGGGTACGGGTACAATTCCCAGACCTTGTAGATAGTGGACGTTTGGTGTTAGCACACGGTAACTTCGCGGATATAGGAACTCTCGCTACTGAAAACGGTTTTACATCAGTACAGGGCGTTCTGCTCGATCTGGGGTTCTCCTCAGATCAAATGGACGACCCACAACGTGGCTTCTCGTTTGCAGCTGATGGACCTCTGGACATGCGGCTCGATCCATCACTTTCGACATCCGCCGCTGATCTGGTGAATACCGCCAGTGAGCAAGAGCTAGCAGACATTTTCTGGAAGTATGGCGAAGAGAAACGGTCTCGACAGATTGCCCGACGCATTGTACGAGAACGGGAGCAGGGAGCGATCACCCGTACCACGCAATTAGCGAGAATTGCAGCCGCAGGAGTGCCCTTTAAGTCAGGGACAATTCATCCAGCGACTCGTGTTTTTCAGGCATTGCGCATCACTGTCAATCAAGAACTGGAGCGACTGGAAACAGTCCTACCACAAATACTCGATCTGTTAGAGAAACCAACGAATGCGGTACAAGAAACTGAGGGGCGACATGGTGGCAGAATGGAAATTATCGCGTTCCACTCATTAGAAGACCGTATTGTGAAAGAGTTTATACGGCGCGAGGCAACCGATTGTATATGCCCACCTCGTATGCCAGTCTGTATCTGTGGACATAAAGCGCGGCTCCGTATTCTTACGTCGAAGCCGTTGACACCAGGGGTACAGGAAACCGAGCGTAATCCCCGCGCTCGTAGTGCCAAACTACGGGTTGCTGAAGCGATAAGTGTGAGTGGGTAGAGGGAAAGTTTAGCGTGTAGAGTCACATGGAGATAGTGTAAGTTTTAAGAGTCTCTACATCTCAAAGGAACGCAAGCCTATGTATAGCATGAAAGAGCGAATAAGCGTACCACTGAATGCAGTGGCGCAACCTATGCCAGTAGTAAAACGTCGGCGACAACTGCACCCGTTTTTCTTCCGCATGGGACCAGTCGCGCTATGTATTACAAGTGTATTGTTGATTGGGCTAATGGCGGTCCTTTATCTTAGTCAAGTAGGACAGGCGGTTGCATCCAATCAACAACTGCAAACGATACAGGCACAGCAAGACAAATTGCAACGTCAGAACCAGGACCTGGTAAATACCATCTCGATAGAACAATCGCCCGCGTATATTGCGGACAGAGCAAAACGTATGGGATTGATACCGCTGGACCCCAAGAATGTGCAGATTATCACGGTGAAGAACCTGTTGCCCATTCAAAATGACGACCAGAACATCCAACCCTAGAGGTATAATTTATTACACTCATTGTATGTAAGACAAGCAAGGAGGCCAAGCATGAACGGAGAACTGCAACGCGCACGGCATCGCCAGATGTTCGTGTTCGCGCTTGTATGTGGCGGCATGCTACTCCTGCTTGGACGCTTGTACTACTGGCAAGTGTTGAATCACCCGCGTCTATCACAGCTAGCGACCGATGAGCATACCCAAAATTTACCGTTGCTTGCACCACGCGGCCTTATCTTTGATGCACAAGGCCACTTATTGGCTACAAATGTGATGCGTGACGATGTGTACATCGAGCCAAAGCAGTTTCGGATAGACTTCGAGCATGATGATAACGCGCACGATAAATGGGTTTCGCTGATACATACACTGCATCAAGTGTTGCCTACTATTTCAGAAGACAATCTAATTAACGCCTATGACTCCGATTTATGGACGCTGCGTATCAATCGTCAGCCTATTGAGCCGACGCAAAGTGAGCAGTTGCGAGCAATGTCAGTGCGTTTACCAGATGTATTCTTACAACAGAGTCCAATACGCTCATATCCAGGCGGCGATCTTGCCGCACAAGTCCTTGGCTATGTAGACACGAAGGCAACGGGTCAGTATGGTATAGAGGGTTTGTACAACGCAAAGCTTGCTGGCAAAGATGGCAGTCTCACGGCAGAGCGTGACCTGAACGGGAATCCGTTGACGGTGGGAGCAAGTTCTGGACAGGCACCAGTACCGGGCGCAAACCTGACGTTGACGATTGATAGCACTATTCAATATGTGGCACAAACAGCGTTGGTGGACACCATAAAAAAATTACAGGCACAGAGCGGGTCCGTTGTTGTGCTGAATGCTCGCACCGGTGCCGTTGTCGCGATGGCTGGTGCTCCAAGTTTCAACCCGAATCATTATGGAGACTATGCAACACAAAACGGTTGCGTCAATAGTGCGTCAGTATTCTTTAATCCTACGTTGTACTGTACTTACGAACCAGGTTCAACGATGAAGGCAGTAACGATGGCGGCAGGTCTTGACCAAGGGTTAATCACGCCGGATACGTCGTTTACTGACAATGGCACGATTTCTTTTCCTGACGCAGCACCAGTAGCGAATTGGAACTTTCAGCCTTATGGCGTGGAGACAATGACACAGGTGTTAGAGCATTCTGCCAACGTAGGGACAGCACATGTCGCTCATGATATTCTTGGCGCGAATCGCTATTATCCCTATGTGCAACGTTTCGGCTTCGGCGAAAAGTATGACATTGACGGACCAGAGCAAACAGGGAGTTACCGAACGAATGTCTCTGATCCGACGACTTGGTCGGTAACGGATCTGACTCGACAGGCGTTTGGACAAGCTATCTCTACCACTCCACTACAAATGGCAATGGTTTATGAAACTATTGCGAATGGGGGAGTTATGATGCAACCCTACTTAGTACAATCAATCAATGATAACGGACATATAACAACAACGCAACCACAGATACGACATAAAGTAATGAGTAAGCAGGCCGCTAAACTGCTTTCAGGTATGCTTGTTAGTGCTGCGAATTATAACAAACAAGCGACGTTTCCAGGCTATAGTGTAGCAGTTAAAACGGGGACTGCAACGGTGCAAGGGCTACCAGATACAGATACTGAGGCATCAATGGCTGGCTTCCTACCAGCGTCGAATCCGCAGTTTGTGATTCTGGTTAAGATAGATCGTCCATCAGCGACACTCGCGGGTGGAACAGCTATCTTTGGTGGGACGGCGGCGGCCCCGTTATGGAAGTCTATTGCGGAACAACTGATGTGGCATTACAACGTTCCATCAGATCAACCTGTTGTAGGAACTTGATATTCCATCTAACGCGGTAGAGATAACGTAAAGAAGGTTTTCATGCAAGAAGATAGAGAAACACAATTTATTCATCATATAGAGCTGAGCAAGACATGGCTAGAGTTGCTAGGAAAGCAAGTAGATGCACCTCAAGCGAATACTAGCTCGATACCAGCACTTGAGAGTGATCCTTGGAATTCACTTGTGCAGGCTCAAGATGTGAAAACTGTTGACCTACAGAAAGTTCATTTACCAATGAGCGATTCAGATGTGGAGCAGTTGTTGCATCACATGCAGGACCAGTCAACTCAACATCCTGAACTCTAAGCAAGTTCTCTATAAAGAACTATACTAGAAAAAACGTTCTATGTCAAGCTTTTTTAGGACAAATGTTCGGTTGATTTGAAAATGGAAACCAGGACGCCCGCAAGGGGATGGCCTACGAAATAACAGAAACAGGGACCGACTCATGCTACGTGACAAGCAAAAAAAGAGCGAGAACGAGAAGCAGGCTAGAGGTGCGAAACAAAACGATGCATCGCCTCCAGTCCTGCGTTCTCCCGCGCTGGCTTCGGCGGAGCAGGGACGCGCAGAACGTCAAAAAGAGCAAGCGGCACGTTCCAAAAGTACTGCACGTCGCCCATACAGTGCTCATCGTGGAAGTTTTGAGGCGGAGGGTACGCTAGTACGACCAAATGCACTGCCAGGGAAGAAGCTGCCAAAACAGCAGGTACGCAAGTTCTCAAGTATAGGGGCAGTGAAAGAGCCTCCACAACGCACAGGCATGACTGCTAGCTGGCGCTCACGTATGCCAGAGGTGGAGAATCGTCCAGAGGTACAGGAAAAAGCTGGGCATAAATCTGGCAAGGCGATCAATACTGATGAGCAAAAGAAACTTGCTGAATTAGAGATGAGCCTGCCGCGTGTCGCTGGGAAAATTGATTCCTGGTTGCTTATCGTCGTTCTAACTCTTATCTGTATAGGGTTAGTCATGGTCTATAGTGCTAGTTCGTTTATTGGAGCAAGGTACTATGGTGACGCATCCTACTTCTTTCAGAAGCAACTCATCTGGGCTTTACTGGGCGTCGTTGTGCTGTTCGTAACGATGCAAATTGATTATCGTTTCTGGCGCCGTTTTTCGCTTATTGGTCTCATTATCACCTTTCCAATGCTAGTTTTTGTTCTGAAATTTGGGACAAGTGCGTATGGTGCCTCACGCTGGATCGGCTTCGGTTCGTTCTTCTCGTTTCAACCGAGTGAACTTATCAAACTGGTTCTCGCGCTCTATATTGCGGATTGGCTAGCACGAAAGGGCAGCAAGGTAAGCACATTCTTATATGGATTGGCACCGTTTGTAATCCTGGTTGGTATCATCCTGGGTCTGGTCCTACTCGAAAATGACATGGGTACAGCTATCATTATCGCTGGCCTTACCACCGTGATGTTCTTTTCGGCTGGTGCCAACATTGTACAGTTTTTGTTGGCGATGGGTTGCGGCGGCCTCATATTCGCCACACAAGCATTTCGAGGCTATCGCTTGTTGCGCCTGACCGGATTTATGAATCCGTTCAAAGACGTGACAGGTAACAATCTGCAATTATATCAATCATTATTAGCACTTGGTTCTGGCGGATGGTTAGGCGTAGGGCTGGGAGCAAGTCGTCAAAAGACTGGCTGGCTGCCACTCCCACAGATCGACTCGATCTTCGCCATAATAGGTGAGGAGTTAGGGTTTATCGGCTGTACAGCAATCGTAATATTGTTTCTGTTTCTCGCATTTCGAGGATTTCGGTTGGCACGACGCACACAAGATATGTATGGCTCTCTGCTTGCGGCAGGCATCACAACATGGTTAGTGCTGCAGGCGATGATCAATATTGGCTCAACAACGGGTTCTATTCCATATACAGGTGTTCCTTTGCCATTTATTAGTTATGGCGGTTCCTCATTTGTTATTGCTATGGCTGCGGTTGGGGTTCTGCTGAATATCTCGCGTTATACACAGGAGCCTGAAACTTCTGCGTTGAAGCGCACAGTAACTATGACGATTAAAAAACAACCTACACCACAGGTACGATAGTGCGTACTACTATAGGATATCTATGCGTATTCTTATTTCGGGCGGTGGTACCGGAGGGCATGTCTATCCTGCCCTCGCGGTGGCACAGCAACTACAACAACAATATAATGCAGACATTCTCTATCTCGGTAGCGACGATGGTTTAGAGACACGGCTCGTCCCTGCGGCGGGTTTGCGTCTCAAAACCATTCAAGCTGGCAAACTCCAACGCTACATTTCATGGCGTACCGTGACAGGTGTGGCACGCATACCTGTGGGCATGGCACAAGCAATCGGCATTGTACGCGCTTTTCAACCTGATGTAGCATTTACTAGTGGTGGCTACGTAGCGGTTCCGGCTGGACTAGCAACCCGACTCAATGGAACACCACTCTTGATGCATCAGCAGGATGTACCACCAAACCTGTCAAATAAACTACTAGCACCACTTGCAACTCGTATCTCAGTCGCATTTGCTGACTCGTTGCGCTACTTCCCAACTGGAAAGACAGTGCAATTAGGTAATCCAATACGACAAGCCATTCTGGATGTACGCAATGTCGCGCTACAACAGGCGCGAACAGATTTAGGACTTGCACCAAATATCCCACTAGTACTGGTAACAGGTGGTAGTCAGGGAGCACGGCATCTTAACCAAACGGTCTGTCATGCTTTACCGGAACTGCTGAAACAATGTCAAGTACTTCATATCAGTGGCAGCAACCTCTTTCATGAGACACGCAATCTTGCAGAACAAACCTTAGCAGGAGTTGATAGCGAGATGCGCCAACGCTATCGCTTAGAGCCATATATGGATGAGGGGATGCCATCAGCGTTGCAAGCGGCAGACCTTGTGCTATGCCGTTCAGGAGCATCAGTGCTAAGCGAACTTGCGGTCTTAGGAAAACCAAGCATACTTGTCCCATTACCACCCGCAATAGGGGGTTCACCGCAGGAGGCTAACGCGGCTATGTTTCAACGTGAGCAAGCCTCGGAAGTTATCCTGAATGATTTATTGAAACCTGAATTAATTATAGAGCGTATAACATATATACTATCGCAGTCTGGTTGCTTGAAAGCAATGTCTAGTGCTGCTAGTACACTTGCGAAGCCAGATGCGACGCAAGAGATCGTAGAGGCCATCGTCACACTTACAAAAAGAGTTGTAGCGAAAACCCCTACTAATAACGAGGTTATAAGCATTTGAGTCAGTCACGATTACATTTTATGGGTATAGGCGGTCAAGGTATCTCTGCTGTAGCACAAATGGCGCGACAGGCAGGCGAGATCGTTACAGGTTGTGACCAGAATGTGTCGGCGACAACACGGTTATTGGAGCAAGTTGGTATTCCCGTGGCTATTGGTCACAGTGCTGAACATCTCAACAATGTCGATACACTCGTGATTAGTCCTGCTGTAACCTCGCTGAATGCGACCAATCCAGAATTGCTTGCAGCACAAGAACGCGGCTTACGCGTTATCACGTGGCAAGAACTTTTGGGAGAGCTTTTTAAAGGAAAACTTCTTTTATCAGTATGCGGTGTACATGGTAAAGGAACCACAACGGCACTTTTGTCGCTGATGTTAGTTGATGCTGGCTTTGATCCAACCTGTGAGATTGGAGCCGTGGTACCACGCTTTGGTGCGAATTATCGTCTTGGCAAGAGCGAGTATGGTGTGAACGAGGCCGACGAGTTTAATCATAACTTCTGGCACTATCACCCACGTCTAGTGGTAGTGAAGGCGTTGGAGTTTGAACATCCTGAGTTCTTCGCGGACTATGAAGCATTTCTCGCGGCGTTTGAGCATTTTGTACGTGGGATGGATACACAAAGTACCTGGTCTTTACCTCCAACGTTGATAGTGAACAGTGACAGTGCTGGTTGTTTAGACCTGCTAGCACGTTTACATGATTGGACAGGACGAATTATTACGTACTCCGTTGAAGGCTTACGACCAGTAGCAGGTCCACCTGTGAGCGAACTTGTACCAGATGCCATCTCTGGAGGCTATGTGGCAACTCCGATTGTAGAGCAGAGCAGAGCGACGTTTGAAGCCTACGATGTGCGCCTGGATGGTGAGACAAGTTTCAGGGTCAGAAGTAAAGGCATTGACTTGATAGATCAGGCAATACATCTGCAATTGCCGGGGGCGCACAACGTCGAAAATGCATTGGCTGCACTGGTGGCGGCACGAATAGTAGGTGCTGATATCTCGGGGCTAGTCAAGACAATCGAGAGCTTTGGCGGTATTCGGCGGCGTTTTGAGATACGTCATCAAGGACCTTTACAGGTGAATGGTCAGACGCTTGACGTGATGATCATTGATGACTACGCCCATCATCCAACTGCGATTGCCGCAACGCTAGAGGCGACACGGCAACGCTATCCCAACAGACGTATCGTCGCTGTCTATCAGCCGCATATGTACAGTAGAACAAAAACCTTTTTTACACAATTCTTGACAGCATTTGATGAGGCAGACATCGCGATTATCGCCGATATCTTTCCGGCACGTGAACGCGATACGGGTATTATTTCTGCGCAAGACCTGGTGAACGCGATGGCACAGCGACAACACTTTAAGGGCGAAGCCCAGGTGTTGCATGGCGGAAGTGTGAGGGAAACGGCCCAGATGGTGCAAACAATGCTGCGTTCAGGCGACATTGTATTGATAATGGGAGCAGGCGACATTTACACCATAACCGAGCATTTGTTAACACAAGATACTGTTACTAGAGCCTAGAGGAAACGAACTATGACCTTTGAGATTGAGACTGCCTATACCGAACTACGCGCTCTTCTGGGAGAGCGAGTTCGGCGCAATGAGCCACTTGCACGCCACTGTACTTTTGGCGTGGGCGGCCCTGCGGACATATGGGTCTCACTCACCACGCGCGAGGAATTGTTAAGTGCTGTAACACTTTGTGTTGAGCGGCGTTGGCCTTTGCTGATTGCTGGCAACGGAACCAATGTCCTGTATGCTGACGCGGGTGTACATGGTGTGGTTGCGCGTGTAGCCTTGAATAACTATAGCATTGAAGAGCAGGATAACGACACTGCTTTATTGATAGCAGGAGCGGGTGTAAGCTGGCCTCGTTTATTGAATGAACTGGCAACGCTTGGTTGGGGTGGACTGGAATTTGGCCCTGGCATTCCTGGAACACTGGGTGGCGGTGTGATTAGTAACGCTGGTGCTCATGGGAGTGACCTTAGCGAGGTCCTTGCATGGGTGGATGTCCTTGACGTGAGCAAGGGTGAGCAAGAGGTGCTAGAACTTTTACGCTATCAGCATGATGAAATTGACTTGAGCTATCGTCATAGTCGTTTTCGTGCGCAACGTCGTGTGCAGTTCGATGAGCAAGGGTATCCGGTAGCTGCACCTAGAAAACTGATTGAACCAGCTGAAATTATCGTGCAACTAGGAATTTTTCTGCACCGTGAGCAGCCGCAAACGCTGCGTATGGTGATTAATGAACATAAACAACATCGCAAGAGGACACAGCCCGCACAGCAAAGCGCAGGCTCGGTCTTCAAAAATCCAGAGGGGGATTCCGCAGGTCGTCTTATCGAGGCGGCGGGGATGCGGGGGTTGACTTATGGTGGGGCGCAAATTTCGGAGCGTCACGCCAACTTTATTGTCAACGTAGGAGGTGCGAGTGCGGCGGATATCGCCGCACTAATCAGGATGGCTCATACTCGCGTGCGCGAACAGTTCGGTGTGGATATGGAATTAGAGGTTGAATTGCGTGGCGAATGGAAGAAGGTGACGACATGACAGAGAAGAAACCATTACGAGAGCAGAGGGCGAATCATTCTTACGTGCAACTACCAGAAGTACGGCAGCAGAGTGAGCATGGGCGAAAGGCACAGAGAACGTCTCGGCAAGAGCCTGTGCTAGAGCATGTCAGGCTGCAACGTGTCGTCACTATTCCAGAGGAAGACCCTTCACTGGCATGGAATAGCTTTGCGCAGCGACAAGAGCAACTACGGCGCGCACGTTCACGCCCACAACGCTATGTAAGTGAAGCACAGCCAATTGCTGCTCGTACCTATGCTCAAACGGGAGTGCGTGCATCAAGCGGACGTATTCGTGCTATTCAGCGTGCGCAACAGGCCGAGGCATCACCTATTCCAGCGCGAAGTGGACGCAAAGAGTCCCGCAAAGGTTTACTATGGCGCATCTTGAGCTTCTTTGCTATTGTTGTTGTTGTTGTCCTGGCGATAAACTTTGCTTTTACCAGCAACGCTTTCCGTATTGAGCAGGTGAGTGTTGTAGGGACACATAATGCACCATTAATTAGCAGCATTCAACGAATGGGCATGCAGGGGCAAAATATCTTCCTGGTCAATGTCGAGGGCCTAACAGCAAAAATTGATGCTTATCCACTTGTATCTTCAACCGTTATCAGTAAAAACTGGCCGAACCAACTGACGGTTAGGGTGATAGAACGTGTACCTGTTCTGCTCTGGCAAACTCAACATGGGACTTATAGTGTAGATAGTCAAGGTGTAGTGATTGCGCCTGCGAGTGAGACTGTGGGAGCCAATCACCTGATGACGGTGGTAGATACACGGAATGTTGGTAAGGGTCAGATGCTCAATCCAGGTACGCGCTTGAGTCAAGCTGATACGGCATTTGCGGTTGATGTCTTTCAGCATCTTCCACATATCGCAGGTATCACAACATTCAAGTTACACTATGCTGTTACCTCATCAGGAACGTCATATGTGTTGCAAAGTCCTGATGGCTGGATAGCGTATCTAGGAAGCGCGCACGACAGCAATCCATTAGACAATCGACTCATCGAGTTACAGCAAATCATCTCGTTAGCGCAACAGCAGCAACTAACTCTTGCTACCGTTGACCTACGTTACGGCTTACACCCAGTGTATACACTGAAGAAGGTATAACGGTAGGATTTGTTCCTGTCGTGTGACACAGCTGGCATTCGGGGAATGAGAAAGGCAGGCTCAGATGTCACGAAAACAGTGCGAGAGAAGGTCTCGCACGAACATTGTAGTGCGTCTCACAACTGAACCGCCCAAAGGAGCGTCAAGGTGCAAGAGCGGGTGATCGTCGGAATCGACGTTGGAACAACAAAAATCTGTGTCCTGGTTGGCGAGTTGGACCGCGACGGGAAGCTGAACATTGTTGGTGTTGGTACCTGCCCTTCACAGGGGTTGCGCCGAGGCGTGGTGGTGAACATTGAAGAGACTGTCACTTCCATCGCCGCAGCGTTAGACCGTGCTGAACGGCTATCAGGAAAAAAGATTACTACTGCCTATGTTGGGATTGCGGGGAGCCACATTGAGTCTGAGAATAGCAAAGGGTTTGTAGCAATCTCGCCAAGCCACCGCGATATCATTCAAAATGATATCAGTCGTGCTATTGAAGTTGCGCGTGCTATTCCATTAACTGCGAACCGCGAGGTGATTCACGTCATTCCACGCGGCTATGTAGTTGATGGGCAAGAGGGTATAAAAAACCCTATTGGCATGTCGGGTTTTCGCTTGGAAGTGGAGACACATATTATTACAGGGTCTGTGTCGTCTATTCACAACTTAATTAAGTGTGTGCATAAGGCACAGGTTGAAATTGAGGACCTGGTATTGGAGCCGTTAGCCTCTAGCGAGGCTGTATTGGCGGACGGCGAGACCGACCTGGGCGTTGCTCTTGTCGATATCGGTGGGGGAACTACCGATGTTGCTGTCTTCTCCGATGGGGCTATCTGGCATACTGTTGTCCTGCCTATTGGGGGCAACTTGATTACAAGCGACATTGCTATCGGGTTACGCCTACCCTTTGCGGTCGCGGAAGAGTTGAAGATCACTTACGGACATTGCGACCCGACGACTATCACCGATGATGACATGATCGACCTGTCGCAGTTCATGCCAGATTGTAACGATCTGGTGCCGCGTAAACTCCTGGCTGATATCATTCAGGCACGAGTCGAGGAACTCTTCAACATGGTACATGACGAACTGAAGAAATCTGGCTACGACGGGTTGCTTCCTGCAGGGCTAGTTATTACAGGTGGTACTGCCGAACTCCCTGGTATTCTCGAAGTAGCGGGACAAGCACTCGACCTGCCTGCTCGTATTGGCTCTCCATTAGGGCTACACGGGCTGGCGGACTCGATTAGTCGGCCTGCCTATGCCACCGCCGTTGGTCTCCTCTTATGGGGTATGCGTCATACCTCACTCTTTATTGACGAAGAGGAGCCAGAGGAGGAAGGGTCAACAGGCGATGTCATGGCACGTCTAGGCCGTTGGCTACGAGCATTTATTCCGTAAAGCAAGACATGTCTCAACACATAGGCGCGGAAGACGCGCCTGAAAGGGGCCACGAATATGTTACCAATGGGAAATCATCAAATGGAAGGCTTCGCCCAAATCCGCGTGATCGGCGTTGGAGGCGGCGGCAGCAATGCGGTGAACCGCATGATCCAGGCCAATATGACGGGTATTGAGTTCATTGCCATCAATACAGACTCACAAGCCTTACTGCTGAACGAGGCACCACGTCACATTCGTATTGGCGATAAGCTGACACGTGGCCTCGGAGCAGGTGGCAATCCTAGCGTCGGTGGCAAAGCGGCTGAAGAGAATGCCGAAGAAATCTACGAGGCACTTAAAGGTTCAGATATGGTGTTCATCACGGCTGGTATGGGTGGTGGTACTGGTACTGGTGCAAGTCCTATCGTTGCACAGATTGCCCGTGAACTCGGTGCGCTCACCGTTGGTGTCGTCACCAAACCCTTTTCCTTTGAGGGACGCAAACGCCTGCTCTCAGCGGAAGAGGGTATCGCAAATCTAAAGCAACATGTCGATACACTCATCACAGTGCCTAATGATCGTCTTTTGCAGGTTGCCGATAAGCGAACTCCCTTGTCGGAAGCATTCCGACTTGCTGACGATGTGTTACGTCAAGGCATCCAGGGGATCAGTGACCTGATTACGGTTCCTGGCCTCATTAACCTGGACTTCGCGGACGTAAAGACTATTATGTCTGCGGCAGGCTCTGCACTCATGGCAATTGGCGAGGCAAGTGGCGAAACACGCGCATCTGATGCGGCACAAATCGCTATTGCCAGTCCTCTGCTCGATATTGACATCAGTGGGGCACGTGGTGTGCTATTCAATATTACTGGTGGCATGGACCTGACATTGTTCGAGGTGAATGAGGCTGCCGATGTGATCTACCATGCTGCACATCCAGAGGCAAATATTATCTTTGGAGCGGTGCAGGACCCAAATTTTGATGGTAAAGTCAAAATCACAGTGATTGCAACGGGCTTTGATAATGTACCTAGCAATCCACGCCCATCATCTATCGCAACACCACAGTACACACAGGCTCGTCCAGAGTATGACCGTAGCAGAATTTATCAAGCATCACAAGCACCCGCAAATAGCAACGGAAATAATGGAAACAATGGTAGTATGGTGCAACGTCCCCAGCAGTCTCAAAACTATGGTGCGCTGCCGATTACACCACCGCCCGTCAACGTCTCGAATCATCCAACTGGCCCACTGCATCCTGAGCGTCAGGTACAACGGGCGCAGGCTACCCAGTATCCACCTGCGCAACTATCGGCAGATAGTGGACGCCAGCAAGCGATACGCCCGCAGCCACAGTTGCCTGTGGACACTGGACGCCAACGTGTAGTCACACCGCCATCGTCCATCATGCAGGGGGATACTGGGCGTCAGCGTGCGGTGACGCCATCCGTACAGATGCGTGATGCGATGCCGCTGGCTTCAGATGACTTACAAAGCATCGACGATGATGACTTTGAATTGGATGACGCCTCGCTAGATGCAGAGCCAACAGGAGACGCTATGAGTTCCCATGATCGACTTCCTGTGCCAGAGCCAGAAGCGCAGCCCTCACAGCGACCACCGACAACGCAACAGCGTCCAATCCGTCGCCTTGATCGTGGAGCTGATGTGCCGCGTGGTGGGCGTAATGCTCCTTCGGGTGATGTTATCGACATCCCTGCATTCTTACGCAAACGCTAAGGTTGCTAGTCATTTACAGAGAAAAGTGGAAGTGTG
>CAZZVE010000107.1:0-16353 GCA_964657325.1 uncultured Ktedonobacterales bacterium
CGATGCCATGGCATCGGGGCCTTCTTGTATCTAGTCTGCTATAGTTGAAACTTTTTTGCCGGCGTCTTTGAAGCCGAACTTCTTGATGGTGGTACGTAGCCAGTTAGCAGTGGGACCATCATCAATCTTTTTGCTCGTCTCGACCAGGAATGAGGCGGTGGTTGGGCGCGGTGCCAGCTTGTTTTCCTTACGCAGTCGAGCAAGTTCATCATAGTGCTGGTATGCCCAGTACATATTGACGCGACACCCTTTACAATTCTTGATGTCGCCCTCGTTCATCGTTCCACACTGTGGACATTCTGTCATGATTGAAACCTCCTTAAAAGTCTCTACAGGGAGACCGCAAGGGTCTCCCCCACATAATACGCGCGAAAGCATGTAGGGGAGACTCTTGCGGTCTCCCACCCACCTCGTCCATGCGTATGGTTTTAAATCAAACCCATACGCATGGACTGTGCTACAGCCTGTGCCCTATCGGTTACATGAAGCTTACGGTAAATATCTTGCATCTTCCTTTTGACGGTGACTTCACTCCAAAATTTTCGTGCCGCAATCTCTTTATTGCTACATCCCTGTGCCGCAAGATGCATCAACTCAATTTCTACTTCGTTCAGACCTGAGCGCGTGCGTTCTTGCTCTTTAGTCAGACGGTTAAACTCGTTCAGCACCTGTGTGATTGCATGCGCCTCACCGAGTACACGCTCACCGCTATAGATTGCATGAAGCGCAGACAATAGTTCGCTAAGCGGTGCCGACTTCTGCAAATAACCATGCACTCCGATACGCATAGCGTGAAGCAGTTGCTCATCGTCAATCATGCCAGTAAAGATGGCAATACGCGTGTCTGGACATGCACGCTGTAACTGCTGTGCAATATCCAGACCGTTCGTTGTGCCAAGAAAGACATCGAGCAAAACGATATCCGGTTGTAACTGTACAGCTAAGGCAATGGCAGTGGCACCTGTATCGGCCTGCCCTACCACCGTAAAATCTTCCGACTCGCTAATGACGGAGCAGATACCCTTGCGTACCACCTCATAATCGTCCACAACAAGCACACGAATAGGTGCTGTGGATATATTCGGTTGTTGCAACGGCTCTGCCATTTACGCCTCGGTTCTGACAAGTTCAGCATGACAGGGGCAAGCCCTGTCACTACTATACAGGGACTTGCGTGGCAAGCCACGGAGTGGCGGAAAGTATAGTAGTGACAGGGCTTGCCCCTGTCATGCTCCCCACCTCTTTCACGACATCCCTGCAACTATCGCAGCTTACGCTTTCGCTTCTACCTTACCCTGACCATACAGACGTGCCTCGTCGGAGGCATTGATGACGGGAAGGCTGCGCAGTTTGGAAGACTTGCCACGGTCGCCCGCGACGACTTCGGCTGCGGTCTTGCGTGCAACTTCAACGCCAACGCTAGTGAGCGTTGGTGTATGACACAGCATGTTGGTGTAGGACACATTCGCCAATGGGCAGTAGCACTCACCCGCTTTGATGCTGCGGCGGAGTTCATCAGCCTTTGGTGTGCTCCATGTTTCACGGAAATTGTAGTTGTGATCGCGCAGGTTGCCAACGGATTCCGCACGAATGCAGCACGTCCACACATCGCCATTAGGAGCGATTTGCGCGGATGCCAAACCAGCGAGACATGGGATAATCTGACGCTTCTCCACAAGAGTCTGCTTCACAATATCGTAGTAACGGTCACGGAACGACTGCGTGATACGTGAGACGCCCTTGAACTGCGCCTGACGGTTCTCCTGCTGCAAACGATTGATGACCGGCTCGTACTTGTGGATAGGTGGTGTGATACCCATACCAACGGTATCAAGCTCAACGCGCTCCTCCGCGATCTCGCTAATGAAGGAATCGGGCTTGAGTTCATTCGTGACAAACGAATGGATATTGTCGAACTCGTCAATGTTGAAGTTCGAGATCACCGTGTGAACGCCGAGTGTGAAGTTCTTGTAGCGACCCTTAAGTGCCTTGAGACCTGCATAGGTACGCATCGCACGCTCGAAATTGCCTTTGACACCACGCACGATATCGTGCTTTTCGCCTACACCGTCCAGCGAAAGGTTGATAATCACTTCAGAGGTTGGAGCTGCTTGTAGCACACGCTCGATACGACCAGGAATAATTTTGTCCTGAATGCCATTGGTAGGAATATTGATGATACCAGGACGGCAATGATTATAGGCGGCAGCGACCATCTCTGGTAAGTCTTTACGCAGGGTGGGTTCGCCACCACTAAAGGTAAACCAGAAAGCATCCCGACCCACTGATTCAAAAGTTTTATTATACTCTTCTATTGTAAAATCATCATTTGGACGTTGCCATACATTACAAGTTTTACAACGGGAGTTACAGCGATAGCTTACGCTAATCGTTAAGTTGAGCGGGTTTGCAAGTGGCTTCCCCAATACATAGGCCGCCTGCATTTTCGCAACATTTGGTAAGATTTCAAGCACGTCTGTTTTCCTCCCCTACAACCGGACATACGGGTACGTAGGCTATATAGACTTTTCTTTATTTTTCATCGGCCAACGATAAAAAAACCTGAGAAAAAGAGTTGACCGTCTGTATCTCAGCATCCCCAATGCTCACAACGCCATACTTTAGTGTAGCAAAAGCTTCCAAATGTCTATGTGTTTCCGGTTTTTCTCTACTATTAAAGAATAGAGTCAATAGAAGCCACTATGAACATACTTCTGCGACACCGCATGTGTTGTGTTATCTATTGTAACGATACAAAGCGAAAAACGTCAGGAAGATAGCCAATATTACTAATTTTGGGTAGTGCGACTCTTGTACGGGTGTGCTAAAGCAGACCCTGCTACACAATGTTGAAAGACAGGAGAACCGTTTCAACATCTCTGTTTGAGAAAGGGTGTGCTAAAGCAGACCCGTACAAGTGTTCAAAATTCAAAAGAGAATGGAAAAGTGGTAAGCTGAGGGGAAGACAAAAATTATTAGCAAAGGAAGAGGTAATTCATTCATGATCGATCTGAGTGACCCTACCAATCCCGCACTTCATGAACAACTTCGGCGCAAGACGAGCGAGGGCCGTTATGAGATACATGAAATAGAGCTTGTGAAGGCCATTCGTGTGCTCTACAGTCAGGGCAATAGCACAGGAGTACGCGTCTTCTCTGAAATACTACTTTATCGCTGTATTCCTGCGTTCCAAAAACATTCGCAGGGGTTACGGCACAGACCAGAGTTGCGCGAAGAGGCTATTGCTAACATGAGCGAGCATCTATTACGTGAGGCTTTGAGTCCAAAAGAAGTGTTCATGACACAAAATTTTGTGCATTATTTACGTTGTCTTTGCGCTGATGAGTTTAACCGTGTGTTGCGTCAAGAGGGCTTGTATTATCGCCGTGACGAAGAAGGGCGACCATCGGGACGCCCCCAACATGTGCCACAAGCATTAATTGATCCACTACGACCAGCGTCACCGGATGATGAAGGCTTCTCAAATGCTGATGTAGCTGACCCAAATGACGAATATGAGCGATTGCATGCCGATGAGGAGAGTCAACGCATTCTCACCTATTTGCAGGACCCGCTTGATCGTACCATCATGGTGTTACGCGCCGTTGAGGGTATGAAATGGGATGATATCGCTGTCGTGTGTAAACGTACTGAGCGCACTGTGCGATCACGCTACGAACGGGCACGTGGCTATTTGCGCGAATGCGTCATCAAAGAACAACAAACCATATACACCTCTGTAGTACAACCCCACTTGTAGGTGGTGAACACTACAGCAAGAATAGAAAGGCGTTATCGTAATGAGTAATATATCGAGATTGCAAGCATTAAAAATGGCGTGGCTCGCCGCCAAAGACGCGGGCGATACACAAACACAACTGCACCTGTTACGGGATCACCCCAGTGAACAGGCTGACCTCATCACCTTCATCGCCGCCTATGGCGCGACTGAAGGGCAAGACGAAGAACGTCCCCTCGTTCTTACACAACGTGCCATGCAGACTGCGTTAGAGCGCGTCTTTGTAGCCCCACAAGAGACGCCAGCTACTCTTGTCGAGTTGCGCCAGCAGCGTAAACTTACTAAGACAGCCGTAGCAAAAGCACTGCGCTTAAGTATCGACGTGTGGCAACTCTTTGAGGATGGCACCATTGAGCTTGTTAGCCTGAGTCAAAAACAGCTTGACCGTTTTACGCAATTCTTTCAGGTGAGTAGTGAACAATTTGGGTCGATGCTGAGTAATAGTCAACCATCCCTCGGTATGAATAGACGCCAAACTCAAGCAGGTGCGCAACAAGAGGCAAAAAGAATGAGTCTTAAACAGGCCATCACTCGTAGCACGATGTCAAAAGAAGACAAAAAATTCTGGAATGAATAATAATGTATTCAATAAAACAGCAATAGCGGAAAGGATTAGCCCTTTCCGCTATTGCTGTTTTATTTGATTGCATAGCCCACATATGAAACGCCCATAAACCAGCCAGGCCCCAGTATCAAACGACTCTTTTTGAAGCCACGTGGCATAAAGCCTGTTAGCTCACCTATGATAAGCCCATTCTTGATAAGCTCGTTGCGTAACTCTTTCGGTTGAATAAATTTCTGATAGTTATGAATGCCAGGAGTTAAGCCGTTCACGGGAATGCTCTCGCCTATCCAGATAAGCGCGAGCCGTGCAAGGAAGGTACGATTGATGGTATCAAAAATAAAGATGCCACCAGGGGCAAGCACACGCGCAATTTCGCGAATTGTCGTAGACAGGTTTTGTACATGTTCCAGCGTATCAAGGCACACAATCACAGAAAAGCTGCCATCGGCATAGGGCAGCGACTCCGCATAGCCATGCTCAAAGTAGGCAATTTGTCCCAGCCCACTTCGCTGTACCTTTTCGCGTGCCACCGCTAGTGCATTCTCCGATGGATCGATACCGATAATCAACGCCTCACGTTGCGCTAGTTCATGACTGATCAAACCACCACCACAGCCAACCTCTAACACCTCTTGCTGTCGTAATGCGTTTCTACCGAAAACACGGTTGACACGTGACTCGATGTAATCGCAGCGTTCTTGCGTAACCTGAAAAAGTAGACAATGCTCGTCCCACCAATTGTAATGTTGAAAAATCTCTTTTTCCGAAGGCTTAGATGATAGTGCTTGAAGTTTCGCCATATATTACCCCAATTCATAAGAAATTATCTGTACTGGCTAGATGATATCATATTGTAGGGACCGATTTATCGCGTCCTCTTCTTTGCCAAACCACAGGCTTACCCAACATCGTCACACCTCGCGTCATACAGCCAAATAGGAAAATATGCGAGGGAAAGAGACGATGGATTTCAAAGGCAAAGTTGTTCTGGTCACAGGGGCAAGCCGTGGTCTAGGCAAAGTCATCGCGCAGAATTTCGCGCAACAGGGAGCGAAGGTTGTACTGGTGGCACGGCATACAGCACCGTTAGAAGAACTAGAGGACGAGATTCTGGCGGCAGGAGGTGAAGCGCTTGCCATAGCCGCTGATATTTCGGATCCTAGCGCAGTGCAGGCTCTTTCTATGGAGGTTGGCGTCACCTATGGACGTGTCGATATAATCATCAATAATGCCGCCGTTGCCATCCTAAAGCCTATGACAGAGATATCACGCGAAGAGTGGCAGCAAATGACAGGCACCAATCTGCATGGTATGTTTCAGATAACACAAACCTTTTTGCCTGGCATGATTGAGCGCAAATCTGGTGTGATTGTCAATATTTCAGCCGCCCTTGCACGCAATGGCTATCCTAATCTCGCCGTCTATAGCGCAACAAAGGCTGGTATCATCGCGTTCTCCGAAGCATTATCGAAAGAGGTTAGAAGACATGGTGTGCAGGTCTATACCGTCTGCCCGCATGGTATCAACACCGACCTGTACAAAACCCTGTTCGGTGCTACCGATCCCTCTAAGATTTTGTTGCCAGAACGTGTCGCACAGGATGTATTGAAAGTCGCTGCTGGCGAGGGTGGTATTAGAAGTGGGCAGACGCTAGAGATATCGGTTGAGGCTAAATAATAAAAAGAGCTTAATCATGACAGGGGCAGGCCCTGTCACTACTATACTGACCGCCACTGCGTGGCTTGCGGCGAACGTCGTGTATAGTAGTGACAGGGCTTGCCCCTGTCATGTCGAAACTACAAATCTCTGCAAATTGTGCATGATTTTGTTACTTGTCTTTGTGTCAAGAAACTCTTCCCTCTATCTGCTATACTGGTACGTGAAATACATCGTATAGAAACACAGTATGATTGGGAGCGCACGTACATGGTAGCAGTCGGCGTCATCGGTAGTGGAGCATGGGGCACTACACTTGCTCTTATATTAGCAAGAAAAGGTGTCGTGACAACGTTGTGGGAACATCACCCAGAGCGTGTCGTGGCGATGCATCAACAACAAGAAAATCGGTTTTTTCTGCCCAACTTCCCTTTCCCTTCGACGCTCTCTATCACCTCAGATATCGCGGAAGCATCGCGACACAAAGACATGCTACTCCTCGTCACGCCTTCACAACGTATGCGTGAGAATGTGCGTCTTTTAGCACCACATATTACTCAAAACACAATACTAGTGAGTGCGAGTAAGGGTATCGAGATCAGCACCCTTAAACGTATGACACAGGTTATCGCTGAAGAGTTGCCAACATCCTATACACATATCGCGGCCTTGAGTGGTCCTAATATCGCACGTGAAGTTGCTGAGGAGAAACCCACCGCCGCCGTTGTCGCTGCTCAAAATACAGACATTGCTACCGAAGTCCAAAAGCTGCTTAGTACCAGCCATCTCCGCGTCTATACCGCTCAAGATGTTATCGGTGTTGAGTTAGGTGGAGCATTGAAAAATATTATCGCCATTGGCGCGGGTTTCAATGATGGTATGGGTTACGGTGATAATGCGAAGGCGGCTTTTATTACACGCGGTCTGGCGGAGATATCACGACTCGGTATCGCGGCTGGAGCGCACCCACTCACCTTTGCAGGACTCGCGGGTATCGGTGATCTTATCGCCACCTGCGCCAGCCCCTTGAGCCGCAATCAACAGCTTGGGCGGCGTCTAGCAGCAGGCGAGAAACTTGACGATATCCTGAAATCTACGCATACCGTAGCTGAAGGCGTCACCACAACCAAAGCCGCACTACAGCTAGCGGCACAGTATAACGTCGATATGCCCATAACAACACAACTTAGTCTTGTATTATTTGAAGGACTTGACCCACATCAAGCCGTACCAGAATTGATGATGCGCGGTCCCAAAGGGGAGTTAGAATAATAAAAAACAGAGTGAAAAGGCAGATTGCCTTTTCACTCTGTTTTTTATTATTTGGTAGCAAGTACGATATCGACCTGCTCTAGCAGACGTTTCGTGTTGGCAAAGCCGTAGTTTACTGCATGAGGTTTGCCCGTCGCATCTAGCACAATGGTAGTAGGAACTGTGAGTACTTGATACCGTTCCGTCAGTTCAGGAGAGGTAGGGGCATCAACCTCGACAATAGAGACAAGTTCGCCACGCGCCTCGACAACACGTTTTAGTGCTGGTGTCTGGAGTTGGTGACATTGCCGACAATCTTCGCTACTAAACGCGAGAATGCTGATGCGAGAGCTTTGGGTTGTATTTGCCTCATGCTGCACTATAGGTGCAGTAGCAAGTACACGTTGCCGCCGCTGCTCAACAAAACGTCTTCCAAACCAGACCGCAAACAATGCAACAATACTTACTGCTCCCAGAATTGCTAAACGTATACTTACGTCGGACATACCTCACACTCCTCGCCAGTGAAAACTTCCTGTATAGCGGACACGTGGTAGCAAGCCAAGGCGTCCAAGGTGATAGTACACAAAACACCCTGCACAAAAGCCAACGGTGAAGTTAATCGCAGATAGCACAAACACAATCAGGTCCAGTGTCCAACCAGCAATTGGAGCACGCACCAGGAAAAAGACGATGCTTGCCGCAAGCAAGAACGCTGCACCAACACCTTGCGCGAAACGATGCGGTGCAGGATCATCCTCTACAACACGCGGTTTTAAAAGGTGGAGTGGCAATACTACGCTCTGATAGACAAGCCTGAAAGGGCTAAAGGTAGGAACAAGCGCAGCGATAACCATGATAATAGCGGTAATGAGTACAAGGATTGGCGAATTAAAGATAAAAGCGAGAGCGGTAAGGACCGCGACGGACGCTTGGGAGAATTTAGCGAGATGTGTGTCAACACGAGGTGCTGAGGCTACGATTGTCTCCATAAAATGTTGTTCCCCTTCGGTTGAAAGTAACCAAATAACGTATATAGCTACATATTAGCAACAACAATCTATGAGACAAAGTTATTCCATATATTCTACAGGGTTATGAACAAGCTTTCTGTAGGGACCAATGTATCGCGTCCTCGTCAGCGGTCAATGTCCAGAAGGACGCGATACATTGGTCCCTACAGACCGTCAAAGCACATTCGTCAAAGGCAAGGGCACCCTCTTGCGGGTGCCCTGGTTTCGGTGACACATTGAGTTTGACAGACTACTACAGGTATCCACACTCATTTGCTTGTAGAGATAGTGGAAGAAATGGGACAGATGACACGGTTACAGTACGCTAATTTCGTATATGCTTACGTGTAACAAGATGATTTAGTATTCAGTACAAGGAGAGAAAAACAATGCTGGTATGCGAGAGGAGTCTTGAGATGTATTTTGAAGAAATCAATCCTATGTCTCGATGCTATGCTGAAGCGGTATTTAAACAAGATGATACTGAAAGAATTGAAGAAGCTCTATTGCGTGTGACGTTTCATGATGAAGACTGGTGTTGGGTCCAGTCTTATTGTCTTCAATTTCTAACGCACCCTGATAAAGACTTGCGTGCTGTCGCCGCTCTATGCCTGGGGCATTTGGCCTGCATTCATGGGAAACTCGATGTTGCTATCGTTGTTCCCGCGCTCAAAGCTCTACTCACCGATCCAGATGTAGCAAGAAAAGCATCTGATGCACTCGATGATATCGCCATGTTCGTGAGAACATAATGTAAAGGCATAATTATGCCTCTACATTATGTTCTCGCGCCCCAAACAAACATCGTGTAGTTCTTTATGCAGAAACTCCATCTGCTTGAACAGGAGTCACAGCCTCAACGGGCTTTGTGAGTTCAAGGTCAATAGTCAGTGCGATCTCGTCACTAGCTACCAGACCGCCGCCTGCGAGTACCGCGTTCCAATTTAGACCCCAATCTTTGCGATTGATCTTGCCTTGCAAGCTGAAACCAGCACTGTACGTATTCCAGGGGGATTGGCTTACACCGCTATATTCCACCTCCAACACAACTTCTTTCGTGATATTCCGAATGGTCAAATCACCGATAAGCTGCCCGTGATGTGCGTCACGAAGTATTACATGCTTACTTTTGAAGGTAATGTATGGGTAATGCTCAACATCAAAGAAGTCAGCAGAGCGGAAATGTTCATCGCGTTGTGCATTACGTGTATTGACGCTTGCTGCTTCAATCCGTATTTCGGTTTGTGCATGCGTCACATCCTCCTCATCAAATGCTACCATGCCACTAAACTTCTCGAACTCGCCGCGTACTGTCGCAACCATAAGGTGTCTTCCTGTAAAGCCAATATAAGTATGTCCATAGTCAAACTGCCAACTCATTAGAGGTCTCCTTTTGCTTAAAACTAATTGCACGTAGTTGTATAAACACTTATTGCATATACAACTACATAGAAGTATACGTCGTAATGATTGCATATGCAACTACTTTATGATACAATTTTGTTATGAGTAACAAAATTGATGAATTTCATTTGGCTGCGTGGCGCGCGTTCCTTAATGCACATGCGGCTGTGATACATAAGATAGAAGAAGACTTAGCACACGCACAACGCGTTCCGCTTAGTACATATGATGTACTGCTCACACTCTCAGAGGCACCCGACCATCGTCTCCGTATGCACGAAATAGCTGAACGTGTTGTATTGAGTCGAAGCGGCTTGACACGTTTAGTTGACCGCTTAGAAAAAGATGGCTTCTTGTACCGAGAACGCTGTGGTGAAGACCGAAGAGGAGCATATGCTGTGCTGAGTGATAAGGGCTTAGAAGCATTACGTCAGGCATGGCCTGTGTACGCGCACGGCATTCAAAAAAACTTTGCATCATTACTTAATGATGAGGAGGTGAGCATACTTACGAAGGCACTCGAACGTGTCAATGAGGCTGCTCGTCATTCTAACGGGGAGGTCGCTCCACGGTAGGGGTAGCAATCCATTGCGCCCAAAGATGGGCGGGGAGAGGTCCACGTTGGGGAAAACGAATTGTTGCCCACACGTTACCCTTCCGCCACCCCCATCTTTAGGCACAATGAATTGCTGCCCCTACCGACGCGTTTTCATATTTAAACACAAAAAAGCATCAATTAGATAGATGTTCCCGACAATGTCTCGCGTCGTTCTCGTAAGAACAGAGCGATTTTTTCGGGTTCGTCCTCGTCGAGAGCCATGCGTTTGAGGTCGCCAAGCACGGTGCTCCATTGCTCTTTGGCGGGTAGATAGCGGTTGTCACGAGCTACCAGTTCCTCGAAGATGCGGCGTTCGAGTTCGTGCCACGCGGAACGGTCTCGTCCATCAATCTCGTCATCATCAGGTACGTAGTCCTGATCGTTGGTATTATTGTCGATGCGTACATACAGAGGCTTAAACGCGTTACGCACCATTTCTTCCATACGTGGTGAGTCAAGTGAGCCGGCGTCAAAGCTGAGAGTGCCGACAAGATGTATCTGTACCACAGGCTGTCTCAAACCAGTTGCATAAGCATGTCCCTCACGTTGGCAGTAATCCTCAAGGCGAGCGTATACTCTATCAGGTTCGTTCAGACCGTCAACACGCAAGTCGTAGCGCACGAAGGGGCGCCGATTGCTTCTCAGATGTTCTGCATGATGCACACGCTCTTTACGGCTAATGTCGATGATGCGCTCCGGTTCATCAGTATTAATCTCGACATAGTAGTAGCCACGCGAGTCCCACTGCGATTCTTCGGCTCCACAGGTCTCGGTTGAACCTGGATTGTACATCCAGCCATCGAACTCATAGGGCTTATGGACGTGTCCAAGTGCGAGATAATCGACACATTCGCGTAAGGGCTGGAAGTTCGCCATCGAGGGCAAACCTTGAATACGTGCGACAATACCTTCGACGCCTGTATGCATCATTAGCAAACGATACTCAACCCCCTCGGCGTTTTCCTCTGTACGTGCCTCAGTCATCACCTGTGCCATACCCTCAAGACTACGCGTTGTTGCCGCACCCTGCCACGGCAGACCATAGACGCGCAAGCGTCCACCGACAAGATCAACGTGTGAGCCACGCATAGTATCGGCTTGCCAGCGTGCTAACACGGGTGCGCCATCCTGCATGTAGGGTGCGAGCAGAACGATATAGCCTTGGTAACATAGAAATTGCAGCCACGAGGTTCCATCACGGTAATAACTCCGGTCATGATTGCCCTCAATCGCAATCACTGGAATATTTCTATCTTTGAGCTTCTTGAGTCCTTCAATCGCGTGAATCAGCGTCATCGCGTCGATTGCGCGCTTATTGAATAAATCGCCCGCGATGACCACAAAGTCAACGGAACGCTCTATCGCATCATCCACAATATCCCAGAAGGCGGTGCTAAAATCGTTGAAGCGTTCGCGCACGCCATACTGCTCATAGCCAAGATGTGTATCAGCAACATGAATAAAAGAAGCTCGCATAGATTTGTCTCCAATAAAAAATAGTATGATTGATAAATTTTGACAATCGGGTCCGGCATGCCGGACCCGATTGTCAAAATTTATCAGCAATTTAATGCAATGGTGCGGGACCCGTGACAAAGCCGCGCACGCTTGCGGCTGCAAGTACGAGTACGGCAATACTGTAAATCAGGATATCAAGCCGCTTATTTTTACCGTTCGTCGTATAGGTAAGCGCGACAGGGAGCGCGAAGACCACGATACCGCCATAGACATAATGCAGCCAGTACAGCCCCTCGCCACCTCCTGGCTTCTGTCCAAGTAGCACGAGCGATACACCGAGCAGACCCTGAATGCCTCCTAGGATGGCAACAACGAAAAGCGAAATGTACCAGGGCCTGTTTGCTGCTAGTTTTCTAAAGTACAGGATGAGGCCCCAGATACCCGCGACCACCGAAGCCGTGAAAATTAAAAAGAAATTGTAATAATGAACTGTGACAACAGCGTCTAACACGTCTATGCTCCCTCGCTTATGTTTGCACATATCTATTCTTTCGTATAACCAGAATACGGAAAGAACCTCTGTAGGGGTCTAATTCCATTACACCCTGTTGGCAATGTATTATATCTAAGGTCATGAACTAACGTTTCAACATTCCTCCCAACATTGTCAATTGCCAACAGGGTGTAATGGAATTAAACCCCTACAGTTTATTTTGTTTCTAATGCTTGACGCATGTACTCACGCAATGCGGGTGCCATGTCTGGCCGTTTGAGCGCGTAAGCAATATTTGTGGTAAGTAGGCCAAATGGCGTACCTGTATCATAACGTTCACCAGCGAAACGGATACCGAAACAGCGTCCCTCTTCCGCCTGCATTGCTAACGCGTCGGTAATTTCGATTTCACCACGTCTACTTGGTGGTGTACGCTCTAGCTTCTCGAAGATATCGGGTGTGAGCAGGTAGCGTCCAGCAACGGCTTGATTGGATGGTGCTTTCTCTGCCGATGGCTTTTCAACGAGATGCGTCACCCTTACCACCTCTGACGTAAGTTCCTGTAGGGCGACAATACCGTATGAGGATATCTGGTCAGGTGGAGATGTGAAAAGTGAGAGAACAGAGCCATGATATTGCTCATAGACCTCTATCATCTGTTGAAAGCAGGGTGTTTCTGGTGCCACCAGTTCATCACCAAGCATGACAAGAAATGGCTCATCACCGACCAGGTCCTTAGCGCACAGGATAGCATGACCCAGACCGAGTGGTGCCATTTGGCGTACAGATACATATGAGGCCATTGTCTGTGTACGACGCAACTCTTCGAGTTCTCTATGCTTGCCTTTGCGTTCAAGAATATGCTCTAATTCTGGGAAGCTATCAAAATGATCTTCAATACTACCTTTGCTTCGACTCACTACTAGAATGATCTCCTCGATACCAGCAGCAACAGCCTCTTCGACCAGATATTGTACGACAGGCTTATCCACCAAAGGCAACATCTCTTTGGGAGTAACTTTACTAGCTGGTAGCACACGTGTTCCCAAGCCAGCAATAGGCAACACGGCTTTACGAATTTGCATGTATCCTCCTAAGTTATATGCATAACATGTCTTTTTAATAATTATAAGGGTTAACAATTGAAATAAGATTGGTTAACCTTTTCTATTGTAGTGGATAGTGTACGGGAGGTCAAATTAGCTCTTTACACGGACGCCCACGAGGGGCTACCCCATAGGCGTTAACGTAAGGGAAAAAGAGGTCTCCTGTGAGGCCAGGGCACCCGCAAGGGGCTACCCCTCCCATACACGAACTCGCTCCCTGAATGCCATCGTCGTATGGGAGGGGTAGCCCCTTGCGGGTGCCCTGGCTCCTCAATCAGTGCTTAAGTTAACACTTTTTTCATCTTGTAATATACGTATACGTATACTATACTTAGATAACATACATCTAGTATTGTTTTCACCCTTACCACAAGGAGAAATTCATGCTTTATCGAGAGGAATACAAGGCAATGCCTAACAAAACCATTTATGTCTCTGATGCCGATCTGCCAACGTTTGAACGTGCTCAAGAACTCGCAGGAGGCAATCTTTCTGCTACTATCGTACAAGCATTGCGTCGCTTTGTTGAGATGGAAGAGGCAAAAGAAAGCGGCTTTCGAGAGCTTGTTATCAAGGTGGGAAGCATTGCTCCGACGCGCAAACGGTTTTTGGGTCGCATCCTGGCTAAAGGACAAACACGCGAACATAACGGGGCAACAACCGTCACCTACAAGGTGTTCTTAACAATGCGCGGCAGGTTCGCGCTTCATATCGTGGATGCCGCTAATGTATCTGGTACTGAATGGTGGGAATATAAGACGCAGCATGATCGACCAGACGAGATATTCCATTTTGAGGTCCTTGAGGCTGCGGAATACCTCAAAGGGAAAGTGCCGGAGGAACTGTACGCGGCCGTGTTACAAGCTATTAACAACCCCGATGGTATCGAAGTGCTTGATATATAATAAACCTACACAGGATGTGGCGCGACTGATCGCGTCACATCCTGTGTAGGTTTATTACCCTTTCTCTGCCGAGCAACCATCTTTTAGAAGGAATACAATGAAGAGTGCAGTATACAAAAATAGAATCTCTGCATATATATGAGTGAGGATGAGCATGGCGACACAGAATACTTCTACTTATGCTATCGAGGTAGAACATCTCGTAAAGCAATATCCTGCTGCCAAGACGAATGCTGTTGATGACATCTCGTTCGCGGTCAAGCGAGGTGAGATATTTGGTTTGCTTGGACCTAATGGCGCAGGCAAGACAACAACAATTGGCGTGCTAACAACAAGCGTTGTTCCGTCGAGTGGCAAAGCACGCATTATGGATATTGACGTGGCGGCGGACCCCATGAGTGTCAAGCAACGTATCGCGGTTGTGCCACAGCAAAGTAACCTGGATCGTAGCCTGCGAGCGCGTGAGATTTTGACGTTTCATGCGATGTATCATGGTGTCCCAAAAGCGCAACGCGAGGCAAGAGCCGACGAGCTATTGAACGAACTTGGTTTAGGCAATCGTGGCAAAGACGTTGTACGCCGTTACTCCGGTGGTATGGCACAACGCTTGATGCTTGCACGTGCCCTGATGCATGCGCCAGATGTGCTGGTGCTGGACGAACCAACCAATAGCCTTGATCCACAGTCACGCCTCTTCCTATGGGACCGTATTCGTTCGCTCAATGCACAGGGCGTGACCATTCTGCTTACGACACACGATATGGACGAGGCCGACCAGTTGTGTGAGCGTATCGCTATCATGGACCACGGACGCGTGCTGGTACTAGACACGCCAGCCGAGCTAAAGAAAATTGTTCCCGGTGGTACGCGGCTCGAACTGCGTGTACGCGTTCCAGAACGTGTAACCTCTGACGGTTCTACACCTGCCGATGGACAACCAAAAAGTTATATTCTGAACGCGCTACGTGAAATGACTGATGCCACAAAAGTCGAAGAGGTTGTAGGCAAAGAGGATGGAGCGGAGCGTGATGTAAACCTCTATCGACTCTACGCAGAAGACGCGAACGAACTCGTGGTGGGCGCGACACAGACCATTGGGCGTGCTGGTGGCGAGTTGCGTGACCTGCGCGTGGTCAAACCAAGCCTCGAAGATGTGTTCATTCATCTCACTGGAAGGAATTTGCGCTAACCATGAGTACCACAACACCTATACAAACAACACCTGCCTCAGTTCCTGAAGCATCAGTCACACGCCCTGAGGGACGCTTTTCGATAGCCGCAGCCGCATTTTGGGCTATTTTGCGCCGTGACATCTCCGTGACATTGCGTGATTTTATTCCCTTCTTGCTGCAAGTTCTGCTCCAGCCTTTATTCTTTCTGTTCATTTTCGGTACAGTGTTGCCAGCAATTGGTATAGCACGTCAGGGTTTTGGCGCATTGTTGCTCCCTGGTATTGTCGCATTGACAGTAATCACGACAGCCATTCAGGGTGTGGCTCTACCACTCGTCCTAGACCTCGGTTTCGCACGCGAGATTGATGACCGTTTGTTAGCACCGCTCCCCGTGAGCCTTGTCGCCATTGAAAAAGTCATTTTCGCCGCGATGCGGGGTTTGGTAGCTGGCACGGTTATCTTCCCACTCGCCTATCTTATCCTGGGTAGTGAGTTTCAGGTACGTGCCGATGCGATAGGCGTCATCATCGTTGTAATGATTCTAGCAGCCTTCGCCGGAGCCGCGCTTGGCTTGACTATTGGGACACTCGTGCGACCAGAGCAAATCGGTTTGATGTTCGCACTGATCCTGACACCACTTCTGTTTACAGGCTGTGTGCAATATCCGTGGGGTACGCTCGGTGTGTTGCGCTGGTTCCAGATTGTGACACTATTTAATCCACTGACCTATGCATCAGAGGGTTTGCGTTATGCGATGGTGCCCCACTTTCATGGACAAGTCCTACCAACATTGTCACTCAGCTGGGTCTTTCTTGGTTTAGTGGCAACAATTATCGCCTTTTCCGCCATCGGTATCCAAACCTTCCGCCGCAGGGTTGTGAACTAACAACCACAGCTATAAAAAAGAACATAGAGTGTGCTGTTTGTTCGCAT
>CAZZVE010000108.1:0-16122 GCA_964657325.1 uncultured Ktedonobacterales bacterium
GGTGTCCCGTGATGATTTCGTGTCGCAGCGTCGCCGCAATTTGCTCCGCTATCGTGAGCTTTGTCACAAGTGGCGTGGTATAGCCCTTACTCAAAGGTGTCATTGAGTTCATTCGTTTAATTCTTTCCCCTTGACAAATGTCGTATGCATAATGCATACTATACACTATTCTAGACGGTATTGTCTAGGGAGGCAGTAGGAAAGGAAAATCCATGACAAGTCACTCAGTCAGCATCGACGCTGGTACCATGAAACTTTCAGGACGCTTTCTTCCAGCAACGAATGGAGACCCTAGAGCATTGCTCGTTGCAATTCATGGTGGAACGTACACCAGTAAATATTTCGATACCCCTTCATCATCGCTCCTCGAGTTGTGTGCTTCTTTAGGGTATTCGATTCTCGCTCTCGACCGTCCTGGATATGGGTCGGCCGTTTCCGTACCCGTTGATCAACTTTCGTTTGATAGCCAGGTTCCCGTCCTCCGGCACGCTCTTGAGGTAATTTGGCATGATTATGGTCAGCAATCCGCGGGGATGTTTTTGATTGGTCATTCGATTGGGGGGATGATCTCCTTACTGCTAGCGGCAGAAAACCCACACGAGCGTCTGCTCGGTATGAATATGACCGGTGCTGGCGGCCTCTACAATGAGCAGACAAAGGCAGCGTTTGCGTCTTTAGTCAGTGATGCACCAACAGTGATGATGGATATCGCGATTAAAGTCATGGCCATGTACGGGCCGCCATGGTCCTATCCAGAGGAGCAAGCTCACTATGACCCGGAACGGGACGTCCCCACCGCCGTGATAGAGCTTGCAGAGGCACAAACATGGGGCGCACGCCTGCCGCAGGTCGCGGCTCACGTGCGGGTACCTGTCCAGTTCATCGTGCCCGAATACGATCACATCTGGCGTGGTGATGCAGAGGCACTCAGTCATGTTGCCGAAATATTCACTGCCGCTCCATTTGTCGATATGGGCATACAACGCCTGGCTGGTCATTCAGTAGAGTTACATACGCTCGCTCGTGCCTTCTACATGAAAATACTCGCTTTTGTTGAGGAATGCATCCTCTATCGTGCCAATCGATCAAGTCTGTAAATCCTTTTACGGAGAGCAGGACGAAGATGCCTGCTGTTTACCGACCGAACAGTACCACAAAAAGGGATTTTTCATGATTGAGCAGCAGATTACGACGGCAGCGACCTCTAACGACACGCAGGAAAACTTGGCGAGCGTATCAAAGCACTGCTCTAGCGTGATGTGCTGCAATGGGAAGACTATTACTGACCGAGACAGCATCTTGGTGTGGAAAGAAGAGCGTAGTATGGAAGAGATGTTTCTCATCTTAACACCTTGAGAGGAGAAAAGGAATGTCACACGTATCTGAGAACACGAGTTCCGTGCAACCTATCTTACACCATTTCAATCTGAAGACGACACGCTTGCACGAGATGATTGAATGGTACAGCACTGTGGTAGGCATGAAGGCAAACTACCAGTTTCCTGGTGGAGCTTGGCTTACCAATGACGAGGCTAACCATCGCATTGCGCTACTTGTCTCACCTTACCTGAGCGAGGACGCCGACAAATTGATGCATACTGGTTTCCATCATAGTGCCTTCGAGTATCCGTCGATGGGCGGTTTGTTCGACAACTACGTACGACTTAAGGCCCTAGGTATCAAGCCGCATGCGAGTTTAGATCATGGGCTGACAACCTCCTTCTACTACGAGGATCCCGACGGCAATAGCGTTGAACTACAAGTCGATAATTTTAAGAATTGGCAGGAGTCCAGTGAGTGGATGCGTACCTCGCCACAGTTTGCCGCCAATCCCATAGGGATGCCCGTCGATCCCGAGCAGATGATCGCGGCATACAAGGCAGGTGCCTCGTTCGCCGAGTTACACAAACGCGCCTATAGTGGTGAGTTTCAGCCCTCTGAACCTTTCGACCTGCATGTGCCAATCGGTGATCCACGCTCTCCGATTTAGTTGTGGTGATGGGTGGAAGACAACCCTTAGTGCGCACTCCTTTGGGAGAAGTAAACTATACGAGCATCTCATATTATGAGGAAACGCTTCAGGGAAAGCTTTGAAAAGGATCGATGTATGAATCAAGAACAACGTATCGCCTTTGTTCGTTCTCATCGAACAGCCATTTTCGGAGTCAAATATAAGAATGATGGGCCGAGTATATTAGTTGTGTACGACGTGATGGATAGCAACGACATCTTCATAATTTGAGTGGAGGCATTATGCGAATGTTTATCCTAGTCTCTCGTTTCCAAAAGCCGCTTGACGAGATCAACCACACGCTGCCACTACACAGCGAGTGGGTGCAACGGCAGTATGAGTCTGGACGATTTCTCGTCTCCGGGCGACGTGAACCGCCAATCGGGGGAATCGTTGTGGTACGAGCATCGAGTGAAGAGGAGCTTCGTGAACTCCTGACCACTGATCCCTACCAACGGAGGGGGCTGGCTGAATATGAGATATTTCCCTTCGATGCCTCCGATTTTCCCAAGCGGAGTAGCGCGTTTGAGACCTTTGCTTCGGAACCGATGCGTGAACTGCCCATGCAGAAGACAGAAGGGACACAAGTATGAATGGAAATAGGAGAAGACTTCTCATGCCATCTGTCTTGTTCTCTCAGTCAAATGGATAGTGCGAGGAGAGGAGGCTTCGTACTGATAGAGCACAAAGCCTCCAACGCTTACAGAAGTGCATGCATGTGATCTGCATACGAGATGATTTCAGGAGAGGTAAACAGGGTATCTTCTGACATGCCCACCTGCGCCGTGTGCTCCTCATCAAGCACTTTGAGGAAGGCCACTACCACCCTTGGGTCGTACTGACTTCCCGCACAACGTTCAAGCTCTGCACGCGCATCCGCAACGGATATTGGTTGCTTATATGAACGCTGTGAGATCATAGCATCGTATGAATCAATGACGCTAAGAATACGGGCACCAAGTGGAATGGCTTCGCCAGAGAGTCTCATAGGATAGCCTGTTCCGTCCCAGCGTTCATGGTGGGCAACCACTATATCAGCAAGTGCATTCAAAACACCACCAGCCTGAAAAAGAATATATTGCCCAATAATCGGGTGTTTACGCATCACCATCCATTCCTCGTTTGTGAGGGAACCTGGCTTATGCAGGATCGCATCGGGAATGCCCATTTTCCCAATGTCGTGGAGCAACGCTCCCAGCCGCACAAGGCGTATCGCTTCTTCTGATTGATTGAGGACGCGTGCAGTTGCCTCAGCGAGGACGACCATACGCTGCGCGTGCTCATATATTCCACGGTCGTGTACTGAAGCGACTGCAGTAAGAACCTGAACTGCTGCCATCTCTGCAGTTGCTGCTATCGTCTCTCGTGGGAGAGGAACACTGGCTGACGAAGATATGCCTTCTTTCAGGTCCGCAATACACACACGATTGCGCCCACTCTGCTTCGCTCGATACATGGCATGATCTGCGCGTTCTACGAGTTGCTCTCGAGTCATGCCATGAAATGTGGAAGTTGCAAGACCTATGCTAACAGTGATAGCAATGGAAATGGGAGATGCCTCGTCATCAGCTTGCCAGATACAAGGTTCAGCAGAGATCGCGCAACGGAGACGTTCCGCCGTTTGACGTGCGTCTTCAATATCAGAATCCGTCAAAACAATTGCAAACTCTTCTCCACCATAACGTCCTACACAATCTTCCAGCCGCAGTACATGACGTAAACGCGACGCGACCTCGCGGAGAACGGCGTCACCAGCACGGTGGCCCCAGGTGTCGTTGACTCGCTTAAAATGGTCCAAATCCAGGAAGAGAATCGCACATGGTACTTGCGTTCGTGTACATCGCGCCAATTCTTCGTCGATACGGCTCATGACGGCGCGGTGATTGGGCAGACCAGTGATGGCATCAGTCATTGCCTCAAGCTGTTTGCCTGCAAGTGCGTGCTGCGACACGATGAGTTCCCCTTGTATCTGCATTCTCAACCAGGTGTTTTCCACGACGGTGAGTGCTTGACGGATGATGACAATCACAATAAGTGCAAGGGCACTCAAGGAAGATTGTACCGCAATAGCTCCACCATGAGGAGTTATGACGGTCAGGAGCACCGTGCTAGCTGTCAGCGATAGGACAAATGGTGCGATGGTCTGAAGGAGCATGAGTTCTCGTGAAACGTGACCTGAGGTAAGAAGAGATGAAGGCTCTACTGTACGAGAGTGTTTCTCTTGTTCGCGAGCAACACTCCGTGAGTATTCGACTGCAGCTAGCCCGATTAACTGCATACTCAGCGGCCACAACATGTCTTGCAACGTTCCGGTGTTGAAACCTGCTGGGGAAAGTGAAAGAAAGCCGAGGAGTGTATCCGTAATCGCTAATGAGAGGAGACCCGCACACAAGCGTACGAACACCGACTGCTGTTCCCGACTGGCAAGCGGGCTAAACATGAGCAATGTCACCACCGCGACCAGGAACAGATCATGCGCAGGGAAGTAGACAGAAAGTACATCGGCTCCTATACTTCCAGAAAATTTAGCGATGGTTGGGCCGAGCAGGAAGAACCAGGAAAGAGCAAGTGCTGCGCCAATGACGGAGAGAGAGTCCAGGATCAGACGTGTTCGCCCGACGGCTGCTCTGTTTTTACGCGTCAATAGAAGTGTCCCGACTAAGAGGAACGGATAGGCACCGACGAACCCAACGTCGTACAGACCGGGAAAAGGGACTTGGAAGGAAGGCATACGCACATCATAGCTCGTCCAGATTGCCTGCCCACTCGTGTAGAGGGCGATGCCCAGCGTGAGCAGGCTCCACGCAAGGCACACTCGCTTGGCCGTGTGTATATCGCTCTGGTCGATGGTTGTTGTGCCTGCATTGTGCTTCATTTCGTATCGCATCTGTCTCCATGTTCGATGCAATCGATGTGTAAGACGCAGACAAAATACGAGACCGATGGCCTCACCAACAAACTGGAAGATGTCAGAGAGGCTTTTGAGCAGGAAGCTCTGCCCAGGGACCTGTCCTGCACTATTCATGAGGAGCAAGAAGAGCGTGAAGAAGCCAGTAAAGCCAAGTACGAGCCAAGAACTCTTGCGTTCCAGCCACGGTTCGTGTGGCAATGCGGCCCCACGAACATGGAGCGGTTTCGCACCATTGTGTTTAGACTGGTCTCTCCCCCTGGACTCGTCGCTTCTCTTTCCGCTTGATGAAGACGGATTGACTGGGACGTCCTGTTCTTGAAGATCGCGTAGCATTCTTCCTCCTCTTTTTCTTTAAGCACACCCCTCACTCCTGAGGAGCGCATGGTGCGTAAGACTTGTGTTAGCACAGGAAGCGTCCCTGCATACCCTCCTGAAGCATACTTTTCTTCTCAAACCGTGTTGAGAAGCTCTCCGTATCCTGATAGAGCTTCTCTTCATCTTTATCGACAGAGGCACACAACGCAGTAGAGCAAGGAAGGGTGTGCAACACCCAGAATGGGGAGGAGGACAAGAAATTCCTTACACCACAAGGAAACTCTTGTGCTTGTAAGATACCCTTGAGGATGCCTTGTAGAGAGACATTTAGGAAAACTGAAGAGGAGGAATGAACACACGTATGCTGTAAAATTTGCCAATGGATGGAGAAGTAAGCACAACATAGGAGTAGAATTGAGTGTAAATGGGAGAATGAAGCAACTGTTAAAGCCAGTGTACAATTGGTTCATGCAAGCATTTGGTGAAAGACTGGGAAAAATGACTTCCCATCCTGGCTCATGCTGGACCCAGCGTTGTTCGGTTTGTGGCTGGGGGTCGAGTATGAGCTATACGAAAAATCACGTTAAGGCCAAAGGGAGAGGTCTCCATGGTTTTTCGGTTTTTTTGAGAGGCAGGATACACAGAAATGAAGCTTTTTGTGCTTTTGAGAACATCTACAAGACATACTGCTATCTAGCTTTCTCTTAAGAGTGTGCATTTCATTAATAGGGAAGGAATATGAAACTCGGAAAGGATACAGGAAAAGAATGGCTGAAGTGCTGTCGAGGCGTTCACCTCGCGCATTGACCACGAATGAAGTAATATCCCCGACTGCTAGCTCTGCGGCTTGTCGTAGTTCATCAGCCAGGTGACACCGAACTGGTCGGTGCAGTGGGCGATGATGGCACCCCAGCCGCCTCGCCAGAAGCAAGATGTCCTCTCTGCACTCGTCTTTCAGAAAAGGTTCACTCTCATTACCAGCCGAGGCTCCAATCACGATGATACATAATATCATCGTGTGCAATTACTTTTTTACAAGGGCCAAAATCACTCAATAAAGCATCTTGCCTTGTTTCATCATAATACAATTTGCTTTTTTATAAATAGAACAATTATGCCATGATACCTTCTTAGCAGAAGAAGGTGTCTGCTCCCTCTTCTTCCCCACTGAGCAGCAAACACCTTTCTTGTCTAGATGTGTAGGATAGGTGGCGTGGCACGAGACTCTGTGAGAGTATTCTGGACGTGAGCGGAGTCTTGCCCATCAGACACGATTTTTTTCAGTGGAAGGAAGAGCGAGATGGCCGTCGCAAATGCCAGAATTTTTGAGATCACGTTCAGCGTAAATGGGATGGGAGTTGCTGGATACGCAAAGCCAAACAATGCCCATACCGCGAAAATCAAAAACATGCTTGCCAATAGGAGTAGGGTGGCTCTCGATAGCCTCACGAAAGGCGAAAAGGTGAGCATCGCAAGACTTGAAACTTCGACGAGAAAGAGCGGAAGAAAGTAGAGCAAGGTAAACGCTATGGCAGGAGTGGGAGGATAGGTTCGCCACATCACGATGAGATCGAAGGGGAGTTCGAAGATCATCGGTGCTGCTATGGTCCCAACAATGGCACTCCCAACAGCGACCCCGAACCCCCCCCGTTCCGCCAGTTTCACGATCACGAAAAAGGCCAACACTGCTGAGGTTGCTGTCACGGGAGCGATGGGGTTCATCGGCCCGGTGAAACGAATCATCTGCTGCTCATCCGCAAGCCCATAAATGCCTGCTGCAACTAAGAACGTCGTCACAGACAATATCCAGATCACGACGAGAGAAATGCGAAGAAACGTTTCAGGTCTTTTGACTGCTCTCGAATGAGGGAATCGAATGGCTACGTAGATCAAAACACTTGTGACGATCAATAGGGTGACCGCCAAGAGGATAGAGCTGCTTCCTGTATAGGGACTCCATGTTCCATAGTGAGTCATGGCTACCTTCCTCCTTTGCTTGAGAGAATCATCGGACACACATTCTGAATACGTCTGCTGACGAACGAGAGGACTCACTCTTCAGGGCAAGCTGATTTTTAGATCGCGCTCGTCTGTTCTCACTCGTCAGCAGTTGTTTCACCCCTCCTCTTCTCCTCAAAGACAAATAGCCTGAGTTCAGCTTGTGTGAATATAGAGCTACAGGCCGTTGAGCCTTACGTAAAGCTCGATTACCAACAAGAATATTGCTATTTGCTATAATATATATAACATAAGGTAATATGCCTTGTCAAGATGTATGGCTTCGCATTTCATAGAAAATAAGTATATGCTCTCCACGTCATAAAAACAGGACTCTTCGCATGAATACCTCGGTTCACCTTGTAAAGGAGAATGCGCTTATGACACAAAAGACGTACAACCGTACAAGCTATAGAACATACAACATACTAAATTTCAACAAAGATAAAGTGAGTATTTTCATGAATACACCCTCCGTTTTAGTAACAGGAATCGTGGGAAGCGTACTTCTATTCTTGCGACAGCAAAGACATCTTCCTGTCTCAATCTGTGCCGCACGGGAAGCGGAGGCGTGACGTGCCATCTGCTTCAATCGCCCGGCAGGAACAAAGGATACGTCAAGGTCTGACACGCCAGTCGCTCGGATATTGCTCAACCTCTGGAGTGCTTTGAGCAGTCCAGGACCACTTACATGTGTTGGAGCGCGACGAAGCCGATCTAGAGGAGGTTGTCTACTGCCTTCGGGTGCGTGTAAGAGATCTTCCAGCAACACTCGTTGCGAGGTCGTGGGAAGACGTGCAAGTTCCTGTCAAAGGCGGTTAGCCGCACGATCTCGAACGCTAGCAACCAGGCGTTCCAAGACACTGACTCCTGGTAAGAGGACTTTCTGGTCAACCAGTCGCTTCGTTGCCAAATCGAACAACACGCTGGGGCGTTCGGCGGTCAGCCAAGCATGGATGTAGAGCCGCCGGATGAGGTGAAAGTGGTGAGGTTGTTCTGAGAAATCAGAGTAGCCATAAAGCTGCTGAATTTATCGGGAGTGTTCACGGATTTGCCATGCAGTTGCGTATTGAGCCAAGAGGGAAACAGGGTCGCCATCAAGGTTCAATTGTTTGGCGACATGGCGTACTGCGCCAGGAGGAACAAGGGCGGGGTTTACTAAAAAAAGTACTTAAGAAACGGACAGTACATATCTGGAGGGCGAAACCCAAGCGATGCTGGCTCCCGCGCTTAGTGGCAAGCAGTTCTCGATCCGTATCATCCAGATAGAAATAACTGGCAAGTTGTGCATCGGACGGTTCAACGGTGTAGGTTCCGTACAGCTGACGTTGCTCTTGTGTTAAAAATTCAACAGGCATACTTCACGCTTTCTTCTCTTTCACTACAATTCCATATTGAGCATATCTAGTGGCAAAGATTGTCAACAGTCGTCTCAGGGCAATCGCAAGCCGCAAAGGAGCTACACACAGAACACCATCATCCTTGTATAGTTCGGACATGTCCATCCGACGAGTGAGTCAGAAGCCGTGACCAGCGTGTCGATGGCTATAATCTCAATATCAGCTTTGTATAGAGACCATTCCCTACTTGTCTTGCCTGCGTACTAATCCTTGCTGCCAGGCAAAAACGGCTGCTTGTGTACGATCAAGTCTGTGCAGTTTGCTCAAAATATTGCTCACATGAACCTTCACCGTTTTTTCGCTAATCACTAACTTCTTAGCAATAGCTGCATTAGAAAGACCATCGGCGATGAGCCGTAAGACTTCGAGTTCGCGTGTACTCAGCTCTGTAAAAAGATTGGGTACGTCTCTTCTCTCTCGTTGCACCTCTTGCATAACACGCGCCGCGACACGAGGGTGAAGCACGGACTCGCCTTTTGCCGCTTTTCGTATCGTCTCCGCCAAATCATTAATACCTACATCCTTGAGAATGTACGAGAGGACACCGGCACGCAATGCGGGAAAGATGTACTCGTCGTCGTCAAAGGAGGTGAGTACTATGACCTGCGTATGTGGGCTTACACGTTTCACTTGTCGCGTCGCCTCTACACCACCTATGCCACCCATTACTAGGTCCATTAAAACGATGTCTGGCACAAACTCAGTCACTATACGCACAATCGCTTCGCCTGACTCTGCTTCACCCACAATGGAAAGATCAGAGTGTGCCTCTAAAAAGGTCCGTATACCTTGTCGAACCAGCGCATGGTCATCCGCAATGGCAATCGTAATACGTTCCATGTCTATCCCTCACTCTGCTGTCTTTTGCAAGTCGCAGTAACGCATGTTCCTTGTCCTGGTGTACTCTCTATGTCTACATTTCCACCTAATACATTCATGCGTTCTTGCATGGAGAGAAGGCCAAACCCCTTCCCGTCAGAAGTGTTGAGCATAAATCCTTGTCCATTATCACGAACAGAAAGTGTATCTTTGCCCTGCTCGCTGGCTACCTGAATCTGCACTGTCGTTGCCTGACTATGCCGAGCTACATTTGCCAACGCTTCTTGAGCTACACGAAAGAAAGCCTCTTCCTCCAACAATGGAAGTGTTTGTGTACCTTCTAGCTGAAGGTTCGCAAGAATGTTGGTTTGATGTGACCATTGCGTCACCAGTTCTTGCAATGCGACACCAAACCCTTTTCCCTCTAACTCCACAGGTCGCAACTCACGAATTAACGTCTTGAGTTCTTGTTGTACCTGAAGCAAAACGTGTTCTGCTTCAACAAGGGGCTGTTGTACTTCCTCTGTACTTGGACCAAGACGCAACTTAGCTGTACCCACCTGTAGCGCAACGACAAAAAGATGTTGTTTCACGCTATCATGGAGATCGCGGGCCAGACGATTCCGTTCCTCAAGGATTGCTAGTTTCTGGCCTGTTAACAGCAGATTCTGTAATTGTTCCGCCATACGATTCAGGTGGCGAGAGAGTTGTCCCAGTTCATCGCTTGACGTGTCTTGAGCAAAGACAGAGAAATTTCCCTGGCTCCAATGATCTGCTGCCGAGGACAGTTTCTGAAAAAAGAGGGTATACTGCATACAACACTGACGACCTACCTGTAACGCGCCTTGAGAATGAATTAGGCCAGCCCGTAGACTGGCCGCCTCCCCCTGTGGATTGGTCAAAGTACGGGTGGAACTGGCAAGAGAAGGATCTTAGGGAGTTATTGGATAGTGACGAAACGGTGTTTGTCGGGGCACTTGCTTCTAACCAGGATCGGTTCTTTAGCTGGTTTACCAAGATATTTGTATTGCTGGTCGATACCGAGACGCTGCGTCATCGTATCCTCACCCGGACAGACCATGACTTTGGCAAAGACCCTCAGGAATTACAAAATACCCTTGAGCGACATGCACAACTACAAGAGGAGCTTTTAGCAGCACCCGGAGCTATGGCTGTTGATGCTCAAAGGTCGCTCGACAGCGTCGTAGAGGATATCGTTAGCGCTATTCAGTTAGGCTGATCAGGGGAACCTCAATAAGGCCAACAAGAACCTTCATGACAGCAGGAGCTGTATCACCGGCAAGGGCAAACGCAGTCGTACGCAAGTGACCTTCAAGTATCTCAAGCGGTGAATCAATATTCTGTCCCCACAAAATAATTGGCTCAAAATCGTACTTCCCGTTTCGTATCGCTTCTGCAAGCATTAAAAACCGATCATTAGGGACATCAAAGACAACTTTACCTTTTTGTATGTTCCTTACCCCATCCTTCACGAGGTGTGTGCCATCAGTCAACGCGTTCCAATAGCTGTAGTCAACATATCGTAGATCACCAATCTCGTTGTGTGATAGCTTGGCTTCGTACCAACGAAGATTGGTGGGGACGCCTTCGAACATTTCACGGTTCTGACGGTAGCCACGGCACTCGCCAAGTACCCGTGCGCGCAGCTCGTTCTCCTGATCGTTTGTAATATCGGGATGGGTAATAATGGCGTCATCGACACCAAATGACTGCATCGCTTTTCGTACGTCCTCACCAAACCTTGGAGAAAAGATTTCTGCTTTAAGGAAAGCGGCGACCATAGCTGCTTCAGGGATTTGCTTCAAGAGTTTCATATCATGAATAATTTTATCAAATTGAGAGTCCTCAAGGGGTAAATACGAGAACTAAACTGGTACTCAATACCCCTCTACTTATATCGCACGTTGTATCCTCTCGTCAAAAAGACACTGGGAGGCCTGTACCCTCCATTGCTCAACCTGGAAACATGGCTACGCCAGAGCGGTTGGCAAGCCTAGTGCTCTGGCGTAGCCTTCACTTCTTGAGCCATTCAGCCAGAATGTATGGTTTAAGGGGCGATTAGTGTGTGCAAGAAGATAGCATTTATCGAGGCGGGTTTAGTACTCCAGGCCCGCCATCAGTTTGGTGACAGGCAGATCGTTGTTGGATAGACACTGATGAGATTCGGCGTTTCGACCATCATGAGATGCTGCCTTTTATTGCCTAGTGCTGGGTGATGGAGCACCTCTCCGCTAAGAAGAAACGTCCTGAATGTCGAAGCGGACGACCTTGCCTTCTTTAAAGTGGAAGACATGTCCAACTAATTTGTCTTGTAGCCCATGCGTTTGATCCTGAAGCGGCTTCCCTTCAAGATCACGTACTGATTGTTGAACATCCACAATGATGATGTCATCTGTAGCCTTCTTAAACTGTTTGGGCTCGACAAGCGGACTTACCATGCTCCATTGGCGTGTCCAGTATTCTCGGACAGCCTCATGTCCATGAACATATCCTCCATCCATCCCATTTGCCCGCGTGACATCCTCTGCAAGCTGTGCAAGAACACCATCGATGTCGCGCGCATTGAAGTGATCATACATTCGCCTGAGAATCTCAATAGTGTTCTCCATGTATTTTTCCTTTTACTCACTCAGAATGCCTGCCGTTCTTATTCATGGTTCTGCAACCATTGAGATAGTAGGTATTTATAAGACACCAATTCTTGCGGAGGGTAGACTGTATGCTTATACAAGGTACATTATAGGTAAAATGAGAATGTTGTCAACGTTAAAGAGTTGCTTCTCTAAGAACTGTGCTGCACCTATCTATTTTGCCGCTACGAGGCGTCTTCCTTAAAGCAGGGCCTTCTTGCGCGTAATGGTTGGAGAAGAAAAAATCTTTCGTGCTCTCAGCACAAAGGATGAAAGGCGCGAACTGGCTTTTCTCTCATAGGTGCCAAAACGAGTTGTCGCCTAGATATTGAGGCAATTGGAGGTATTTTCATTCATGAGTAATTCAGACCTATTTAGAAATATGTTTGCACCCCGTAGTCGTCGTCGTTTCCTTGAGCAAGCTGGTGCGCTTGGCATGTCCTCGTTTGCTCTCGCCTCCTTTTTAGAAGCATGTAGTAGCTCTTCTCCTACGTCGAGCACGACAGGGAGTACTGTGAACATGGCTGGCCCAATTGACATGCAGACGTTAATCACGAATGCAAAGAAGGAAGGCAAGCTACAAGGAATCGGTATTTCACCGGAATGGGCCAATTACAAAGACATTCTCGCAGGCTATGCCGCGAAATACGTACCAGTCCAGTATCAGGCTGAAGCAGAGTTTTCTTCCGCACAACAACTCGAAGTATTCATCAAGTCGAAAACACATCCGCATGGAGATATCAGCGATGCTGGCTTTAAGTTCGGTCCACGGGCGGTGAAGCAAGGGCTGGTGGCGCCCTACAAACATGCACATTGGGCCGACATTCCCGATGCCCTCAAGGACCCTGATGGCTACTGGTGTACTGAGTACTACGGTACGGAGGCATTCGTCATCAACACGGATATCGTGAAGAAGGAACCAACCTCGTTCAAAGACTTGCTCACAGGTAACTACAAGAATCAGGTGGGCCTCAACGGTGATCCACGTCAGTCGAACGATGCTTTCATCGGCGTCTACTCGGCGGCACTTGCACAGAGCGGAAGCACCGATGATATTCAACCGGGTATCGACTTCTTCAAGCAGTTAAAGCAGAAGGGCAATTTCAGTCCGGCCTATCCAAACCTCGCCAATATGACCAAGGGCGAAGTTGCGATTGGTATCATGTGGGACTTCGCTGGACTTGGTTTCCGCGACTTGCTCAATGGCAAGCCCAATCTCAAGGTCATTATTCCTTCTGATGGCTCAATTGCTGGTCCCGATATCTCTTTCATCAATAAGACTGCACCCGATCCTTTTGCCGCACGCTTGTGGATTGAATACATCTTCTCCGATGAAGGGCAACTCTCCTATCTGAAAGGCTATGCACATCCAGCACGTTACCAGAAGTTGGTAGATGCGGGCAAGGTGCCAGCAGAACTTGCAGCCAAGCTGCCTGCTGCGGAGCAATATGCGAAGGTCAAGTTCGTTACTGACCTTACTCTGCTCTCAAAGGCTTCAGACACAGTGATACAAAACTGGCCTGCCGTTATCGGCCAATAGGTTTAACTAAAGGGTAACTATATCAAAACGGGAGAAACATACATGAAGCCAATTTCTTGCTTCATGTATGTTTTTCCCGTTTTGATATGGTCACTCTATATGGTACGTCATACTTTTTCGTCACTATCACACTGATAGGCCAACCCTTAAAGAAGTTTTAAGTCCTGTTGCATATTATTTAAGTAAGTGCTAATATACTAATATGGACAATGCAGACGATATACTTATCTTTTCTGAAAACTTTGGAAAAGGAATTGGCAATAGCACGCGTTTTAACATGCTCAACTTTCTCGCCGGTGGTCCTCGTACTGTTGGTGAAATCGCAGATCATCTTAACATATCGCAATCAACGGCTTCCCAACATCTTTTAGTGCTCAGGAACGCTCAGTTAATTACGAAGGAAAAGCGTGGGCTCTACGTCTATTACTCGCTAGATGTTGAGTACATGTTAAAGGGCCTAAAAGGAATTACGGCAATTCTTGAAAATAAATCGCTAAAAAAGGAGAATACATGAACAATAGTATGAACGGAACCGTAATTATTACCGGGCCAACAGGCGGACTCGGCAAGGCACTCGCATTAGAAGTGGCAAAGCGTCCAGAATCTAGCCGACCTGACCTCCTTCTCATTGGTCGAAAGGGCGAGAAGCTGGCGGACATTCTGAAGAGTGTACGTGACGCCGGTGCAACCGCCTACGAAGTCCCCTGCGACTTCTCTCGACTATCCGACGTTCGAGCTGCAGCAGATGCTGTGAAGACCATTCTTGCAAGTGGGAAGGTACATCCTCTGCAGGTACTTGTTGCAAATGCCGGTCTCATGTCGATGGATACGAGGACGACCTCTGTTGATGGATATGAAATGACATTCGCCGTCAACTACCTTGCTCACGCACAACTTATTGGCGACCTCATCGATTCATTCGTCGCACCAGCGCGTATTGTGCTTGTGGGGTCTGATACGTACTACCCCAACACATTTCGGCGAATCCTTCATGTCCCTGAGGCTCAGTGGCGTGATCCCATTGAACTTGCTCAACCGGCAGCGGCAGATGTCACCCCAAGCGTTAAAGGTGCAGGCACTGCGTACGCTGACTCCAAGCTCGCAATTCTCTATTATGCTCATGAGCTCCAACGACATGTTTCTAAGGGTGTAAACGTTATCGTCTTTGAGCCTGGGTGGATGCCAGGTACAGGACTTGGTCGGGGTGCGGGAGCGGCAATGGAATCTATTGGACGAGCCTTAGGACGCTTCCCTGGCATGGCGACACCTGCCAAGTCGGCTCCTGCATTTGCCTCCGTTATTCTGGACGAAAAATGGTCACATCTTAGGGATGGTGCTTACGTGATAATTAATAAGGAAACGGAGTTGATGCCTTTTGCGCACGACACGAAACGTGAGCGTAGACTATGGGAGGCAACGAAAGAGCTGCTTGAGCGGGCTCAATAAAAGTGAGAACCAAATGAAAAAAATGTTGGGACCCCGATAGCCTCGCTCTACCGAGGCGGTTGAGCTTCCAGACGACAATGACATCACTCTCACGCGTGATATCAAGCACGGGAGCGAGCAGTAACTGGAAGAGCAAGGAAACTTCCTTACGGTCGCGTGTCAAGAGCGCTAATGCAGTGGCCAATCCCCCTCCTGCGCTACTACCGCCAACCGCGATCCGATTCGGATCGATACCCAGCTCGTCAGCACGCGTGGAGAGCCATTTCAAGGCCGCGTAACCATCCTCAACTGGACCAGGATAGGACGTCTCAGGAGCCAGACGGTAGTCCACCGAAACGGCAGCACACCCGATAGCTGACACCATACGTTTGACCAGCGAATCTTGCGAGTGGCTCGGCAGTTGTTTGCCGAGCGAGGCGTTGAAGATGTCAGTATGCATCAGATTGCCCAGGAAGCAGGCGTTGGCCAAGGAATGCTCTATCGCCGCTACGCCCACAAGGGCGAATTGATTCTGGATCTGCTTCATGTTTCATAGAGGATATCCAGGTCCATGCTCAGGATGGAGAAATATGGTCAGCATTACAGCGATTGGATAACGTCCTTCACAGATGCATTGCCTTCATCACCTCAACTCTTGTCCTAGCAGTAACATCTACTGCTAGGACAAGAATAGCAGGGAAACAAGCAGAGTCATATTCGTCAAAGGACGTATTCCCTTGATGAAGAGTTCTTGCTCCTTTAGAGTCATTTTTGTAAGAATGGTCTTTCCTTACAAAAATGACTCTAAAGGAGCAAGAACTTGAGTGAAATCGACGCTATACTGTTCCTTGACACCAACGTATGGCGATTAGTAGTATGTGTCACCTTCCGTGCTCATTAATTCTAGACCAAGGTTCCAGCTAGTAAATTAGGCAGGGGCAAATCCGGGCCGCTTCCAGTTTAACCGAGCCTACTAGTTGCCAAAATGTGAAGGAGTTCACCAATGACACAGCCTCCAACTCAAGTTGACTTCGACAAGAACCCGCCTATGC
>CAZZVE010000109.1:0-15803 GCA_964657325.1 uncultured Ktedonobacterales bacterium
CTTCAATTTCTTAAAGCCGTGTAGAAAAGTTTTTACTTGCCTAACAGGGTGATCCGGTTCTGTCAGAACTGAGACCATCAAAATCCTCAGGTCGCATAGGTCATGCAAACGCTCTCAGAGCGAAACTGTGAAACGGCTATGACAAGATCGAATACGCCAGCACATCGCTCACGAAAGAGTTGTCGTTGTTGTGCCAAAGAGAGGGTATCCCGTTCTGGCGAGCGAGCGCGAAAATACTGACGCAATTCGTCAAATGTTCGACAGAAACGGGCTGCTGACTCAAAGTCTCCGAAGCCACGCATCGGATAGTATCTCTGTTTGATCCCCCGATGGTCTTGTTCTATCCGATTATTCAAATACACATTCGTTGGGTGCATCACTTCCCTGCCCAATATCTCGCGTACTGCACGTGGATAGGAGCGATGTCCATCGGTTGTGACGGATGTTGGAGCATGGCCAACCACTGACAGAGCTTGCTCGAAGAACTTTTTGGCGGCATCCATGTCCCGTTTTTCACTCAAGCGCGAATCCACCAGATTCCCATCCCCATCAAGAGCCCTGTAGAGAGAGCACCATTTCCCACCAACTTTGAGGATGTCTCATCCACATACCAGGATGATCCCGCCTGCCCGTGTCGTTTGACGCGCAAGTGATCTGCGATCAAGGGAGCAAATCGCGCTTCCCAGTCTCGAACGGCCTCATGAGTGAAAGCAAAGCCACGTTCCCGCAAACATTTCGGCAATATCACGCAGGCTCAGTTTGTAACGCAACCGCCACAAGACTGCGAGCAGGACGATATCCGTGGGGAATTCCAAGGAGTTAAATGAGGGCAGTTCACGGGTTAATGTTCCTCGTTCCGTCAAAATGCTGAGATCAGCATACCAAAAATGCGACCTTCCTGCCAAGATGGGGTTTGAGTTCTGACAGAACCCCAGATGCGAATGATCGGTGTGGCCTGTGGCGTCAACAAGCGACTGGGTTTCCTCTCCACACCGACGGATGCCGCTTCCCATCGCAGAAAGAAGGCAGAGAGAATGTGGTCGAGTTGTACCCCGTCCACCTGGGCTAAGACGTTGCAATAGGTCATGTAGCAAGGCAAGCGAGGTTTGCGTAAGCCAATTCGCTCGGTCAACGCGACTCTCGGTGATGAAGCCATTCGGTGGCTCCACTTAAGTTTTTCTATCCTACCAACTTCGCGAGAATGACCAAGCAGAGGATTAACGCCACCGAGTAGCGTTTGCCTTGAGCGCGTCGGGCAAAAGGCACGCTCTTGCAGGGTTTCATACAGTGAAACCAATGGCTGGCTTTCTTCAGTGGTTGTCGAGGGTATCTGTGAGAGCAGTGTTGTATAGTCCATGTGAGAGACTTCCTTGTCGAATGGTGATTTTTTTGTATTCTACAAGAAAATCTCTTCTTTTTCACCTCCTGAGCGTTGTTCTATTTATTAGAATTGGAAAGCCCTGGGTTGTTAACAGTTAACACTTGACAGTTGACAAAGAATTGGGTATAGTTTATTCATGGAACTCAAAACGGTAGATAGACTGAGCCTACGAGAGCGTGTCTTGCAAGAGTTGCGAGATGGCATCCTCAACGGTAGGCTTCCTGTTGGCACGCGTCTGCTCGAAGTGCAAGTGAGCAAAGAGTTAGGCGTCAGCCGGGGGACGGTACGTGAGGCATTTCGCCATCTGCAAGAAGAGGGTCTCCTTACCTCTGAAAGTAGAGGCTCGGTCTATGTACGCGTCCTTAGCCCTAAGGAGCTACGTGAAATTTATGCAGTGCGTGTGGCCCTTGAAGGGTTAGCGGCTCAGCATGTGGCGAGTCGGCCAGACCGAGAGGTGGCGGTTGCGACTCTACGCTCTGCCTTACACGGTTTTGAGGCTGCGCCATCGCAGTCATTTAGTGCTCTGCTCAAGGCAGATCTGGACTTCCATCGGCTCCTCTGTACGCTCTCAGAAAATACGCGGTTACTTGAGACCTGGGAGCGTCTGAGCGGCCTCATACGGGCGGCACTTATTAGCGCTGGTCCACGTCTGGTCATGCCGCTGCAGACGGTAGATCACCACACGCAGATGGTCGATGCTATCGCGCAAGGAGATGGGCTAGCTGCGCGTCTTGCCCTCGAAACCTATTTAGCAGAGAGCGCAATAATCCTCGCCTCCGCGATGGAAAAGACCGAGAAATAGGCTGTTTCTTTCCTGTTTTTTTTGTAGCACCAGTGAATAGGAAGAAGGAAGATGACAGACACATCGGAACCGCAGAGCAATAGTACCACACCTGGGCCGCTCGCGGGACTGCGTGTCCTTGAACTGGGAACGCTGATTGCCGGACCATTCACCACACGGCTTTTAGCCGAGTTTGGGGCGGAGGTTATCAAGGTTGAGACGCCCGGCGAGGGTGATCCCTTGCGGAATTGGCGCTATGTCGATCCCCGTACGGATACATCGCTGTGGTGGTATCTCCAGTCGCGTAACAAAAAGCTGATCACACTCAACTTGAAGCATCCAGAAGGGTTGGCTCTTGCTCAGCGGCTGATCGCCGAATGTGATATACTTGTCGAGAATTTTCGACCCGGCACGCTTGAGAAGCTCGGCCTCGGACCAGAACTCCTTCATACATTTCATCCCCGCCTTATTATCGTGCGCGTCTCAGGCTTCGGCCAAACAGGTCCTGCTCGCAATCAACCTGGTTTTGGCAGCGTGGGAGAGGCAATGGGCGGCATCCGCTATATCACCGGAGAACCCGGTCAGCCACCAGTGCGCTCTAATATTAGCCTGGGCGACTCACTCTCGGCGCTTTATGCCGTCATCGGTGCGCTCATGGCCTTGCGTGGGCGCGACCAACAGGGCAAAGGGCAGGTAGTTGATGTGGCTCTCTATGAAGCTGTATTTAGTGTATTAGAATCGACGCTACCAGAGTACGATGTGGCTGGTCTGGTACGCGAACCGTCTGGCTCTGCACTGCCAGGAATCGCCCCTAGTAATACCTATCGTTGTCAAGACGGCTCCTATGTCGTGATCGGCGGTAATGGCGATGCCATTTTCAAACGCTTGATGCGACTGATAGGGCGACCGGATTTAGCCGAGCAGGGGCACTACCGCACGAACAAAGAGCGTGCTGAACACGCAGCGGAGCTAGATGCCTTGATCGAAGGCTGGACAGAACGATATCCGCTGCATAAAGTCCTCCACATTCTTGAAGAGGCGCATATTCCCGCTGGCCCTATCTATTCAATCGCCGACATCGTTCATGATGAGCAGTACCAGGCCCGCGAGATGCTTCTGTCGGCTCAAATTGAGGGCATTGGAGCGGTAACAATGCCCGGCCTAGTACCCAAACTTTCTGAGACGCCGGGTTCGATTGCGTGGTATGGGGGAGTGCGAGGCACACACAACAAAGAGGTTTATACACAACTGCTTGGCCTCTCTTTAGAGGAGATGGAGCAGCTTGCCGAGCAAGGAGTCATTTGATGCAGCTACCACGCTCTGTTGAGGTGATTGAGGTCGGCTCGCGTGACGGCCTACACAACGAAGCTATTACAATTCCAACCGAGTGAAAACTTGCGCTATTCCTGGGATTTACACATCTAATACGTAACTAGTAGTATTTATGCTAAAAATGAGGTACACGTATCGTGCTACTCAAAGCACTACATTACGTGGCCTGTAAAGTTGCCAAACAAGGAGGTTTCAACCCATGACACAGGTACTGTCAAAGACGCAGGATTATGGATTGTACATTGGCGGCAAGTATGTACAACCCGAGGGAGCACCACGGCTGCCAGTGAGCAATCCAGCTACAGGCGAGGAATGGGCGACGATTGTGAATGCGCGTACGGAAGATGTGAACGAGGCTGTAAGGGTGGCGCGAGCGGCCTTCGATACGACATGGTCTAAGATTGGACCAGCTGCACGAGGGCGCTTGCTCAACAAGTTAGCGGATGTGATCGAAGGGCGAGCACGCGAATTAGCCGAGTTTGAGGTACGCGACAATGGCAAACTGTTGCGCGAGATGTACACGCAGTTGAAGGCTATTCCTGGCTGGTATCGCTATTTTGCAGGTTTGGCTGACAAGATACAGGGCGACACGATTCCCCAGGAAAAACGCAGCCTGTTCAACTATACGGTGCGTGAGCCGTATGGTGTTGTTGGCTGTATCACCCCCTGGAACTCACCACTGATGCTTGGATCATTTACATTCGCACCTGCTCTGGCGGCTGGCAACACTCTCGTTGTCAAACCGAGCGAACATGCCTCGGTATCTACCCTAGAATTCGCACGATGTTTTGAGGAGGCAGGATTTCCTGCAGGCGTCTTTAACGTTGTGACGGGACTCGGCCTACCGGCAGGTGACACGCTGGCACGTCATAAGGGCGTTGATGTCATTGGCTTTACAGGAAGTGGTCCTGCTGGAGCTAGCGTTGCAGCTGCGGCGGTTGGGCACTATGCTGACGTGGTACTTGAACTGGGCGGAAAGTCTCCCAATATTCTCTTTGAAGATGCCCCCCTTGACGCAGCAGTGGCAGGACTTCTCGCAGGCGTTTTTGCGGCTTCTGGTCAAACGTGTATCGCGGGATCGCGTGCGCTCGTGCAGCGTTCTATCTATGATGAGGTAATAAAACGCCTGGAGGAGCGTGTGCGGAAGATTCGCATTGGCAATCCATTGGATGACGAGACCGAGATGGGTCCTATCGCCAATGAACCACAATATCATAAGGTGCTCTCCTATTTTGACGTGGCGAAGGCGGATGGCGCACGTGTGGTAACGGGCGGGACTAAAGCACCAGACGAGCACCTACAAGCTGGTCTCTATGTTCAACCAACCGTCCTAGCTGATGTTCGAAACGATATGCGTATCGCACGCGAAGAAGTCTTTGGCCCGGTGCTCTCGCTTATTCCGTTTGATACTGTGGAAGATGCGATCTCTATCGCTAACGACACCGATTTCGGCCTAGCTGCTGGCGTATGGACAACTGATCTCAGCCGGGCACATCATGTAGCAGGTCGTCTCCATGCTGGCACCGTCTGGATCAATACCTATCGCGCGCTTTCTCCAAGCATGCCATTTGGCGGCTACAAGGCGAGTGGTATAGGTCGCGAGAATGGTATCGAGGCGATAAAAGAGTTTACACAGGTGAAAAGTGTGTGGATTGAAACGGAGCCGGTCGCAGGAGATCCCTTCTCCATCAAACTGTAAAGCCTTACAGCAGAGCAAAAGTATGTCAATCAAAGGAGATGACATATGCAGATTTCTGCCGAAGTGACGCGGGCGACCGAGATTGAAGGTATCGGGCCACTAGCCATGGCCGGCCTTGTGCCTAAACTCTCTGAGCCATCAGGGGCAATTGAATGGTATGGCGGTGCTGTAGGGACACATAACCAGGATGTCTATGGAAAATTGCTTGGTCTCTCTTTAGAGGAGATAGAGCACCTTGCCAGACAGGGAGTAATCTCATGATAGTGCCGCATACTGTTGAAGTGGTCGAAGTTGGTCCACGCGATGGTTTACAGAACGAGGCGGTCATGGTGCCAACAGAAGGAAAGCTAGCTCTCCTTAAAGGACTGACTGCGGCTGGCATGAAACGCTTTGAGGCCACGTCATTTGTCTCGCCCAAATGGATTCCACAACTAGCCGACGCAGCAGAGGTCGTTAACCAACTCCCTGCACCTCTCGGCGTTACCTATGGTGCCCTCGTGCCTAATGAGCGCGGCTATGAACGAGCAAAGGCGGCAGGACTGCGAGAGGTGGTGCTGGTTATTTCAGCGACAGAGGGTCACTCACGTGCAAACTTGAATCGCTCTGTAGACGAAGCTCTTGCCGCCATTCCAGTACTTTTCCACCGTGGGCAGGCCGACAACATCCATGTGCGCGTCTCCATTTCCACCGTCTTTGGCTGTCCCTTCGATGGGGTAACAGATATCGAACGAGTGCTTTGGGTTGTGCAAAATGTGGCAGCCGCTGGCATCGACGAAGTAACGCTCTGTGATACCATTGGCGTCGCCAATCCTCGACAGGTCTTCGAGACCTTTACTCAGGTTCGTCAGGCTCACCCCAACCTGAAAATAGATGCACATTTTCACGACACGCGTGGTCTCGGCCTCGCGAACGTGATAGCTGCTCTCGATGCTGGTATCCGCACGTTTGATGCCTCTATTGGCGGACTCGGTGGTTGCCCCTTCGCACCAGGAGCGGCAGGCAATGTCGCCACTGAAGACCTCGTATATATGTTGCACGAAATGGGCATTGACACGGGAATTCATCTGGATACACTCCTGGCGGCAGCAGACCTCGTTGCCCGGTTCGTAAAACATCCAGTACGTGCTCACATCAATCGCTCATTAGCGCATTGGCACCCTGTAGTTCCGGGTCCTCTTCAAACATAAAAGCCTGGTACGACATTGAAGCTTGATTGTTCTTTATCTGTTGAATGGGGAGAAATAGCGTTCTTATGGCAGAGACGTTAGTTGCGAAGTTGCTTCGTACACATAGAGCTGATGGTGCATCGACACAGGGGGAGACTCAGTTACAAGTCGATCAGGTCCTCCTGGAAGACTACACAGGTACCATGGCCTGTCTTCAGTTTGAGGCACTGACGGTTGATTCCATTCAAGTTCCGTTCGCCATTCAATACGTAGATCATAATGTTCTGCAACTTGACTGGAAAGATCAAGACGACCACCTCTATCTTAAAAGTTTTTGCGCTCATTACGGACTGGTGTACTCACCTCCAGGCAATGGCATCTGCCATTACCTCCACCTGGAGAGTTTCGCACGTCCAGGCTTCGTGCTCGTTGGCGCTGATAGTCACACCACAATGGCGGGGGCTGTAGGCATGTTCGCTGTAGGTGCTGGCGGCCTGGAGGTAGCCCTCTGCCTCGCTGGTCGCCCCTTTAGCATTCCCACTCCACGCGTGGTCGGAGTAGAACTACGCGGAAGATTGAAGCCCTGGGTACAAGCGAAGGATGTAGTATTGGAACTCCTGCGGCGACGCGGCGTACGTGGTGGTGTCGGTTGCGTCTTTGAGTTTTTTGGTGAAGGTGTGCCAACGCTGAATGTGACTCAACGTGGGACCATCTGCAATATGATTATGGAGACGGGAGCCACAACAGGTCTCTTTCCTTCCGATGAGCAAACGCGCGAGTGGTCGACCAGCCAGCATCGTGCAACGCATTGGCTCCCGCTTGCCGCCGACGCAGATGCCGTCTATGATGATGCGGAAGTTATCGATTTGGATGCATTGGAGCCACTGATCGCCATTCCATCAAGCCCTGGCAATGTCGTACCAGTGCGCGAAGTAGCTGGAACTCCCGTTGGTCAAGTATGCGTCGGCAGTTCTGTGAACTCAGGTTATGAAGACTTGGCACTCGTCGGAGCCGTCCTGCACGAGCAGGTCGTTCATCAGGGTGTGATCATGACGGTCACACCTGGCTCGCGGCAGGTACAAGAGCGCATTGTACGCTCAGGGACATATGTAGACCTGATCCGGGCTGGCGCACGCATGCTTGAGCCAATCTGTGGTCCATGCGTTGGCATCGGTCAGGCCCCAGGATCAGGCATCGTCTCTGTGCGTACCTTCAATCGCAACTTTCCTGGTCGTTCAGGTACAGACAGCGATCAAGTGTATCTTGCAAGCCCTGCCACAGCAGTTGCGACCGCGTTACGAGGAGTGATTACCGATCCGCGAGAACTGGGTGCGGAACCAGCCCTACCATTTGCTCCACCATCTGGCGAAAGCACCGAAAATCGGCACTTCATTTTTCCCCTCGCGAAAAACGAGGCTCTGCAGGTACAAGTGCTGCATGGTCCAAACGTTGTGCCACCTCCACCCCAGATAGCACTACCAGAACAGTTGTCTGGGCGTGTGCTGATCGTAGTTGGTGACGATATTTCGACTGGTGATCTCGCACCCGACGGCGTAGTGGTGATGTCATTTTGTTCAAATGTCGCGGCAATGGCGAACTTCGTCTTTCGGCGGTTAGATGCACAGTTTCCTACTCGTGCCAAGCATTGGAATGGAGGATTTATTGTCGGTGGACAGAACTACGGTCAGGGTTCCAGTCGAGAACACGCAGTGCTAGCCCCTAAGTATTTGGGCGTTCATGCGGTCATCGCCAAATCGTTTGCCCGTATTCATCGTCGCAATCTTATCGCTCAAGGTCTCATTCCGCTTACGTTCGTTGACGAGTCAGATTACACCAGTATCCAACAAGGTGACGAATGGGAAATTGCAGGTCTCCATGATCTTTTAGAGCAAGGAGAGGATATCTGGCACGTGAGCATCGCTGGGGTGAGCGAGAAGTTGGCTCTTCGAGCAGCCTTCACCGCATGGGAACGACAACTCCTCCTTGCCGGTGGGCTTCTGGCTTATCATAGCGGCACAACATGAGCAATGCCAAACTGCACGAGAGGAGCAAGCAAAGAGAAGAATGGTAGAGTGTAATGTAACGGAAACCTTTATGCCAAAAGGAGCAATCCGATGAAGATCACAGCAGCAGTGACGCGCGAGAAGGGAAGTTCCTTCGCAATTGAAGATGTGGAAATCGATGAGCCGCGCGCGGACGAGGTGTTGGTGAGAATAGTCGCCACAGGTATTTGCCACACGGACTTGGTTGTACGCGATCAATGGCTCACGACACCCTTGCCCATTGTCCTTGGACATGAGGGCGCTGGAATTGTCGAGCGCGTGGGACAAGGCGTCAAGAAAGTCCAGCCCGGCGATCATGTCGTACTCACGTATGGTCGCTGTGGGCAGTGTGTAAACTGTCTGGATGGGCACCCCTACTACTGCCTACAAGCATATACATATAGTTATGGTGGCGGGCGCGCGGATGGCTCTACCGCACTACATCAACGTGGTGAGGCTATCCATAGCCACTTCTTTAGTCAATCATCGTTTGCTACCTACGCGATGGCGACGGAGAGCAACGTGGTAAAAGTACGCCAGGATGTACCACTTGAGATTCTTGGCCCATTAGGATGTGGTATTCAGACAGGTGCCGGAGCGGTGATGAACGGCTTGCGGCCCCATGTTGGGACCAGTATCGCGATTTTCGGCACCGGTAGCGTCGGCCTCAGTGCAATCATGGCGGCACGAGTTGTAGGTTGCACCACCATTATCGGCGTCGATGTCAAACCCGACCGTCTCGCACTGGCAAAAGAACTGGGTGCGACGCATACTCTCCACGGCGGTGAGGTCAATGCCGTCGAGGAGATCAAGCGCATTACTAGTGGCGGTGCCGATTTCACATTAGAGATGACCGCCTCTCCCCGTATTCTACGCCAAGCAGTTGACGCTCTACAAGTCGGCGGTATGTGCGGCGTGATCGGTGTCCCCTCTAAGGGCACCGAGGTAAGCCTGGAAATGACGGCTCTCCTCTTTGGGAGAGGAGTACGCGGCATCCGTCAGGGTGAAAGCGTCTCCGACAGCTTTATTCCCCAGTTGATAGAACTCTACTTGCAAGGCCGCTTCCCCTTTGACCGCCTGATCGAATTCTTTTCGTTTGATCAGATTGATCAGGCAGTCAAAGACACAGAAAGCGGTATTGCCATTAAACCTGTGTTGCGTATGCCTCAATAATATCCACTCTCTGAGGCAAAGTGTACTTTACAAGCCAAAAGGAAAGGATGATCTATGAACACCGAATCAACCGGCACCACCGAGATGCTCACAAACGCTACCAAAGCCACCCATGAAGGTCTGCTCAACTTTGAAACGTTCCTGCGCAGCCTCAGTGATGCACATCTTCATTTAGCAAACACTGAAGGTGGCTGGACAGTCGCACAAGTCGTCTCACACATTCATATTTGCGGCCTACTCTGGATTGCTGACCTTGAGCGCATGCGCCACGATTCATCATTATTTATCTATCGTGAGGAACTAGGACATGACGCAGTTGGGGCACCTCCTCACTCTGCGAAGGAAGCGGCGGACCGTATAGCAAGCTTACGACACGCACTGGATGTGTGCCTTCCTGCCGCCGATCCCAGTATCGCCGACAAGCAATTAGAAGTACCAACCCTGGGCAAAATGACCATTTCCCAGTGGATGATGCCCATCATTGATCATATGCTGGGACACGCTAATCAAGCCAGAGAGATTCTTGTTCAACGTGGCGTTTTAACAGCAGAAAACGAGACCGTTCAACAACACTAGCAGCGAAAAAGAAAGGAAAAAGGGTATGGATTACGAAACCGCCGTCCAAGTATTTTTCCAACCTGCCCCAGAAGGTACAACGACTCCTTATCCCGTTGAGCACGCAAGCCCCGCTCGCCGCTTACGTGATGCCTGTGAGCCATTAGGTATTCATCCTGCGTGGTCTCCCCTCGTAAACAAACGCCTCGCCGCGCTCGGTCTCAACTTTCTCACTAGCTACGTGTGGGGACGTGCGGCCTGTTTGGGAGATGTGCCTGCAACGCTTGTCGTTGCCGCCTTCGCCGCCTTTGATCCAGGTTTCATTACCGCTACTTACGAAGAGGCACGCCGCCTCGTCAGTCACGATCAAATGCTAAAAGTGCGCGATGAGGCGACGGTTGAGAGCTTGCAGGCCATTCTCGGTAAAGAGGACGTTACTGAGGCTGTGAAGATATTGCGTCGTGGTCTATCCATCGTCGATGGTACAGGTCGCGCCTTGTTTTCTGGTTTACTGAGTCGTCCCTGGCCGGAGAGTCCCGTTGGGCAACTCTGGCACGCCTGTGACATGGTGCGCGAGTATCGCGGCGATAGCCATATTGCCGCTTATATCACCGCCTGCCTTGGGCCAGTCGACATGAACATACTTACAGAACTCTACGTTGGAATGCCGCTTGGCTCTTACACCGCTACCCGTGCCTGGAGTCAAGAGGTTATCAATGCCAGCATTGAACGCTTACAAGGCAAAGGACTCATTGTTGATAGTACATTAACTCCTGCTGGACTTCGCCTCAGAGAGGAGATTGAAGACCACACCGATGCGATGGAACAGCCTATCATCGACGCTATTGGCAGTGACCTTGAAAGCCTTGTGACGCAGCTGAACGCGTGGGGCGAGCTATGCATTAATGCAGGAGCCTTTCCACCAAGTATTCAGAAACGTGCGGCTGGCTAGTTAAGCACAAGAACAGTAGGTTCCTATGATGTTTTGCAAGTACAAGCCATCTTTGTTAGGGAGTATCAAGTCATGGTGAAAATCTGTGGATGTACGTGAAGCTATTTCTATACTCTAGGATTATAGCACAGAAAGGATGAAAAAATGAGGCTGAAAGACAAAGTTGCTCTTATCACTGGAGCGGGTCAAGGCATTGGTCGAGCGTGTGCATTGCGTTTCGCTCAAGAAGGCGCACGTGTCGTCATTGCAGAAATTCAGGAGAGCAGGGCGCACAGCGTTGTTCAGGAGATAGAGAGTGCTGGCGGACAGGCACTCGCCGTCAAAGTTGATGTTTCCCAACCTGAGAGCGTCAAGGCGATGGCGCAGCAAGCACTGACAAGATTTGAGCGTATTGATGTGCTGGTGAATAATGCAGCTATTTTCTCCACTATTAAGATGAAGCCGTTTGAGGAAATTACTCTGGAAGAATGGAATAGCCTGATGGCGGTCAATCTCACCGGCACTTTTCTGTGTTGTCAGGCCGTCGCGCCTTCCATGCGAGCGAAGCAGGGCGGCAGCATCATTAATATCTCCTCTGGTAGCGTCGCGACGGGACGACCCTGGTATGCTCAGTATGTCGCCTCTAAAGCTGGTGTCGTTGGACTCACCCGCGCGCTGGCACGAGAACTGGGAGCTGATAACATTACCATTAACGCGATCATGCCGGGTTCAACGGAGACGGAAGTGCCACGAGAAACGGTGACTCCTGAACAGGCGCAAGCTATTGTTGCTGGTCAGTCGATTCATCGACGCGAAACGCCGCAGGACCTGGTTGGAGCAATGGTCTTTCTTGCCTCTGACGACAGCCGTTTCATCACAGGACAGACGCTTTTGGTCGATGGAGGACAGAACTTCCTGTAAGGGGTAGAGCTATGAAAGTTGGTGCGATGATAAGGCCCCATTGTCTGTAAATGTGACTACTAGGAGGCGGTAAATTGTGATAATTCTTTGGCGTAATACTGGCATGGCTTTTTTCCCTCCTCTGGCGATGGAAAGGCCTTTTCAGGATAGTTTAAGCACTTTCTCTTTGAGAAGGCTCTCTGCGATAAGCGTCATAGAATTATCAAAAAACTACGCCATCTAGTAGTCACATTTACACCCATGAGGCGATGAGATAATGCTCACTCTGCTTACGGGTCCATGTTCTTCCCGACCTTGCACCAGCCCGGCAGACGCACCACGCACGAACTGCCCTTGCTCGCAAGCACAAGAAGGATTCGAACTGCTTTCGTACAGGCTGGTCGTTTCACCTGACGCTTCAGCATGATCAGGGGCGCGCGTAAGAGGGCATTTTCCGCGATGAGTTCCGACTTGCTTCGGCCATGGTTTGCCAGGACTCCTGGCGACAATGAGGAATTGAGCACTTTGATCCAACGAACAATGCTTGCGTTCCATTCGTTCACAGAAGAAACCACGAGCCGCTTGAGACCAGAAAAAATCAAACGGATATTCCAAGTAGCCAGTACAGGGTTACGACCCGAGCAAAGGGCGGAAGCGACCTTACGAATGATTTTGGGTCAGCAAACATACACTTTACTAGAGCGGCAAGGATTTTTAGACGTATTGAGCGTACACTACGCCGACAGGCAACGGGTCTATAGACTCCGTCGTGATCCAAATCATCTCAGGGAACGATGGGTACGGGTGATCGAGCGAGGACATTACGTTGCTGACCAGTGCATTGTAAGGCGCAATCCTGACGATTGCCGAGGCTGATTTCTACTGAACGAATTTCTTCCATTTCCTTACAGATGAGGACGCTGCTCTTGCTGTCGTCAACCCACGGTCTAATATCTTCCCTCATACTCCGACGGCCAAGAACGAGAGACAATTCGTGCTGTTTGGCAGTCACGAGCATAATAGCATAAGCATTATGATGTGCAATGTCCCTGTGAGCAGTGGTAGCGTTCGTTATCATCTGATTTATTCCGCCGAGTTCTGTACGTTGTGGTATCACAGGATTGTTTCTCTCCCTTATCAAAGGCAAATTTGCCTCACTCTCATTACCGTTTTTTCCCTATCCGTTCGGAATATTAAAGTAACACCACTTGCAGATTGCAAGCATTTCATGACAAAGAAGGAGCACTCCAATGAGAACTACCGTGAGCGTTCAACTGACCAACGAACATAGCCACTTATCCAAACAGCGCACGCTGATCACGAGCATATCCCTCTGGACCCTTCAGGTAGTACTTGCCCTGATGTTTCTCTTCGCCGGTGGCACCAAATTGATCCTGCCGATCCAACTGTTAGTGGGGCAGATGCCGCTGCCGCTGCCGGGCTTGTTCATCCGCTTCATTGCTATTGCCGAGGTCGCAGGTGCGCTCGGTCTGATCCTGCCTGGACTCCTGCGCATTCGACCGATACTGACGCCGCTGGCCGCCCTTGGGCTGGTACTCGACATGCTCGGGGCGACGGTCTACAACCTGATCAGCGGTCAGATCGGGGCTACAGTGACAACCGTGGTGCTGGGACTCATCTGTCTGGTCATCGTCTACGGCCGTCGTTCCTGGGCGGCACATTCGTACTGAGACCGCTTTCCATGTCCACATTGGTATACCGTGTCAATCACGGCAGGAAATGAGGAAGCAAGCTCTCTCAAATCTGAAGTTGAAGAAACTCTCTCACGTGTCTCACGTGCTCACCTGACGCAGAGAGGAGTTGGGGGAGACGAAGCCCTCCACTCTCCCTTAACTGCGAAAGGTGAGTTCTACGGTTGAAATCAGCAGTTGCATGATCTTTGTCAGGTTTCAGCAAGCGATGGTTTCCTTCACGGCTCAGCACTACAGCAGTTGGCAGAAACCTTGAGCCACAATGATACGATGGGAAAATCTCTCATTCCAACACTCCTCACCCTCGTCTCCGCAGTATACCCTTGGCTGTTTTAACCACCGTGGCCCTCAGCCAGGGAATCGGAGGGCAATGAAGAGCAAGATGAGAGTAGTTTTTTTCAGGCCAGAGTGCTACACTGTTTCTACTGACAAGAGGAAAACAGCAGATGGTTCACAGGAGAGGAAACACTATGAAAAAAGTCATTTCCAAAGATGGCACTCCTATCGCATTCGATCAATCGGGCCGGGGACCCGCACTCATCCTGGTGGCTGGCGCATTGAACACGCACGCAAGCTCTTCCCTGGCAGCGCGCCTTGCACCACACTTCAGCGTCTTCGCCTACGACCGGCGAGGCCGGGGAGAGAGTGGAGACACGATGCCTTACGCGGTCGAGCGTGAGATCGAAGACATCGATGCCCTCATCGCCGAAGTCGGTGGATCAGCCTTCCTCTTTGGCCATTCCTCAGGGGGCGCACTTGCTCTTGAAGCGGCCCTACAGCTCGGCGACGAGACAGTCAAGAAGCTTGCCATCTATGAGGTCCCATACAATGATGATCCTGAGTTCCAACGCGTATGGAGAGCATACATCCAGCAACTGACTGAACTATTAGCCGCCAATCGCCGCGGCGACGGGGTCGCGCTGTTTATGCAGTTTGTTGGAACACCAGCCGAGCAGATTGCAGGGATGCGCCATTCGCCTGCCTGGCCCTCGCTTGAGGCGATAGCCCCCACGCTGGCCTACGACCACACCGCCATCCTGGGCCAGGACGTTTCGGTACCCGTCGCACGAGCAGCACAGGTGCGCGTGCCAACCCTACTCATAAACGGCAGCGCCAGCTTCCCCTTTATGTATGAAACGGCGCACACGCTGAGCCAGGCTCTTCCTCGTGCGCAACTGCGTACACTGGAAGGACAGGACCACGGACCGGCTGACGACGTGCTCGCTCCTGTGCTGGAAGAGTTCTTTCTTGGCTGAGGCCGCGCCCACCTCTCGCACGTTGTCGGAGCGTTTCTGCTCACATACGTGCTTTAGGCATGTGTCCAATCTTTCCCAAGCGTACTATCGGCTGGTCTTGATAGGTAACCGCAATGTGTAAACCAGCCAAGAGCATCTTGCCTCGTGATCGCGAGGAGAGCTTGTCCAATCGCCTCCTGTAATGCCTCTGGTGTTCGCGCCCCCACGCAGCGTAAAAAGGCTTTCAACGCGGCTCATACGCAACTCTGATGATAGTAAGGTTAATCTCTATAAATGAGAAGTTCTCAATCTGCTCCACAAGTCACTTCACTCTTTCGGGATTAACCCATCGATGTTCAGAGTCATCAAGGTTGCGTATGAGCCGTCTAAAGTTTGTATTTACAGTAGAAGTCTGGCAACGCAATGAACAGGAGCCAGACAATCCACATGTATGGTTCTTTCGCCACTATGGACCAGGTGATACCATAGATCTCTCCAGCATTACAGTGCACATTGAAATCGGGGAGTTCTATCGAGGACTGGAGTTTAATGAGGGAGAATTCGAGGAGGAATGAGTGATGTCCTCTTGAAGTTCATGATGAGAGAATGACAATACGAATGAATACGTGTATGCATTTCGTCACCACTCCCTCCCCTTTTCCCATTCGGTACTCTACTCTCTGTTCACCATTCTGACAAGCCTTTATGAAACCTGAGGAGTTCAGGCAATCACATCTAATTTTTGGTGCGGCCTGTGGTGAACTTCCACAAGTTGAGCTTTAAAAACTCATCAGTGTGAAATAGCTTGTCGCCAAGGTCCAAAAATTTAGATGCGATTGCCCTGCTAAGGAGGTACGCATTGTTGACTATTGCATTTGACTGACTTACAATAGACG
>CAZZVE010000110.1:0-15727 GCA_964657325.1 uncultured Ktedonobacterales bacterium
CTTGAATACGAGGGGCCTTGACTTCAGGGAAGTTGACGTTGGCGATAGCATCTTGCACTTCGTTGACAGGGGCATCACGTACTCCTTCCCACGAACCAAAACGTTTCAGCAAGTTGTCATAACCCGCCCCCGTTTGTTCGTCACGTGTGCGGTGCGAAAGCAGAATGTCTACGAGCATACTCATGGGGTCTTTGCTTGACCAACGAGACTCGCCGTACTGTTCCGTCAATCGACGTGTTACCTCTAACGCTTTTGTTGAAAGTGCCTCAATATTAGGCGAGGGATAGCCGTAGTCGGCAGGGTTGCGTACCGCACGTTGAGTAGATTGCTTCACACCTAGCTCCCATCTTGCTTTCGTACACTATATGATGTTTATACGAACTCGTAAAGAGAACCGTTCCAAAGGAGTCTACTCTCGTACTCTTGTCATCAAGAGACGATATATATCCCTGCCGTCCCTACCATCATAATTACAGTGGGGACAAATGTCCTATATCGCTGACTTCTTCTTTCTTCTATACGTATGTAGTAGTAATATTATTTAATCTCGATTTAATGTTACGGCTGCTCTTTCGAGGAAGTTAGCTGAAATGAACAGAAGTGGTTTTCAAACAGGACCAAGAAGATATTTGAACAACAAAAAGGTGATAGTCCCCGTGCTCCTATGCCTGCTTATTATCGCAAGTCTAAGTGTCTTTTGGACTGAGAAGGCACATGGAGTCAAGGAAGCATCTCCTGTGGTTCCACCAACACCATATGTCGTTCATCGATCAGAGGAACATCCAGTCACTTTAGCTCGTGCTTATTCTTCAGTTCCCTCACAATCCTCTACAACTCTGCTTCCGTGGGCAACTACGTTTGATTATACGAATGGGTTTGTCTGGGTAGCAGAACCAGGATGTGAGCCTTTGCCTAAATGTCCGTCCAAGTTCCCAGGAATACTTGGGCAGTATGCTCTCTCAGACGGATCATTCATTCGAGATCATGTAGAGCCGAGTGGATATACAAGTCCCCTCTTCGCGGTGGTTGATACAAAGGGGGATATCTGGTTTACTGAACCTACTAGTGATGCCGTTGGTGAGTTTAATCCCTCCAATAATGACTGGAAGCAATGGGCGGTCAAGAGTGGAAGTGCGCCCTATGACCTCCTTCTTGATACGCATGGCAATCTCTGGTTTACTGAGTTCGCGGGCAACGCTATTGGTTTCTTGAATACGCAAACGCACACTGTGGTGGAGACTACCGTTCCCACTACAGGAAGTGATCCCTACGGAATGACTCTTGACCCTAAGGGGAACATTTGGTTTGCAGAGAATGGAAAAGGAGTCAATCAAATCGGGAGCTTTACACCGACTCTCTCTGGACAGGTGAAGATTTTAGAGGATGCAATAGATGGGACTCGTCCACACTTGATCACTGCTGATGAAACCGGAAACATCTGGTTCAGCGAAGGATTTGATGGCGATATAGGTGAATTCATTCCGACCTCTGGTGAGAATAGAATTTTCCGTGTCTACACTGGAAGCTGCTCCCTCACCTCCTGCGCAGGCTCCCATATTTCTGGCATTCGGGCAGATAGCAAGGGAACTATCTGGTTTACCGATTCATTGAGCCAGCACCTTGGTTATTATGTACCAACAACAGGGCAACTGGTCGTGCAAACGCTGCGTATGAATTCACACCCTCATGATGGTCTCAGTCTGGATAAGTATGGGCGAGTCTGGTGTACCGAGCAAGATGCCTTTACATTGTTGATGAAACCTATGAACACGTTTAACTAGCCGTCTCACTTTTTGTCATTCTCATCAGACCCATGAAGGAAGCTGTGCTTGTATGAAATGGAAATTCTACCGCCTTGGCATTCGTGCCCAATTAGCTGTGTCCTACACGCTCATCTCCGCTATCTTGATTTTCGGTTCTGGTGTGGCCCTGGAGATTATGCTTCAGTCTCTCCTTGCATCGAGTTTCGACACTACACTTCAGATGAGAGCGCAACAAGTCGCCGAGGGTATATCCGTCACTCATGGGACATTGAGTGTGAGTACAATTGTTGGCGAACTGCCAGAGTTAGATGCTACCGCCGCTCTCGTCGATTCCAGTGATTTGACCGGAAAAGGTACGGATACAGTTCAGGAGATGAAAGAGGGTAACGACTCATCTACAAATAAGGACATTCTTGTTCGTGTCTTGGATACTCAGGGAAGGCTCCTCTATAGCTTACCTACAACTCGTAATATAGCGATCCCACCAGCAAGCCTCACTCAGCCACTACACGGAAAACCTTGGTATGGCACTTTGACGAATACAAAGGGGCAACAAATTCGACTGTATAGCACGATGCTAGTGAACCATACAACTATCTTTGGTATCGTTCAAGTCGGTCAATCGCTTGCACCTGTCAGTGAGAACATGCATAACATGACATTTCTCCTCTTGTTCTTGACGCTGCTAGCACTACTTTTAAGTGCCTATGGCAGTTACTGGCTTGCCGGACGTACATTTAAGCCGATACATCATTTAACACGAATCGCGCGTGATATCAGTGCGAACGATATGCATCAACGAGTTCCCCTTCCACGTTCCAACGACGAGGTACGAGAACTCACACTGATTTTCAATCAGATGATTGATCGCTTAGAACACGCTTTTCATCAACAACGCCGTTTCGTCGCAGACGCATCACACGAGCTACGAACTCCCGTCTCCGTTATTCGCAGCATCACGGATGTTGCCCTCGCTCATCCTTCAACTATTCAAGAGTCTGTGATGGTGCTCCAAGACATTAATGCAGAGTCTGAACGACTTGGCATGCTAATTACCGATTTGCTGGCACTCGCTCGTGCGGATGAAGGCCATGTTCATTTCGACCGGGATGTGGTTGATCTTGATCTGTTGACCGCGGACGTGCTAGCGAGTATGGAGCCACTCGCCACCGAACGTGGTATTGTTCTGACAACTGATGAACTTCAACCGACAGTGGTTGTGGGCGATGCAGCACGTTTGATACAGGTCATCATGAGCCTCGTCGAGAACGCACTCACCTATACGAATGTAGGTGGGCGTGTGACGCTTTCGGTAAAAGCAAATGAAACACATGGCGTGCTCATCGTGTGTGATAATGGAATTGGAATTGCACCCAGCGATCAAGAGCATATCTTTGAACGCTTTTACCGAGCCGATCCAGCACGCTCACGTACCGCGGGCGGCTCTGGCCTTGGTCTATCAATTGTAGACTGGGTTGTTCGTGCTCACGGGGGGAGAGTGAGTGTTGAGAGCCAACTTGGACAAGGCTCAATCTTCACTGTTACACTTCCTATTTTGAAGAATTAAGCTATCCTGTCTGTTCCATTTATACTATGTGCAACGTGTTCTTTATAGAAATGTTTTCAGTATGTGATGTAGTAGTGAAAAGTATCAAGAGAATACGAGAGGAAACGTGATGGCGGAAAACACAGGAGCACTCACGGAATTAACGGATATCCTTGACCAGGACATTGAAGCGATTGTCGCGATGCGAATAAATGCCGAACGTAAAGTGAGTTATCACCAACGACTAATAGAGAGAGCGACGAGTGCGTTAGGACGACCTCTTGCGGTCTATACCATCCTACTTATTATACTAGTATGGGTTACAACAAGTGTCTTTCACAAAGCACTTGACTTGCCTGTTTTCGATGCACCGCCATTTGCATGGCTTCAGGATGTAGTAAGTATCACTGCCTTGCTCATGACAATTATTGTACTTGCAACGCAAAATCGGCAAGAACGGTTTGCGGAGCAGCGGCGCCATCTTGATCTACAAATCACGCTGCTAACCGAGCGTAAGGTGAGTAAGGTCATAGAACTGCTTGAAGATTTGCGCCGCGACATGCCATCGGTAAAAAATCATTTTGATCCAGAGGCCGAGGCCATGCAAGAGCCTATTGATCCCCATACCGCGCTTACGGCCCTCAACGAGACACTACAAGAGGCCACAAAAGAGTACGAGCTTGAGATTGAATAGTGAGAGCCTAAAATTTTCTCCTCTTTATTGTGAAGTATGTCATAGCATCTGCTATGGAAAACACGTATCATTGCATTGTACTTCAAGGTACGCTATACTTGCGTCGTGGCTACTCAATAACGTGTAACATGGCTTATACGCTCACTTTTCTAAGAATGTATACTGTACACAAGGAGCATCATTTTCATGAGCGATCAAAATCCGTATTATCAAGGCAATTCACAAGACCCCTATAGAGGTGGACAATATGGGGGAGAGTATCAACAACCACAGCAGCCACAACAACCACAAACTGTCTATGGCTCCTATGGAGAGCAATCAGCGTATCAACAGCCTGTACCTCAACCTGCTCCCTATCAACCCCCTGTACAACAATCATATGTGCCTGTACAGAATCCGGGCTATGGACAGCAGCAGGCCCCATATTATGCTGCACCCTATCCAGTAGCTTCAGAACCGGGTTCAGCATTAGCAATCGCGGGTTTTATTCTCGGCATCATCAGTATCTTTACAAGCTGGTTTCCATTCTTTGGGCTTGTTATGCCAATTGTGGGCGTTATTCTCTCTCTGTTAGGCCGACGCGCAGTGTCAAAGCGGTTGCTTGCCACTATAGGGCTTATACTCTCTATCGTCGCACTTGTTATCTCGTTGGGTGTTATTGCATTAATATTCATCGCTGCTGTCCATAGTGGCGGCACATCAAGCAGTTAAGAAGCATTTGTAGGGGCTGATGTATTGCGTCCTTGTTGACAAACTTTACGTCAAGAGGATGTGATAATATACATTTAAAAATTACTTTGGGAATCTAACGGACGCCCACCAGGGGCTACACTACTATACACAGCGTGCTCCGCACGTAAGAACGTCCTATAGTAGGGTAGCCCCTGGTGGGCGTCCATGATTTTAATTACCAAACTATTTTATAATGTGCATCATCGATCCCTACCTCTACCGCGAAAAGATGGGTTTCAAAGCAGGATAGAGCTTTGTATATACCTCATATCCTTCCGCATAGACATGCTCGTTTTCAGCACGTGGTTCGGTGCGCTCGACGATGCGTACAGTTTGTTCACATGCCTCTTTCTCTGACGGATAAACACCACTTGCAACACCCGCCAATAGTGCCGCCCCAAAAGCGGGACCCTCTGTCGCATTTGTTGTCACCAGTTCAACGTCAAGTATATCTGCGATAATTTGTCGCCAGATGACACTCTTTGCACCACCACCCGTTGCCCTCATTTGCTCAATCGACAATCCTTGCTCACGCAGAATAGTGAAGCAGTCTTTCAAGCTATAGGCAACACCTTCAAGCACCGCACGAATGAGATGACGACGATCATGACGTGCTGTCAGGCCAATCCAGCCCCCACGCGCATAGGGGTCAAGATGGGGGGTGCGCTCACCTTGAAGATAGGGTAGGAAGAGCAGACCATCGCTACCAGCAGGAGCCATGACCGCTTCTTTTGCGAGCAGTTCATAGGCGTCCTCACCCGTCCAGCGTTCAAGTGCGCGTTCAGGAAGACCAAGATTGTCACGCACCCAGCGTAGCGAAAGGCCAGCTCCTTGTGTCACACCCATCAAGTACCATGCATGCGGTACCGCATGGTTAAAGGTATGTACACGAGGTACGGGACCAGATGTATCAACCTGTGGTGTTTCCGCGTGTGCAAGTACTACGCCACTTGTCCCAATTGAAACGAGTCCAAGCCCTGGCACAACAACGCCGTTACCTACCGCACCACACGCGTTATCCGCGCCACCACCCGCGACAGGAATACCAGCAAGCAAGCCAGTAAGAGATGCAACTTCATCGGTAGTCGTGCCACTTACAGCATCTGCGGAGATAACGGGTGGCAATAGCGAAGGCGCAAGTTCTATCGCATGGAGGACCTCTTGCGACCATACGCCATGTTTCACATCGAGAAGACATGTACCTGCTGCATCCGATATCTCCATTGCCATAATACCCGTAAGACGGTAGCGAATATAGTCTTTAGGCAAAAGGAGTGTGGTAGCTCGTGCGAACAGTTCAGGCTCGTTGTCACGAACCCACAATAGCTTTGGTGCCGAGAAACCTGTGAGGGCGGGATTGCTCACATATTCAATGAGCTTACTTGCGCCAACTTTTTCAGTCATCCAACGCGCTTGCACATCACTACGTTGATCGGCCCAAATAATACAGGGACGTATCACTTGCTGATTTGCATCGAGCAGGACGACTCCGTGCATCTGACCAGAGAGACCAATACCTCGCACATCTGAGGGCTGAATACTTTGGGCGGCTCCCTTTTCCAGACAGGTGCGAATAGCAGTAATTGTGGCCTGCCACCAATCGGCTGGATGTTGTTCTGCCCACCCAGGATGCGGATGAAATAAAGGGTAATCGACAAAGGCATCGGATAAGACGCGTCCATCTTCGGCTGCGAAGAGGGCAGCTTTGACGCCTGTAGTGCCAAGGTCGATGCCTAGTAGTGCTTGCATATCTATCTCCTTAACAGCAAAGAATCATAGAGTTTTCCGCTGAAGCAAGTATAACCTTTTTGCCTGTTCAATAAATAAAGAGCGTCTAATTTTCATTGTAGCATACGTCTATAGAAGAAAACAGAGTTTTTTAAATCGTTGATTTTCTTAGGACTACTCGAAGGGGATTAGCGCATGAGTTCTGTACAACAAACATCTGGAAACCAATCACCCCATGCTCGTGAAATGGACGCGGCGAAACAGCTTATAAGTGCTAAAGTATTTGCAACATTTCTTACTACAGTGAGCATTGGTTTGCTCTTGATGTTCCTAACTCTTATAGTGCCATTTTTTACAGAACATCCAACCACATTACCTACACAGCTTACACAACAGATTGGTATTGCTCTCTTCGTCGCGGGCCTTGTTTCCCTTTTCACTGGAATACTGGTTGACAATACTCGCGACCGACTAGAGGGTCAAATTAGCAAATTTCTTCAAACAACAGTTACAGAAAAGCTAACAAATATCCAAGAGCAAACAGAAGAGCAAACAAAGAGGTTACAAGATAATGTTACGAAAGAACTAACGACCATTCAGGATGGTATCAAGGCGCAGACAGAACGGTTTGTCGATACTTCTGCATCACTACAAGCAATGAGTAAGATGGATATCACACATATGTATCTGGAACGAAAGAATGCGATAGGTGATATCCGTCAAGATTTGGGAAATTTAAGTATTTCTAAAATACGGTTAATTGGTATCTCACTCAATGACTTTGTACGCGACAGCGGAGTCTTTCACGAGGTTTGGAAAGTCATTGAAGGATATATTCGTGGTGATAGTACAACATATGCTCTCAATCAGATACTTGATATTCAAGTTCTTATTATCGACCCAGCATGTCAGGGAGCACATTTACGTTCGTTAGGAGAATATCGAGACTCACCAAATGAGGCAGGCAAATCGCGGCTCGCTATGGATGTTGCTTTCACTCAAGCCAGTCTGGCTGATCTCACAAAAGCGGTTGAGAAGAATCCAAAAGTGACATTCTCTTTTCGGTTTTATCAATCTCCACCACTTCTTTTCCTACTTCATACAGACACAGCAAGTTATGTTCAATCCTACCATTTCTGGCGTTCGCGTGATCCCGATACGTCTATGCCATTGCTTAGATACAGTTGTAAGGCATCTATTCATGATAGCATGGATGCACACTTTAATTGGATATGGGAGAAGGCAGCGGTTTCGTACTCAGATTACGTTGAGCAACATAAGCATGGAACAGACAAAGGTTTACACCAAAGTGGCTTGATTAATGTCTTTGACGACCCTAAAGATGCAAAAGACCGCATCTTGGCACTTCTAAAAGGTAAAACAGAATACTTATACCTCCAAGGATTTTCACTTCGCTCGTATGCCGATGAAGCAGACAAGCTCTACTGGCAAATAGAGGATTTAGTAAAAGAGGGGATTGTTGATATAAGAATACTGCTGATCAATCCCGACTCGGAACAAGCGATCTACCGAGCATTTCGTGAGTATCGTCTCGAAGACCCACTAAAGCACAAGAAGTCATTTGATGACTTTAGCAAAGGAATGTACAAGAGTAGCCAACTATATCGAGACACAGAGCGCACAATCAGGCAGTTTCGCAAAATAGACAACTCAAAGAATACTTTTCATTTCAAATGGTATAAAACAGCACCGTACTGTTTCATGCTCATGGTTGATGAGTCGGTCCTTGTTGAGCAATATCACTATGGTAAGATAGGTCCAAGTGTAGGGACGAAGATTCTAGGACGAGACATGGCTCGTTTTGAGTATGTGAAAGAGCCGTCTGACCTTTACGAAGTAGAAAAGCCGCTTCAAACGTACTACCTTATGAAAGAGCATTTCAAGTTCGTGTATGAAGAGTGTGCTGAAGATGTTCCAGACGATTTTGGTGTTACCAACAGTGAAGATACACTTTCATCAAATAGAACGTTGTAGACAAACTAGATGTTAAGCAACAGGGTATAGTAGGGCCAATTTGTTCAGTTTAAGAGGCAGAAATAGGGTGTGGATGCGTTTGCAACGTGAACCAAAACACCATCATGGCAATTGCCAGGGCAATCACATAGGGCATGAGAGACCAGAGACCAACGGCCTGTGCAAGGTTGCCAGCTAACCAGGGAAATAATGCGGCTCCCATACTGCCGAGACTGGCAAGAAAACCGATGGCACTTGCAAGAATACGTGATGGAACGAGTTGAGACATTAGACCAATAGTTGTTGGGAAGATTGGCCCAAGACAGAATCCCGTGAAGCATAACCCGAATGCGGCGACAGCATTAATTGGAATGAGCCAGACAATCAGCACTCCGCTAACAACACCAAAAAGGCAACCCTGTATCAAACGCCTGTCGCCAAAGCGCAACGCGACGTGCGGTAAGACGAGACGGCCCAACGTAAGACCAATCCAATAGCCACTCACGATCCAACCTGAAAAAAGAGGTAGTCCATGTCGCTCTTCAAGGAGAAAGCTATAACTCCAATTGCCTAAACTTACCTCTGTGCCAACATAGAAAAGCAGAAAGAGCGCAGCAATCCATACAACTCTGCGCTTGAGTGCACTCGCTAGAGTATTCTTTTCGGTACTCGTTCCACTTTCTTGTGCCGTGGTGGTACGACGTTGAAAGGATAGCATCACAGCAATAAATAACACAATGCTTATGACTACCCATGTGCCATAGACGAAGTTCCAGGTCAAGCCAATAGCAAGAATTGTAGATGCAAGTAATGGACCAAGTAATGCGCCAATGCCGTAGAATGCATGAAGATAGTTGAGCAAGGCAGTATTGCGCGGTAAGCCAGCTATGTATGCATTTAAGCCAGCATCGAGCAGTGCACCGCCAAAACCAAGTGGTAATAACATGAGCAGTGTTACCCAAAATGGCGGAACGGTACTTAACACAAAGGCACTCGTTAAAAAGCTACCAACACCTAAAAGCAGGAAGAGACGAATACCGAGTTTGCCTACGAGAGGTCCACTATTAAATGCCGCGATGAGATAGCCAAGAACGGCGCATAAGAAAAGCAGTCCAATAGTTGCCTTGTTAACGTGGTACTGCACCTGAAGGCTGGGAAGAAGAACACCTGTTGCGCCATCGTTCGCACCGATAAGAATGAATGCGAAAAAGGCTATTGCTATTTGTATACGAAGGGCAGGTGTTCTCGTTACTTGCTGCTCCTGTTCCGTTTTTGCCATGGTTCCTGACTATCCAATCTAGTTATACGTAAGCTGTTTGTTTCTTCTCCACCTTGACAGCAACACCATTAAGAGCAGCATTGCCTGACAAAACGTCAATGGCCTCTTCATCAGTCAGGATATTCGTGTTCACTCCTGCATGCTCTGTTGCGATATGTTGATGTGTGCCTGATAGATTGTGTCCCCAGCCATGCGGAATACTTACCACTCCTGGCATGATGGCGTCTGTAATCTCTATGGGAGCCTCGATAGTACCAACGCGAGAGGTGATACACACAATTTCACCATTTGTCACACTCAAATGCGTTGCATCATTCGGATGCATATGTAAGATGCAACGGTCTTTCCCCTTTGTAAGTGCATGAATATTGTGCATCCAGGAATTGTTTGAACGCAGATCACGCCGACCAATTAAGAGCATCTGCCCCGGTGTTCTAGCAAGGGACGCCTGTAATCGCTCTACGTCTGTAACGATTATTGCAGGAGCAAGTTCTATCTTGCCTGATGCTGTACGCAATACCTCTGGTATACGAGGTTGCAACGGACCAAGGTCAACACCATGTGGCGCTGCTTCTAATATCGCAAGGCTTATACCATCCTGTTGAGCATTGAAGCCATCGCCATAGGGACCGATGCGCAACATAAAATCGAGTATACGCTCAGGTCCTCGACGAGGTTGCAGAGCAACAACAATTTCAGAGGCATCGCGTCCCTGAATAGGTGATCCCTTCGTCGCTATTTCACGCTGAATGAGTTGCCCTATGGTCATGTCATCCATCATAGTAGTATCAATCGCTGTTCCTTGCCCCATGAGAATCGCGGCAAGGAACAGCAATACCTCCCACTCGTCAAGCGCATCTGGTTCACGCTCAATAGCTGGAGCGGAATAGTTGGCGATATTGTGCGCAGCCAGTTGATATAATGCAATGTCGTAATGTGAGCGAGCAAGTGCTGGAAGGGGCGGAAGAATGACATTAGCATAACGCGTTGTCTCATTGAGATACATGTCCACGCTTACCATAAAATTCAGTTGCTCTAATGACTGTTGAAGACGCTGGCTATTGGGTGTACTGAGCACAGGATTACCCGCAATAGTAATCAATGCCTTTACCTGACCATCACCAGGAGTATCAATTTCTTCGGCAAGACATACGACGGGTAATTCGCCAAAGAGTTCAGGCAAGCCTCGTACCCGGCTCTTCCAACGTCCAACTTGTGTACTCCGTCCTCGGCCCGGAAGACCACTTGTGTTCCGTGCACCAGCCGCGGCTTTAGGGAACATCGCCCCACCTTCACGGTCAAGATTGCCAGTCAACGTATTAAGCACATCGACCAACCAGCTTGCCAGTGTGCCGAACTCTTGCGTGCATGTGCCGATACGTCCATAAACTGCCGCGTGTGCTGTACTTGCCAATGTACGAGCGATTGTCCGAATCGTGTCGGCATCAATACCGCATAGGGCCGCGACCTGTTCTGGCGAAAAATGTTGAGCAAGGTCACGTACCTGTTCGAGACCTGTAACGTATTCGGCAAGACGCCCTAGATGAACAAGGTTCTCGGCGAAAAGTGTGTGTACAAGCGCAAAGAGGAAATGAGCGTCGTAGCCGGGACGAATAAAATGATGCTCATCTGCCTCTTGTGCAGTACGGGTACGATACGGGTCGATCACAATCAGTTTACCACCTCGCGCACGTAAGCGACGGAGACGCCCCCGCATATCAGGTGCAGTAAGCAGGCTACCGTTTGATACCAGAGGATTTGCGCCAAGAAGCAGGAGATATTCCGTTCGTTCGAGGTCGGGCACAGGTACACTGAGAGGCGTGCCAAACATGAGCGCGGCAGAAACCTGTTTGGGTAACTGATCCACACTTGTGGCGGAGTAAATATTTTGTGTACCAGCGGCACGTAACATCACTGGAAGATAGAGCATACTAGAGAGATTATGTGCATTAGGATTACCTGCGTAGATAGCTAAAGCGTTACGCCCATGCTGTTTGAGAATTGGAGTAAGGCCACGTTCAATTTCTACAAAGGCTTCGTGCCATGAGACTGTTTGCCATTGCCCATTCTCTCTACGTATTCTCGGCTCACGAATACGGTCAGGATCAGTGTCCAGTTCTTTCAGCCCATACGCTTTTGGGCAAATATGCCCCTTACTGAACACGTCCTCGCTATCACCCTTAATGGAAAAGACCTCACCTCCCTGCGTGACAACCTCCAATCCACACGTTGCTTCGCACAAAGGACATGTTATATAGCTCGTCTTTGTCACTGGCATGACCTTCTCCTCTTCTCTGTCGTTGATGTGCAGCTTATCAAATAGTTGTTAGCATTATGGCACTATTCTTAGCCTCATGGCTAGGATGCTTATAGTTTTTAGCGTAAAATAGTTAGTGGTACAAGAGAAAAAGATGCGTTTCGAGGAGGTGTACTTTGCACTTTAAGAATGTTGATATATTCATACGGGAGGCACACCTTGCTGACATATCAAAGATTTATACTCTTCTCATACAGGTACAGCTATCGGCTGATGATATCTTGGTTGATGGTACGCGCTACTGGCTTGTAGAGGATAAACATAAACAGCTTGTGGGGACTTTCGGTTTAGAACTAGGGTATGAGGCGGTTTTGCTTCGCAGTGCTGCAATTAATCCATCGTTTCAAGGTCAAGGAATTGGCATGTACTTAGTCCAGCACGTTCTGAATGAGGCAAAGAGTGCTGGCTACCAGCATGCCTATCTCTTTAGCACGAATGCAGGAACATACTGGCAACATATGGGTTTTCATGAGGTTCCTGTGTCTGAGCTTGTGACAGCTTTGCCTGATGCACCGCAAGTACAGAAGTACAAAGCGTTGGGCTGGCTACCAACGGAGGTAGCATGGCGGTGTGACTTAGTAGTGCAAGACAAAAATGCTCAGTAAAGATACAAACTGCTCGATGTTCTAGTCCTGCGTAGAAAGTATTCCTTTATGCTTGTTGGAAGTACCACTTATAGAGAAAAAGTAGATTGTCTGTGAAAGTGCTTTGACCATCCCAATCCGTGTAGGAAGGTGGAATGACAATACCTAGATTTTGCTCATCAACTTCTCCCTTTTCAACAGCTTGGGCAACGAGTTGTAGTAGATTAGAAAGATATTGTCGCATAACTACAACATCTGCGAACGTTCCTACTGGTCCATGACCTGGTACAACAACATTGAGATTCAACGCCTCTACTTGTATAAGGCTGTGTATCCACTGTTCAAGGTTACTGTCTCCCATGCTTGGATGAAAACGCACTTGAACGATATCTCCAAGAAACGCGACAGCATCTTCAGGTAAGTAGAGTATTGCATCACTTGAAGTATGTCCCCCGCCAAAGCTGATAATCTCAGCTCTTCTTTTGGGTCCATGTAAGACCAGACGATGCTCAAACGTTAGATCAGGAAGTCTCAATTTCAACTGATGCAAGTCGGATGATAGTGCTTGAATGTCTTCCAAGTAACGTTTCAGTTCCCTCCGCCTTTGAGAATTGGATTCCTCATTGAGACGTTCAGTGAGGTGTTGAGCCGACTCTTGCCCTGTCCGTACCTGCTCAAGAAATATAGGATTTCGCGTTGCCATGAGCTGTCGAGTTTTTTCGGTCGAGATGATTTTTGCATATGGAAATGCATGATTTCCAAACACGTGGTCAGCATGACGATGACTATTTAATACATAACCGACGGGACGTTGCGTTACTTTTTCAGCAGCCTCTCGCAGGTTGGTAGCTGCGGTGAGAGTAAAAAATGTGTCGAACACTAGCGTCTCATTCCCCAAATCCACGATGCCTGCATTTCCCCACGCGCCCATTCCTTCGATCACGATAGCAGCGAAAATTCCTTCTGCGACTTGTTCTAGTCGAAAGTATGGTGATGTGAACAATGATGAAGTTGATTGCACTAGAGAGGTTCCTTTCTCTTGACAGCTATAACTGCGACACATATTATAGCGCATAGTATATTTTCGGTTTTATATCTGACATATTCTTCGGCTATAAGAAGGGTGTTCTATTTTACGTGTCTACACAAAAACATACGGTTACATTGCTTGTTTCCTGTCCTGATAAACCAGGAATTGTAGCGGCTATTTCGCGCTTCATTTTTGAGCATCATGGGAATATTGTACAATCCGATCAGCATTCTACTCCCGACAATACATTTTTCATGCGGATAAGCATTGATGAAGAAGGATTTGCCCTCTCGCCTTCTGCGCTAACGCAGAAATTTCAAGGTATCGCTGACGCATTTTCTATGCAGTGGCATGTTTCTTACTCGCGTTATAAGAAACGAGCTGGCATCTTTGTGTCTAAGCTCGACCACTGCCTTACCGACCTGCTATGGCGTTGGAAAAGTGGAGAGTTAGCCCTCGATATTCCATTTATTGTGAGCAACCATCGAGACATGGAAGCACTCGCGCAGATGTACGATGTGCCGTATCACTATATCCCTGTGCGCCGCGAACATCGCGTAGAGGACGAGCAACGTATCCTGGAACTTTTGCTAGGGCAGGTCGATTTTCTGATCCTGGCTCGTTATATGCAAATCCTGGAACCCTTCTTTGTAGAGGCATATCCACGCCAGATTATCAACATCCATCATAGCTTTTTGCCGGCCTTTGTTGGGGCAAATCCCTATGCACGCGCATTTGAACGTGGTGTGAAAATCATTGGTGCAACGGCGCACTATATCACGGAAAACTTGGATGAAGGACCAATTATCGCGCAGGATGTTATTCACTGTAATCATCGTGATACCGTAGATGACCTCATCCGCAAGGGACGCGATGTTGAACGCAGAGTGTTAGCCGAGGCTGTAAGACTACATACGGAAGATAGAGTTCTAGTTTATGCAAATAAAACGATAGTGTTTTAACAATGGACAGGAAAGCCTCTTGAGAACTTTTTGAGCATATGATGCCTTCCTCTGAGCATCTTTTGATATATTTCGCGCTACACTTTGAAATGAAGAAGTAAAAAGCGTGTCTTATTTTCCATCGATAGATGTCCCGCAGAGAGGACAGGTCATATGCAAACGTTTGAGAGTATTCCAGCACTAGTAGGCCAAACCACGCGTAGTTGGTCACGTATCATACTAGAGAGTACGCTAGCACTAGTAGGCGCATTAATTGTTACGGGGATTATTGATGTTTTTCAACTGTATCCACGCATCCCTAACATCTCTATTCTTTACTTGTTTGTAGTCCTAGGGTTAGCAAGCACTTTTGGACTTTATGCCGCGGTGTCTACGTCAATTGTTGCCTTTCTCTCATTTGACTACTTTATTGTCCCTCCGCTCTATACATTTACGATAGATCGTTGGGAGGAATGGATTGCGCTATTCGTCTTTCTTGCAACAGCACTTTTCACAAGTCAACTGACTGCGATTGCACGCCGACGTACCAAACAGGCTGAACGACGTGAACGTGAAGCGAAAATATTGTACGAATTGATTCGTATGACGAACGCACACGAGCATTTTGAAGATCAGATAGGGATTTTTGTACAGGCAATCGCACGTGTATTCACGGCATGGGGTGTGCGTTCCTGCGCATTGCTCCTCACAGACGAACATAGAACACTCATTCAACCTGTGGAGGCATCACTTTTACGAGAGAATATTACACTTTCGCCCGAAGACAAGACGATGGCTTTAACAGTATTGAATAACGGGCAGATAATGGAGAAACGTCTTGCCCCACAACCAGACTATCGTGATGAAGTTAATCACATAAGTCGGTACAGCACCATTGGGCCGATCACTATTCTGCGTTTCATTCCAATGAAAGCTGGAAATGAGGTACTTGGCGTGCTTTGTCTACGGGTACAAAGACCTGTATCGTGGTTTGCAAGTGTGGAGCGCATGCACCAAGAACAAGCCGCTTCCAATTCGCATATAGATTTTTTCTGGACCTTTCTTGAGCAAGGAGCATCTATTCTTGAACGCTCACGTCTGCGCTCAAAGATTGTGACTGGCAACCAGTGAGGGTAGAA
>CAZZVE010000111.1:0-1464 GCA_964657325.1 uncultured Ktedonobacterales bacterium
ATACACGGACTGGCGTGGCGAAGCCACGCAGTAACGTCAGTATAGTAGTGACAGGGCTTGCCCCTGTCGTGCTCCACATAGCTATGCAAGCAACTTTAGCAGTGAGTTACATTCGATGAATTGCTGCCCCCACCGAGGCGAAGAAGTGCATATGATTACCAAAATCGTTGAGATGGTTTCGATTTGCGAAGGGGCGTACACACAATGATGCAGAATAATATACGCTTATATGGGGCTGATTGGTGTAGCGATTGCAAACGTAGCAAGAAATTTCTGGGCGAGCAACGTATCCAATATGAATATATCAATATCGAAAATGACCAGGATGGGCAGGCGTTTGTACAGCATGTACAAAGTGGGGGCATGAGCATCCCTACGATTGTGTTTGATGATGAGTCTGTACTGATTGAGCCATCGAACTCGCAACTAGCGGCGAAACTTGGCCTGGATATCAAAGCCAAATGTGAGTTCTATGATCTCATTGTCGTTGGTGGTGGTCCAACAGCACTAACAACAGCAATCTATGCCGCTCGTGATGGCTATGATGTGCTGGTCATCGAGCGCAGTGGTCTTGGTGGGCAGGCAGGTATTACCGAACGGCTCGACAACTACCCTGGCTTTCCTGAGGGCGTCACGGGTGCCGAGTTCGCGGAGCGTGTGATTGAGCAGGCGAAACGCTTTGGCGTTGAACTGCTTTCAGCGCAAAATGTTGTACACATTGGGACCGACCTGGACAAACACTATGTCGAAATCGACACGGGCGTCCAATATCGCTGCAACGCCATTTTGCTCGCTACTGGCTCGGTTTACAAGCGACTAAGTGTGCCAGGGGAAGAGGACTTTATCGGGGCAGGCGTTCATTTCTGTGCTACCTGCGATGGTCCTTTTTATAAGGGGCGCGAGGTAATGGTTATTGGCAGTGGCAACAGTGCGGTCGAAGAGGCAGCGTTTTTGACGCGTTTCAGTCCAAAGGTAACGATCCTGGCACGTGGTGAGAAGCTTTCGGCGAGCAAAGTAGCGGCGGAAAAAGCCTTGCATTCATCAGACATGGAAGTCCGTTTCAATACGGAGGTTGTCGAGTTCAAGGGTGAGCATAACCACCTGGATACCGTTATAGTCCGAGACCGCAAAACGGACAAGATGGAAGAACTCCATCCCGCTGGCGTATTCGTTTTCATCGGCCTGTCTCCCAATAGCGCGTCATTCAAGGACGTGGTAGCTCTGGATGAACTGGGCTTCGTGCTTACAGGTGTAGACCTGCAAACAAAAACGCCGGGCATCTTTGCCGCAGGTGATGTGCGTGCAGGAAGCACAAAACAACTTGTAAGCGCGGCTGGTGAAGGTGCAACCGCATGGCACGGTATCCGTGAACACCTGATTGGTCACGCCGAGGTGTGATAAATAATAACGGGTACCATGTGTATCGGGTGGCGTGTACAGGCCACCCGATACACATGGTACCCG
>CAZZVE010000111.1:1474-15717 GCA_964657325.1 uncultured Ktedonobacterales bacterium
ACGAAATCGCCGACGAAGGGCATTTTATAGTAACGACCACGGAACGCGTTCACTATGCCCACAAACCAACCCGCGATAGCCATAAGCATAAGTAATATAAAGGCAATCCATGCAATGATAAGAGGGAAGAATAAGACAGAGCCGAATGAACTATTATAGGTCATGCCAAAGTTAATAATGGTACCAGCCGCAAGACCGAGCACACCTATGCCCCCGAAGAAGAGAAGCGATTGGAGCGAAGGCAGCGGGTGCCCTAGTTTCGGTGACGCATGACGTTTGACAGACTAGTAGAGACCAGATGTTCCTTAAGAACTAGGTATTGAAAGCAAGAGGATGCTTTGATTGTGATAACTATAGAAGAGAAATGCGAGATTGTGGTATATACCTTTGAAGCTTGCCTGCACGTAGTCGAGCGAAAATGTTGCAATATCGTTGCGTCTCTTGCTGATTTGTTGTCGCTATACAATTGCCCAGTTGTAGGTCTTCATACATGAACGTTTCCCAAGCGATAACACCATTTACCTCGACCAGAAAATTCTTTTTGAGATCATTAAACACTGAATTGCTATGTAGCCAATAGACTTCGACTCCTATTTTACATTGCCTATCCAGAACTTCTTGTATCTCTGGCGCGTTGAGGTCGTCACTGTCGCGCACAAAGAAAATGCGCATAAGTTTGCCTCCACTTTTCTGAATAAAATCTTCTATCGCACTTTCCACATCGGGGTCGTTCCACAGATAGCTCACTTTTAGGAAACCCGCCGCATAAAAAGTTGCCCCTGGAAAGGCTTGTAATGTACTGATGTAGTAGTGACGATACTGGTCCCCACTGTCAACCGTGACCTTCCCATCTTTCACGGCCTCTTTGAACCGAACTATAAGCTGCAAGAGGCGATCCTCAAAAATCTTTTTGAGTATGGGGTTCATTTGTTTAAGCGAGGTTTGCATGTGCTCTATCTCGGTATCCGAAGAGACGCGATACAACTCTTGTTGCAGTTCAGTAATTTTACTTTGGATGAAGGCTATTGAGCCAAGTATGAGCGCAACAAGGAGTAGGACGGTAGAGGCGATACTACTTTGTGGCAGGAAGTTGCTGAAGGGTGGAAAGTAACTTATAACGGAGCAAACAAATGCAATCAAGGCAATAATCGGAAGAAAGAGACGCTCTACCCGTTGCATAAACTTTGGCATACGTTGCCTCCGACACAACTAGAAGGTCAGACAACAAGCATACATGCCTATCATTTTCAGACAACGCTGGCTGTAACGAAGGGGCAGCATATAATGATATGTCAAAGTATATCTAAAATATCCACGAATTGTCAATGAGTTTCATACAGCTTTTGTCTATATATTACTGTTTCTTGTCACGTTTTGCAGTTAGCGACGATACAAAGAGTGAGACTACAGAGAGGGAGCGTATGCAACAACAGCAAGACACAATCTACGAACCTTCTGATGATGCCACGCTTTTTGATCGTTATGGTCAAATAATTTTTGCGTATGTGCGGCTCCATATAGCCTCGCGTGAAGATGCTGAGGATGTCACATTGGAAGTTTTCACATCGGCTTTGGAAAATGACAATCTTGCAGCTATAGCCGAGAGCGAACAATTGGCGTGGTTAAGACGTGTCGCACACAACAAGCTAGTTGATAGCTATCGACGTGTCATGCGTCACCCAGTTGCACCACTAGAGCCATTCACAGAAATACTAATCAATGATGAGCAAGAGACGCCCGAAGCGTTGCTACTTCGCCGCGAAGCATACGAACAACTACATCAACACGTTAATCAACTATCTCCAATACAGCAGCAAATATTACGGTTGCGTTATGGCGAAGGCTTACGCTTCGCGGAGATCGCGGTCCTGGTAAATAAACGTGAAGAAGCGGTACGTAAACTACTTTCGCGCACATTGACGACCTTACGTGCCATTTATCGATCCCAAGCAACGAAAGGAGAGCAGTAATGTCGGACTTCAACGATTTGCTCCCCGAAGAGCGCGACGAACAAAACCAGCGACTCATAGCATCTTTACGCCGCTCTTTCGACCCTTCTAGCGAAGACAAGCAGTCGCTAACTCGCATCCGCGAACGTTTGCTACAGCTAAATATGGATTCTTTACCTCATGCGACTTCCACTTCGATTATGCCACAATCGCCACAATCGCATCGAAAAGGCAAAACCGATATGCAGTTTATTCGTTCAAGATTTTATGAAGGCAAAACATGGCAACAACGACTTGGTACATTAGTAGCTGTCATTTTTGTATTGATACTTGTAGGCTCGCTTGCCACTGTGTTTTACGTTCGGTCTCATCATAGTGATGTAGGTAGTCAACAAACGCTAAGTCCTGGCTGGAAACAGGTTGCATCGCTTAGTGGCACTGGTAGCAAAACGTTGACTCATCTGAATATTCAACTAACCCAGTTTTGGGGATATTCGGTGGGCTGTACTGGTAATGCAAATTTCACACTTGAACTTGTAGAGATTAAATCTAATATAGTGTCAGGATGCACTTCAACAACTCACCTCGCATCTCAGATAGAACCTCAAAGTTTTCAATTTGGTAAGTCGTCACGTCTTGTACTGAATACGATCAAGATCACTGCACCAAGTAATCTCATCTGGTACTTGCGCATTACAAATAGTGATGCATCTACAATGCCTTTTCTTAGTACGCTTACAGCAACACAATACGGATGGGCTTCATACACTGGGCTTGGAGGGGATGGAGATGGTGAAATTGCTTCGTTTGTAGGGTCTGTTCAAACCTTAGGATTACTGATGCGCTGCGATAGAAATGGCACTTTACAGATTAAATTCAATAGTCTAAACTCAAGTGCTAAGACATTTGCATGTGATACAAATACAAACTTGCATATTATACACTTCCCACAGAGTATGACACTTCAATCTATTAAAGTGCATGCCTCTAGCATTGGCTCCTGGTACTTAGAAACAGTACTGTGTACAAATGAGAAGACATGTAGTCGTTTGTGATACGTATAAAAAAGATAGTGATGAGCTTGAAAGCTCATCGCTATCTTTTTTATACGTATCACAAAGCCAATTACAGCAGTCCCTGGTCCTGTAAGAACTTCTGCGCTACTTGCTTCACAGCTTGTGAAACGGAGGTGCCGCCAGTTTTCGCGGTCGCGACTTGTCCTTGAAGCTGGATACTCACATCTGTGGTCAGCTTGGGTGCCAACTTGTTGAGAATACCCGCGATATCAGGGTTCGCTTGCAACACGGAGTCGCGCACAAGTGGTGCTGGATGGAATTCTGGGAAACCATGTTTGTCATCGGTGAGGAAGACGTTGCCGCCAGTCGTTACCGAACCGTCAGTGGTGTAACACTCTGTTACTGCCGCATCGCCGCTCTTGATAGCTGAAAAGCCAATCGCGTAGTCAACCTTTTTCACAGATTTGAACGTGCTGGTTGTAAAGCCATACTGTGTCTTCAAGCCGTCAATAAAGGTGACGCCATCGCTTTGTGTTGCCAGTGTCAAATCTTTTACCTTTGGTGCGAGATCTGAAAGTGTTTTTATACCCAGTTTGCTTGACTGTGCCTGTGAGGTACACAGCGCGTAGCCATCGTTCAATGGTGAGTAGTCAAGCCAGGTGATTTTGAACTGCGACTCATAGGCAGATTTGACGGTATTGTAGTCCTTTTGTGGATCAAAGGATGATTGAGCCTTGATAGTGTTCAAGCCAGTTGCAGTAAACTCTGGGTAGATGTCGATTGCTCCACTCTTGATAGCAGCGTCAAGCGTAGGTGTCTGACCAAGCGCGAGCTTTGGCGTGACTTTGTAGCCAGCCTTAGTGAGCAACAAGATGTACATTTCACCAATAAGCTGGCCCTCTGGATCAAGCTTGCTTGCTACTGTGACCGTTTTTGTCGGTGCAGTACTACCACTACCGCCGCTACCAGTTGATGATGGTCCATTACCACAGGCTGCAAGCAGCACGAGTGAGAGAAGGGCAAATATTGCCAGCACTTTTGCTCGCAATGAGCGCGTAAGAAAAGACATTACTTTCTCCTAAAACTTCTAAGAACGGAATACAATTGATTACATGTTACGGGTGGGCAACATGACAGGGGCAAGCCCTGTCACTACCATACACGGACTGCATGGCAACGCCACGTGTAATGGGAGTATAGTAGTGACAGGGCTTGCCCCTGTCATGCTCCTCCATTGCCCGCTTACACTTTTTACGCTTTGAGCACCTCCGCACCCTCCTCAAGTCGAAGGCCGACAGGAGTAACTCTGCGTTGAAGCCAACCCATAAACACCTCGACGATGATGGCGAAGACCGCCACCGCGAGTGAACCCGCGATGAGTTCGGGATAATTGAACACGGCAATGCCATCGACAATATAATCGCCGTAGCCACCAGCTCCAATAAATGCCGCGAGTGTCGCCGTAGCCACGATTTGCACCGCCGTGGTGCGTACGCCCGCCGCGACAAGCGGAATGACAAGGGGTGCTTGTATCTTCGAGGCAATTTGCCATGTCGTCATGCCCATGCCTTTCGCGGAGTCGATCATTGCTGGATCAACACCACGAATGCCTGTATACGTGTTCAATAGCACGGGCGGAATACCTACGATAATCAACGCGATAAGCGCAGGTTTCAGGCCAAGGCCGAAAAATGGTACAAACACAATCAATGTGGCAATCACAGGAATAGCACGTAGCAAGCCGCTCACATTTACAGCGATGAACGCGAGAAACGAGTTGCCCGACACGGCCGCTCCGAGTAGGACTCCAATAATCACCGCTCCTGCTATCGAGATGGCGCAAATTTGCAGGTAGGTAAGTGTTTGTCCCAGAAAGTTGTTCTTCGGGTCGAGGACAAAGTTGAGAATATCCATCCTATTTTATCCTCCTTTCTACGCTACTGAAAGTGCGCTACGTCCCCGATTGAGGGCTACCTGTAATGATAACAACAAGACATCAGCGATAATGGCGAAGAGCGCGATCAGGATAGCACCGCCCACAACTGCATCGGTATCGCCACTGGCAATGTTCTGAAAGATCAGGTTGCCTAAACTTGTTTGTCCCACCAATGAGGCAAGGGCGGCAATACCTACCGTCGTTACGGTAGCGATACGCACACCTGCAACAATTACAGGGAGGGCCAACGGGAGTGTGACACGCGTGAGCAACTCCCATGAGGTCATGCCCATTGCCTTGCCTACCTCAAGCAAAAGCGGGTCAACACCACGAATGGCAGTTACCGTGTTACGGATAAGCACAAGCTGATTGTAAAGCACTAGTGGAATGATTGCGGTCGCGGGCGAGATGCCTGTGACAGGAATGAGCAACGCAAAGGCCGCGATACTCGGAATGGTATAGAGCAGACCCGTAAAGGTCGCTACCGGCAGGTAAAAACGCTGATAACGCGCCAGGAGTATGCCAACGGGAATGGCAATAACCAACGAGAGCAACATGGCAATACCTACAAGGTAGAGATGTGCTAAAAACAGGTTGGGAATACTATTGGGGTCCGTCAAGTCGTAGTTGTACGGCTGGAATATATAATGCATAAACCTCCCTCGTTTGTACGGAACTCAACGAGCTAACGTACCGTATCTTCGACTTTCGGCACAGCATTGTACTCTAGTTTATTCTGTTGGGCGTGTGTGATTTCGCGGTTAATGCTGGCGAGAGTGACGAAGCCGAGGCGATCATGATTGTCTTCTGTGTTTTGTACGATGAGTGCGGGAGCATTGGTGGAGAGGAGTTTCAACATGGCGTCAAGCAAAGTGGCATCGGCAGAACATGTTGGAGCTTCGTTCCAATGCGCAGAAGAAACGGTTTCAGGCTCACTATCAAGGGCATCAACAACAGGTAGGAATTGTAGCTGGCGCAGAATGTCATCCGAGCCTGCGAGTTTACGCACAAAATCGTTTGCGGGATTCAAGAGCAGATCAACAGGTTTGCCCATTTGCAGCATCTCCCCTTGATCCATGACAACAATCTGGTTGCCCAGTTTGAACGCCTCCGCCATGTCGTGCGAGACGAAAAGAATGGTTTTGTGCACGTCACGCTGAATACGTAGCAACTCGTTCTGCATACGTTCGCGTGTAATCGCGTCGAGTGCGCCGAATGGCTCGTCCATCAACAGAATAGCGGGATCGGTGGCAAGCGCACGCGCAAGACCAACACGCTGTTGCTGCCCACCAGACAACTGACGTGGAAAACGATTGCGATACTCGCCAGGAGCCAAGCCAACGAGGTCAAGTAACTCATCGACACGACTATTGAGTTTTTGCTTGCTCCAGCCACCCGCGATCTCCGCGGTGACACGCACGTTTTCCGCGATATTCATATGTGGAAAGAGGCCAACTTGCTGAATGACGTAGCCGATGCGTCGTCGCAGTTCAACGGGGTTTTCCGTGAGTACATTTTTGTCATCAATCACAATCTCGCCCGAAGTCGGCTCGATCAGTCGATTGACCATACGTAACAAGGTCGTTTTGCCAGAGCCAGAGGTTCCTACCAGCATGCAGGTGCTGCCTTCTGGCACACCGAAGCTCACACTATCAACGGCGGGTTTACTCGCCCCAGGATAGTTCTTTGTGATGCTACGGAACGCGATCTTTTCCATGCGTTATTCGCTCCCTTACTAGATTACCTGTTCAAAAGTATAATCACCATTATATGACATCATTCGCAGGTAACATAGGGTGGTTTGCTATTGTTCGGTTTCAAATGCTCTACTATATTACGTAAGGAACACGCCAAATGTCTCGTAAGTGCATATATCATAATGAAAATAGATAGAAATCATTCCAAATTGATATCAATAGAGAATATCAAAAGCGGTAGGGGCAGCAATCCATTGCTGCCTCATATGCATCAAGATAAAAATGGTTGAGATTGCTATGAAGAAAAAACATGTTGTCATTGGCATGACAGGGGCAAGTCCTGTCACTACTATACCGACCATCACAGCGTGGCAAAGCCATGCGACTCCGTTGTATAGTAGTGACAGGGCTTGCCCCTGTCATGTTCCCCACGGCTCGATATGCAATGATAAACTCAGCAATTCTTATCTTGATGCGTATGAGCGCAATGAATTGCTGCCCCTACCGCTCCTGTTTGAAGGTGCGGCGCACGATGCGCTCCACGTCGCGCACATTAGCGATGCCGAGAAACTTTCCTGCATTTGCTGAAATGCCCAATGTTCCCATGTTTCCAGTTGTGCCACCATATGAGCCATAACTCGCACCGTAGTAGCCATAGTTACCGCCATAAGGTGATGCTTGCCTATTCGCCGCGAAGATGAGGTCGCCCGATCCATCAGGACGCTCGATACGGTTAAGCGCACCAATATCTTCTTTACCATAAGAGTACACAATGAGCGATCTTCCCGTCGTCACCGTGATGATGCGTTGCTCGGTGATGGCATAGGCTGTGCCTTTCAGGTTTGGTCGATAGAAAAGCGAGAAAATAGTAAAGAGAATTGCGAGAAAGATAAAAGTGGTGCCGATAATGCTCAATGCAAGCAATACGTCCGACCCATTTTTGCCATGTACGGATACTGAAACAATAAAGCCTACCAGGATGAGCATAACACCTATGAGTCCAAACACTGACGCCATGATATAGAAGGCCATTGTGGGTGATGCGCTACTCCTGCTGTTGGGGTGAGGTCGGTCAGTCCAGAGTACACGTTCGCCCTCCTCCAACTCGTTCGCGATGAGGGCATCAATTTCTTGTTGCGTCTGCATGGGGATGAGTCCTTTCTCGACGAGGAATACGACAGACGGACGCTCAGATATATACAACGGACGCTCACAAGGAGCTACCCTACTATATACGACGTGATAGAACGTGCATATCACATAAAGAACGCACGTAGTAGACCCATCAAAGTACATTGGTCAGAGACCAGAGCATCCGCAAGGGGATGTCCTGGTCCCTACGAAAAACCGTCGAATAGGTTGGGAATCTACTACAGATAGATCATCTTAGGGACATCTATAGTATAAAAGCTAGTTAAGCCTTTTGTTGCGTTCTGCTCGTTGTAATACCTTGTCCATTATGACGGGACCAATAATAGATATCGCGGTATAGACGCCAACCACGCTATACACCCAGGCCAGCGTCTTGACGACTGATGGTTGTTTCTTCTCGTTCATGATTGTATCCTTCTTCGCATACGCGTTTTTGCTTCTACAATCGGATACGAATATACGTATGGGAAGGTTGTAGGGACCGATGTATCCCTTAATTCGATGGCACGGGCACCACCTGAATGCGTTCTAGCAGCGACCACAATTGGTCTACAATATCCGTCACGGGACAGGGCATCGAGTGAGTCATCCACCATTCCAGGACACCAACGGTAGCCGAAGCTAGAAATTGTGCCATCACCTCCTTGTTCATACCTCGGTTGATGCCGCTCATATCAATGTATTCATCGAGACCCTGCAGTATCACAGTCGTCAGGCGGTTTCGGAAAGTAGGAACGCCTTTGTTGACCAACAGGGTGGTATATAAGAACGCATGCTGCTCCAAATAGTTGAATGTGCGGAGCAACGCATCTTTGGAAGGAGCTTGAGCAGTGTCGTCACCGACCAAGCAGCTTTCAAATAATTGGGACAAATGAGTCTCGATACACTGATTCAGTAGATCGAACTTGTCCATATAATGCAAATAAATAGTCCCCCGGTTTATATCGGCCCGGTCCGCAATGTCGTTCATCGTAATGTGCTCAAAATCTTTCTCTGCCATCAGCCCGACAAAAGCTTCGAGAATGGCCTCCCGTGTTTTGCGTATTCGTCTGTCCATAGGTTTTTCCTCTTTTTCATAAGCAATCAGCTAAACTGTGTTGAATGATGAACAAACAGTCAAGTTGTGTTGAATAATGAACAAATTCAGCTATTTTACTTATTGAAGCAAGCCAACACTTCCAGTAAGATCATTATAATCGAACAAATGATGATTAATCAACATATGTTGATAATGCTTAGGGCTATTTAAAAGTTAGAAACGAGGGCCAGGGCATCCCCTTGTGGGTGCTCTGAAAACAACTTTTAAATGACTCTGGACGATGCTTTCCTTTGAGGCAATCCCTCGAAGGAGAATATATAGAAGGGAACGAAAGAACAATGAACATTTTGGTCTATGGAGCCGGAGTCATTGGCAGCGTTTATGCCGCAAAACTCCAAGAGGCAGGATACGCTGTGTCTCTGCTGGCGAGAGGTCAACGCGCAGAATCATTGAGAACGCACGGCATTCTTCTTGAAAATACAGTGACAGGAAAGCATACGACAACACAGGTTTCTGTCGTTGAGCATCTGGCTCCGACGGATAGCTACGATGTGGTTCTCGTGACCGTGCGGCTGGACCACCTCGACTCTGTCCTACCGAGCCTTGCCGCTAATCACCAGATTCCTACAATACTGTTCATGCTCAATAATCCTGATGGCATGCAAAGATTTACGATGCTCGACCCCCATCGTGTGCTCCTTGGCTTTCCATCCATAGGAGGATCTCGACAGGGGGAGGTCATCCGGTATGCCCATCACCCCGCCCTTGCACAGACGACGCTAGGGAAAGAAGATGGTCGTATAACACTACGTCTTCGACAACTTACAACAGCATTCAAGAAAGCAGGCTTCTCAGTGACCCTAAATTCCGATATGCAGAGTTGGCTCAAAACGCACGCCATCATTGATGCATGTATGTTAGCGTCTGTCGTCATGACACAAGGAAGTAGTGCGAAGCTTGGGCGGACCCGCAAAAATGTGGTGATGATGGTTCAGGCCGCTCGTGAAGGGTTGCGGGTCTTGCAAGCACAAAATATACCTATAACGCCTCTCGGTATGAAAGTGCTCTTTCTTTGGATACCTCGCTGGCTTGCAGTCCTATGTTTGCAATATATCCTACAGTCTTCGATTGCGACGCTCGCTCTCGACCCTAGTTTGCAGGGAGGTCTTGATGAGGTGCGTCAAATGGCAAGGGACATCATGGTACAACAGCAGAAATCTTCTGTCCCAACACCGACCTTGAGTCGCTTGATGACGTTCTTAGGGATTCAACTGTAGAGGTCTTATTCTATGACACTCTATACGCGTTAAGTTAAGAAAAGATAAGTTTGTAAAGACGGTTGGCAGCATGACAGGGGCAAGCCCTGTCACTACTATACCTTCCGCCACTGCGTGGCTTGCCACGCGATTCCGCGTATAGTAGTGACAGGGCTTGCCCCTGTCATACCCCTGCCATGCCCACCTGCTGGTCATGCCCTTGTCATGCCCACCTGCCTGTCATGCCCCTATATCAGACCTATACAGATGCGTTATTCAGGCCGTTCCACCAGCAACAACGCATTATTATCCTGGTCGAGGATGGTCATGAAGGTGCCCCATGGTTGCGCGTCTGGCTCCTGCACAATCTGTACACCTTTTGTTTTAAGGTCATTGTATAGAGTTGTCATGTCGGTTACGTCGAATGTGATGGCCTGTGATTTACCCTGGACCTGCTTGTAGTGGTCCCAGTTGCCATCCATCTTGTACAGGATGATCTCCGTGTGCGATCCCTTGGGTGCGACCGCTAGCCAACGTGACGGACCCATCGGCGAATCATCGCGCAACTCAAAGCCCAACGTGTCAAGATAGAATGTTTTCGCCTTGTCCTGATCGTCTACAAAAATACATACGGTTGCGACTGCATCAATCATGATATGCCTCCTTGCTAGAACTTGTATGTTAAGATTTTCTGTTGTGGCTACCGATGGAAGTGTACCACAAGAATACGAACATATGTCCTTGTTTTTTGCGTGCGACGTAACGCCTATGCCTCTTTTGCGTAATGACTTGCAGCATGCAAAAATGTACGTTACACTAGGGATTACCAGTTGTCAAATAAAGGTCGTAGGAACCAGATGTATCGTGAAACAGGTATTTATATGGATGAGATGCATGCGGTAGCACATTTAGAAGAGGATATGCGTTTTGCAATTGATACGGGTTCCGGTCAGACGGTGACAGTAAATATGCTGGACGATATGGTATCTGGGACAACGGGCGTGGGCAGTAGTCCAATGGAATTGTTGCTGGTCGCGCTCGCTGGCTGTACAGGTATCAGTGTGCTCTCTATTTTACGTAAACGCAAACAAGATATCACGGGGTACGAGTTGCGCGTACACGGCGAACGGGCCTCATCTCATCCAAGAGTGTTCACAACTATCACGGTGGAACATACCTTTACAGGTCAAAAGCTCGATGCAACATGGATCGAGCGCGCCATCGCGTTGGCGGAAGAACGCTACTGTGGCGTCGAGGCTATGCTAGGTAAAACGGCGACGATAACGCACAATTATACTATACAGGATGAAACGGTATGACAGGGGTAGGCATGACAGGGGCAAGCCCTGTCACTACTATACACGGACTCGCGTGGCTTGCCACGCGGTGGCGGAAAGTATAGTAGTGACAGGGCTTGCCCCTATCATGTCCCCCTGTCATGCTCGTTTGCCTGTCATGCCCCCGACCTGCTATGCTCGTTTGCCTATCATGTTTGCCCCAATTATAGAGTATCTACACACGTTCGTTATCACATTAAATTAATTGTACATACATAGCAAGGGGAGGGGTATTTTCTCATGATGTTGACTTCCACGCTCAAGAAGGCGATTGACTCGTATTATGGTACGCTGGCCCAGTATAAGGGCAGCAATGTCAAGCATGAAACGGCACTGCGTAGTGCCTTTCAGAGTTTGTTGACCGCCTTCGCACAGACAGTGAATTGGCAGGTGGTGCCGGAAGAGAAATTGGCGGTGGGCAAGCGTATCATTCGGCCCGATGCCACGCTACACAATAGCATTTATCTGCGCTGCGGCTATTGGGAGGCGAAAGACCTGGACGACGACCTGGAAGCCGAGGTGCGTAAGAAAATCACCACGGGCTACCCCACGAACAACATTATTTTTGAGAATACACGCCGCGCCATACTCTATCAAGACGGAAGGCGCGTCTTCGATGCCGACCTGACCCAGCAGAAGCAACTCATGGACCTGCTCAATGGCTTTATCCATCATGCCGACCCCGATATCGAGGGTTTTGAACGTGCCGTACAGGAGTTCAAGGCCGACATTCCCGATCTCGCGCAAGGCTTGAAAGAGCGCATCAAGACCGAACACGCGCGTAACTCAACCTTTGTCAAAGCCTTCGCAACCTTCTTAGAATTGTGCCGCTCCTCGCTCGACCCCAACATGAGTAGCGAGACCGTCGATGAGATGCTGGTGCAACACCTGTTGACCGAACGCCTCTTCCGCACGATTTTCAACAATCCCGATTTCACCAATCGCAACGTCATCGCTAAAGAGATCGAGACGGTCATTCAGGCCCTCACCAGCCGCGAGTTCAACCGCTATGAGTTCCTGAAACCGCTTGACCGCTACTATGTCGCCATCGAGGAAGCAGCTCGCACGCTGCCCGACTGGACCGAGAAACAAAAATTTCTTAATACCGTCTACGAAAGCTTCTTTCAGGGCTTCTCGACGAAACAGGCCGACACACACGGCGTCGTTTACACGCCACAAGAGATTGTCGAGTTCATGTGTAAAAGCGTCGATGTCATTCTGCAACGCGAGTTCAACACATCGCTCTCGGAGCCAGGTGTGCAGATACTCGACCCCGCCACGGGAACGGGCAACTTCATCGTCAACCTGATACAGAACCACATTTCCGGTAGCGACCTGCAACAAAAATACGAAAACGACCTGTTCTGCAACGAAATCATGCTGCTGCCCTACTACATCGCCTCGCTCAACATCGAACACGCCTACTACGAGAAGACCGGAACCTACACACCCTTTGAAGGCATCTCCTTCGCCGACACCCTCAACCTCGAAGGCATGCAAAAGGAATTTTCATCTTTTAATGAGCGTAATACTGAACGTATGCAACGCCAAAAAGATGCTGAGATTATGGTAGTGATTGGGAATCCGCCGTATAATGCATGGCAAAAGAGTGAGAATGATAATAATAAGAATCGTCGCTACTCGACAGTAGACAAACGTGTAAAAGAAACCTATGTTAAAGACTCGAAGGCAACACTTAACAATGTTTTGTACGACGCTTACGTAAGATTCTTTAGATGGGCTACAGACCGTTTACAAGGACGGGATGGTATTGTTTGCCTTGTATCTAATAACTCTTTCGTTGATCAGATAGCTTTTGCAGGTATGCGTAAGCACCTTTTGCAAGACTTCAATCAAGTCTACTTTGTTGACTTACACGGGAATACAAGGAAAAATCCTAAACTTTCAGGTACTACTCATAATGTTTTTGGTATTCAAGTAGGTGTAGGAATTACAGTAGCTGTCAGAGCTTCGCAAAGTGATGTAAAGGGATTGTATTATCATCGAGTGCCGGAAAATTGGCGACGAACTGAAAAATTTGCTTTCTTGCAAGAAAAGCAAAGTATCATGAATGTCGAATGGGATGAATTGCATCCAGATACAAAACATACATGGCTCACAGAAGGTTTGCATACTCATTTTACTGCTTTTTTGCCAATGGGGACAAAAGAGACGAAGGTTGGCTCTGAACAACAAATAAACTCAGTATTCAAGACTTATTCACCAGGAGTGGCAACAGGGAGAGATGATATAGTTTATGCTTTTGATTATCAGCTGCTGGTAGGGCAAATTAAGCATTTTATAAACGACTATAACAGTGAAGTATCTCGCTGGGCTAGAGAAGGAAGATCAAAAGATATTGATAGCTTTGTAAAGTATGATAAGGTCAAATGGAGTGAACATCTAAAAAATGCTTTAAAGAGAGAGATGTATGGAAAGTTTGATGTTTCACACATTCGCGTATCAATGTATCGCCCCTTCTGCAAAAAACATCTTTACTATGATGCACTCCTCAATGATCGTCCCTCATCCTTTATTGGTGCTTTTTCTCAATCATATAGTAAGGATGAAAATAATGTTATTTGTCTCACAGATGTAGCTTCTGAGAAGCCTTTTATGGTTATGGTAGTAAAGAGCGTGAATGTTTGACGATTTTTCGGGCGAAACCTGGGAAATCAGCGTGAAACATAGGAATCTTTTCTCCTGAGCCTAGAGAAACCACTTCCTACCTGGATTCATTCATTCACATTTTGTAAATTGAGGCTGCATGACCAGCCCAACCGACGACTGGACCGGGGACCAGGAATTCTTTCAAGAAATGCATCGCGGGGGTCGGTGGTGGTAAATGCCCTATCAAGTGG
>CAZZVE010000112.1:0-15611 GCA_964657325.1 uncultured Ktedonobacterales bacterium
AATAATGTAAAACGGGTAAAGGATGTGATATAACAAAGATAAGAGGAAAAGAACTTGCTTTCCCATAGTTCTTTTCTACTCCTAATAAATCACAATCGAGGTATCCCAACCTGTGTGATTATAGACCCAACCTGCATCGCTTTCTTGCAGGTTGATACAGCCATGACTACCATCAAAGTTATATGCCGTTGTGCCGCTTGCGTCCTGGTGCGGGAATTGAGTGCCAGGACCGAAGTTGGCACGCCAGGGAGCATCATGTACAAAGTAGCCCCCAAAGTGATAGAGAATGGCGTAGCTGATGGGCGTATCGGGAAACCAGAAAGGCGAACTCTTGGGTTCCGCCGCCGTAAAGATAACGGGCGACCTGCGGTCTAATACTGACCATACTCCTGGCAACGATGGTAATTCCTGCCTACCTGTTGTCACATGATACGAATTTACGAGCTTCCCATCCTGGTATACACGCATAGCTTGCTCAGCGAGCGAGACCACAAGTACCTGTTTCTTTGTGAGACTGTAGTGGCTTAACACCTGCGTATCAGTTGCATGTATCTTGTTATATGGTGTCGAGTCGTTATAGTCCTTCTCGAACAGATGAAGATTGAAGAGCGCGTTGTTTGTCTCGGCGATCACGGCCTCAAAACCTGCTGTTGTATCGCTACTGGCGAGATCACTATCCAAACCGGCTCCAATACCAGCATTCATATACCCGTTATCGAGCGCGTATACATGACCATCGTATGCATCATTAAATGGATGCGCTTTGGCCCAAGTATTTACCTCTTGATGAAACTGCTTTACCAGATAGTGTGCGTCCCCTTGAACAATGTCTCCATGAAGCGAGGCAATATCCGCGTCAACCTGCTTGAAAAATCCTAGTTGGTCATACACAGTCTTCGCGCGCACAACAGCAAGTTGGTCGCTATTGAGTCGTTGTTGATAGGGAGTTGCGTTCACTCCATATATCTGTAACAAATGTATCTGTGACTGCAGCTCATTCAACTTGGTAATACTGACATAGGGAAATGCTTGAATTGATGTCACAACCGTTTGTTGATACTGCACATCAATTTGCGTATTCAGGTTCTGAAAGTCTTCAGTTTGCGTCGCATTGTTAAAGAGTTGCACGTCATTGTCGTATTGCGATTGCATAGCTGTCACGTCGAGGTGTGCATCGCTCATTCGCGTGAGCGTGTCGTGAAAATCCGTAAGGTTGGCGTATGTCGCGGTCATGAGGCTAAGCATCTGTAGCGACTGATGCACACTTTTACTGATCGCAGCATACTCACTAGGTGTTTGTGCTGATGAGAGCGCGTACTGGTCCTGACTGAACTGCGTCGCAAAGGACTGGTTTCTGCCAACATTTTGCGTGCTTCCTGCCGAAAGAGCAGTTTGGAAGGTCTGCATATCCTGTTGCGCCTGCACCTGAAATTGCTGCGTAACAGTAGTAATGATTCCATTTACTTGTGAAGAGAGCGTATGATAGCGTTGTGCTAGATTGTGATAATAGCTTGTAGCTGACTGACGAGAAACAAGCACAAAAGGTGAATATGAATTACCCGCTTGCTTTTCCTGAGCTAGAGTAGCTTGTAAAGAGGCAGTAGGGACACCAAGAGCACGAGCATGCTGAATAAGTGTATCGAGTTGCGCTTTGCTCTGATTTGCCTGCCGCTGAGCACTAAGATCGTTGTTCTGATTCATTACTCCAATGAGTAGGGTCGCGAGAATAAGTACAAGGCCAATCCCACAGCCTATTTTTGCGAGAAGCATATTTTGCGAAAACCTTTTGGCACCTCTCTGCCTCGTTCGGTACTTTTCTGGGGGGGCTTCTTGCAGGGTAGGCTTAATGGATGATTCCTGAGCAGCCTGTTCTAGTATTGCCTTCAAATAGAGCTTTTGTGGTGAGGAGAGTCGTATCGTCGCGTCGCTCTCTTGTTCCTGGTCTTCCTTGTTCGGACGGTACTTTACCGTCTTTGTATCGTCTACTACATCCATGTTCGCACCGCAACGAGGGCAAAAACGCTGTGTATCAGCAGTTGCGGCTGCCCCACATACACCACAAAAACGTTGTGTCAAGACAACGGTCATAGCTTCTCTCCTTTCCCATATTTGTCTCTTTTCCTCTCTATGCTCTCTGAAAGCATGTACTTAACAGAGAAAACACAGAGAGGAAAAGAGGGTTCGCTAATTAACCATTGCCTACGACAGTGCCAGCGCTCATAGAGAATGGTTTCAACTGCTCCACACCCGCGCCGGATGTAGGTGTCTGCTGGTAGGTATAGCTGTTGCCAGACATAGGGCTAAGGTAGCCAGCTTTCTGCACTAATGCAGGTGCTGCTCCGACAGACGTGAGCAATACAGGCGTAAAGGCCCAGTTGTCGGCTGGTACAAGACCACCAATAGCACGACCTAATGCGCGATGTTCTGACTCAATGGTGGCAATCTGTCCAGCGATCTGTGCAAGATCGGGGCGTCCCAACTGCGCAAATTCCATGATCGCCGCCAAGTATGCCGAGTCAAACACGCCTTCTAATTGTTGCTGAGTCGCAATAAAGGTCTTCAAATCGGTAAACGTTTGTGGACCTTGTGGGAAACTGAATGTATCAGCAAGTGACTTACCACCATTAGCAGCAAGGAATTGCTGGTGAATTTGCTCTTCAACAAGTGCTGCTTTGAGATATGCAAGGTTATCACCCGTGATACCCAACTTATCAGCATTCGCAACGCCGTTTGTGTAGAACGTCACTGCCAACTGCTCGGCTGTACGAGCGATGGTCAGAATGTCTGCAATAGAGTCGGCGGTTTGTTGCGATAACTTGTAGACTTGTTGGTTCTGTTGAGCACTTGTTTGACTATCAGGACGTGCGTATCTCGCGTAAGCAGGGCTAACAGACAAGATGCCTGCACCAGCAACGGCAGCGACACCAGCAGCACCTGCTGCTCCCTTGAGCAACATTCTACGTGAGCGACGCGCCATAAACGATGACGACGATTGAGTGGGGGAAGTACGTTTGGAAACTTCGTCCGGTGTATTCAAGATGAGTTTATCCTTTTGTCTTTAAACAGGCTCTCGTATACTCGAAAACAGAATGTATGCCGTTAGCCGTTATTACAACACTCTTGTAGCAAATGCCTACGTAGGATTTGTATGAAGCGCACTATCCAAACGCACTATGCAGAAGAAACTTTGCTGACGCGTTCAGCAGAGGTCGCTACAGTGGGCGCGTATGCGATTTGGAACTATGGCTTCTTGCCTAGTACTACGTCATCTTGATACTGTTTGGATCACTTTATCTCTCATCATAAATATGTATGGATGAAAAACAACGAGGCTACGGTGTCAGGTTGTGGCCTGACACGTAGCCTTGTTGTTTTTCACTTTTAGATGTTTTTACACGCGCTCGATAATTGTAGCGATGCCCTGACCAACGCCGATACACATGGTCGCTAATCCGTAGCGACCATCGCGTCTTTCTAGTTCATGTAGTAGGGTTGTGACAATACGTGCACCACTACAGCCGAGAGGATGACCAAGGGCAATAGCACCGCCGTTGACATTCAGTTTCTCCATGTCGATCTCTAGTTCGCGGGCACATTGTAATGTTTGTGACGCGAACGCTTCATTGAGTTCAATCAGGTCCATGTCAGAGATACTGAGGCCCGCACGTTGCAAAACCTTTCGTGTGGCAAAGATGGGACCAAGACCCATATAGGCAGGATCAACTCCCGCAACGGCTGAAGCAACAATACGAGCGCGAGGTCGTAAGCCGAGACGTTGCGCTTGACTTCGAGCCATCAGTACAAGGGCAGCCGCTCCATCGTTAATACCCGCCGAGTTACCAGCCGTGACACTACCACCCTCTTTACGAAAGACGGGCTTGAGGGCGGCAAGCTTTTCGAGCGAGGTATCAGCGCGGGGATGCTCGTCCAGCGCAACGATTGTCGCCTCATTACCCTTCTTGTGTGGCAAAGTCACAGGTATAATTTCTACAGCGAAACGACCTGATTGCTGGGCAGCAACCGCTTTCTGCTGGCTATGTAACGCATACTCATCCTGCTCTTCACGTGTTATACGATAACGTTCCGCGACATTTTCAGCCGTCTCGCCCATACTGTAGGGATGGTGCAACGCCGAAAGTTTGGGATTGATAAAACGCCAGCCGAGCGTGGTGTCTTGCAGCTGCATGTTGCGTCCAAATGGTGTGTCGCTTTTGCCCAGCACAAAAGGCGCACGTGTCATACTTTCGACGCCACCAGCGATAAAGGTATCACCCGCCCCTGTTTGAATAGCTTGTGCCGCGCTATTGATAGCTTGTAAACCTGAACCACACAAGCGGTTGACGGTTTGTCCCGCAACTTCTACAGGCAAGCCCGCTAAAAGTAAGGCCATACGTGCCACATCACGGTTATCCTCGCCAGCCTGATTCGCACAACCAAGAATAACATCTTCCACACTACGGGGGTCGATATTCGCACGCCGAATCGTTTCGCCAATGACGAGCGCGGCGAGGTCGTCAGGCCGTACATCTTTGAGACTTCCAGCATAACGCCCTATAGGTGTACGCACGGCTGAGAGGATAACCGCATCTTCTTGTGGCATGAATATAAACCTTTCTCATTTAACTTCTCAAACTATTTTACTGAAAGAAGAGAAGCTAGAAACCGTACAGTGAACATGAACACTCCCGCTCCCAAAAGTAATATCACTCCATCTCAACGCTGTCAACTCTCTATATCCGAAATTATTGACTTTCGTGCTTTTGACTGCTATGCTGACATTTAGATAGAAAAGTATTCATGTAATAAGGACGAGAAGAGATGGAGCAGCCACAGACTTGGCGCGAATTACTCGGACAACACCTTAGCGATCCTCAAGAACGACAAAGGATTGCTGACGCGATAGGCGTCAATCCTGTCACGTTGATACGTTGGAGCAATGGTGAATCAAAACCGCGTCTAAAAAGTCTACAACGGTTACTAGCTATTCTTCCTCAGCATCATGACCTTTTGCAACATCTAATAGAGGAGGAGTTCAAAGATTTCTCGTCTTTTGCGAACCAAGAGATACACCACGGAGATTCTTTAACTATTCCTCCCGAACTCTTCGCTCGCGTCCTTCACACTGTTACAACGCTCTCGAAGAGCCTTCTTTTCTCTTCAATCAGCGATCTTATCTTGCAGCAAGCTATCAATCAATTAGACCCGCAACGTCTGGGGTTGGCAATCATAATTGCCTGTTGCATGCCACCTTCTGCAAATGGGAAGGTACAAAGTTTGCGTGAGAGAGTAGGCCGTGGAACACCTCCATGGGCTGATTCGCTAGAACAGCAAGGACTTTTGTTGGGTGCAGAGTCGTTAGCTGGACATGTTGTAAGTTTTTGTCGTATTGAGTCGAATTTACGTCTGAAAGATGATTCTGGAATCGCTCCTGGCTATCGAGGACAATGGGAGGAAAGCGCGGTTGCCGTTCCCATTCTACATCTTGGAAAGATTGCGGGCAGTCTCTTGGTTTCAAGTTCTCAACCTGATTACTTCACATCGGAGAGGTGTGCTCTGATTGAGCAATATGCTGAACTTCTCTTCGTTGTCTTTGACCCAGGAGACTTCTATGAACCAGCACAAATTGAACTAAAAATTATGCCTCCGCCTGAAATACAACATCCCCACTTTGCAACGTTTCGAGAGAGATTGATGCAGACAATGAGGCAAGCACAAAAAGATCAACAGCCGATGTCACCTGTCCAAGCAGAGCAAGTGGTCTGGCAGCAGATCGAACAGAACTTGCTACAGCAACTCTCTCCCAGCATCTCATAAATGAAATTGGTGAATTCTTAAAAAAGGAGTTTTAGAGTGTCTGACCTACAGGATAATACCTATGTCATTGATAGTGAGAGCGGTGCAGAGATGGCACGGCTGACAGATCAAGACCACCTCATGACGGGAGCAATGGGAATGTTGTTGCCACATCCTCTCGCTCTCTCAACTGCCTCAAGCGTCTTAGATGTTGCATGTGGTCCAGGAGGATGGGCTACGGATGTAGCGTTTCAGTATCCAGAAATAGATGTCACGGGCATTGATATCAGTCAAACGATGATTCAGTATGCGAACGCTCAAGCGAAAGTGCGGAGATTAGAAAACCTCAACTTTCTTGTGATGGATATTCTGCAGCCGCTTGCGTTTCCTGATAACTCCTTTGATGTGGTTAATGCGCGCTTCATGATTTCATTTATGCACAAAGAGATGTGGCCTCGTGTCATTGACGAGTTTATGCGCGTTCTGCGTCCAGGTGGAGTAATCACATTAACAGAAGTAGATGATTGGGGTATCTCAACAAGTGCTGCTTTAGAACGGATGAAACGCTTATTTTATCGTGCCTTTTATGTTGATGAGCGCTGCTTTGAACCAGATGGACGACATTTCGGCATCACTCCAATGCTTGGACGGTTTCTGCAAGATGCAGGATGTCAAAATATCTCTGAACAAGCTTACGTTCTGAACTCTTCACAAGGCACGAAGGCATACGAGAGCAACTATAAGAATTTTCAATACCTTCTGAAATTAGTACAACCGTTTGCGATCAAAATGAAAGTGGCAACTCAGGAAGAGCTAGATACATTGTATGAACAGGCTCTTGTGGAGATGCTGGCTCACGAGTTTCGTGCCCTCTGGTACTTTTTCAGCGTGTGGGGAGAGAAACCAAATCTTAGTTCTGTTTAAGCTTACGTAACCTTGTGAAGAGATTGCGTAGCAAAGAGATAAAGAACATTATACCCTCTGTAAAGGGTATAATGTTCTTTATCTCTTTGTCGAACCTATCTTCCCTGAAAGTTCGCTTTGCGTTTCTCGATAAAGGCTCGCATACCTTCGCGCATATCTTCCGTTGAGAATAACAGGAAGAAGTTTTTACGTTCGATATCAAGCCCTTCCTCTAAAGATGTCTCGAATGCCGCAAGTACTGCGTCTTTGCCTAAACGTACCGCGACTGGTGCTTGTTCCGCGACCTTTTGGGCCAGTTTGAGTGCCTCGTTCAGATGCTCACCCTTTGGCACAACACGGTTGACAAGATTATGCTCAAACATCTCTTGTGCGCTGATTTGTGCGCCTGTCAAAACCATTTCCATCGTGCGATATTTACCGAGCGTACGTGCAAGACGTTGTGTACCACCTGCGCCTGGAATGACACCTATCAGAATTTCGGGTTGTCCAAAGCGCGCATTCTCTGATGCAACGATCATGTCACAGTGCATTGCCAGTTCACACCCACCCCCAAGTGCATATCCACCAACGGCTGCGATAAGCGGCGTATGAATACGACGGATGCGGCTCCACTCATCAAACCCCCCAATCGCCATATCTATCGGTGTCTTATCAGACATCTCTTTAATATCGGCACCCGCCGCAAACGCCTTATCACCTGCACCTGTGATAACGATACAGCGTATTGCGCTGTCACGATCAAATTCCTCTAATGCATCTGCCAATTCTTTGACAAGCCCCGTACTAAGCGCGTTCAACTCTTTAGGACGGTTCAACGTGACCACGCCGACACGCTCTTGACGCTCCGCAAGAATATACTGATAGTCTGCCATAACTGGTTAAGCTCCTCGCACTTCGTTGTAGATTCAGCCACGAATAAGTAGTTGTAGTATACCACTATCACTTCGTCCACACACCTTGTGGGTCACATTCGCGGATCACACGTAACTCATCATCACTGGGTGGCACCGTTTCGGCACAGTTGGGAGCGAGACGTAGAGGCCAGCCTGTTTGCTCTTGCACCTGCTCGATAGTGCTACCTGGATGATACGATTGCAGCATGGCCTCGCCATTGTCGGAATCGAAGGTGAAGACGGCTATGGTGGTAATCAAGGCTGACGGACCACCACGCGGTAGGCCGACACGTTTACGCCATGCTACCCCTGCGGGTCCGTGTTCATCGGGATAGCCATAGCCGGGACTTGTGATGAAATCTACACGTTCACGCAGCCTGTGCTTATCGTGTGGCATAATGATGGCGAGACGCTGGGAAAGCGATGCGATATCAGCCCCACCACCACTTCCAGGAAGGTGCACTTTGGGAGCATACCAGTCCGTACCGATTGTCGAGGTGTTAAGATTGCCGTAGCGGTCAATCTCGGCTCCCCCAATAAAGCCAAGTTGTATTTCACCTGTCGCCATCAAGCCCAGCAGGTTCACGGTACGCGTCGTCCATAGTGCCTCAGCGATATTTGGCAGATCGCCCATTGTGTACAACAATTCGGACGAAGGAGTATCACGCATAATGCCAGTCTCGAACAAACCTACACAGTTTGGCGCATGAGTGCGTTTCGCCAGTGCAAAGGCCAGAAGAGGAAGGCGCATGCCCACGAAAACATGCTCGTTTTCCTGTATCTGGCGTGCGGCACATACCACCATCAATTCGCGTGGCGTATACTCTGTCACATGTGTCATACTATCCTCCCTTCTAGTAACCATAATCAACGGGGGCGGCATAGCGATGTGCTTGAATACCTAGACCTTGCACACGTTCCGCGCTCAATTGCTTGAGATAGTCGGTGCGTGTTGGCACCTGCTGTACCCATGTGGTAAGCCATTGCTGAAAGCCTTCTACTGTACGCGTCTGTTCATGATAGTCGTGGAAAAACGCATGGTCACGGTTATAATAACCCTGCACCATTGAAGGATGCGCTCCAAATGGCTCATGGACAACGGCGCGCACTTTGAATGAGGGGCCAAGCACACGGTTCGGGTCGCTCACAATCACGGATTTGGGTACAATCTCTTCTGCGATCACAAGCACGTCACGCGCCGCTAACATAGCCTCTTCACATACACCGAGATTGCCCCACTGGTGAATGTTGCCCTCTCCATCACTGCGTTGCACATGTAAAATCGTCACATCAGGACGAAGCGCAGGTACAAGCAACAGTGGTGTCCCGTCAAAGGGCGACACGTTCTGGCGAAAAGTGGGATTCTGGCGAGGAATGTCGCTTCCCAAAAGGGAACGTGTCGGAATATAGGGAGAGCCTAAGCTAGCCGCAAGTAGGGCCAGCCCTATAGTGTAGTTGCTGTGATCTTCTACAGTGATCGCATGAGGAATAGCCTTTTCGGTAGCACGTCGGTAACAGTGACCCAGTCCTTCGCTCACGTTCCCCACCCATGCCGCCGTAATCTTTGTAACACAACCAGCACCAATTAGTAGATCGAATAGCACATCAGAAATAGGTCCGATCAGAGTCAAATCGCGGCGTTGCTGCCTGATTATCTCGAAGCCTGCTGCGTAGGGAATCAGTGGTTCAAGGGCTAACCCAAGTGCAACTGAGGCTCCATCGGGCACATAACGAGCGATAGCCTCTGTCATAGAGGTAAGTTTACTCATACAGTGTGTGCTCCACTCTTCGTAGTCAGTGAGCATGACAGGGGCAAATCCTGTCATGTCCCCACTTGATTTCAATGGTATACAGCACACATTGTATCATTCCTAATACACAACAAGAGAGCTATTTTGCTTAGGCAGAATAGCTCTCTTGTCTGCAAGTTTCCCCTGACCCGCCCTCGCCAATGGATGTCGTCCTACATCTGGTAGTACACAATACGCGATACATGGTACGCGTGTAACAATACTGGGCATAACAATTGTAGTTTTACCTTGCCCCTAGGTCGTTTAGCAGATTATCAGTCTGTTAATTACAACTTGAGGCAGTTGTCGCCGATGTTCGCTACTTCACTCATTGACTACCAACTTGCATATCTTCACGCACTACGTTATTCCAAAAGATCGGTTGACCAGTTTTTGCCCTGAATAGCAGTATCAAGTTCACGACGTTGCCGTGCGAGGTCGTCTAACTGACGACGGAGCGCGGGTACATCAACCGTCGAGACCTTACGGATTTCGGAGCGTCCATAGCGATCAATACGGTTGGAGGCTGTTTCTGCCATGCTATCTATCGTACTGTGATGTAGTGACAGAATATCACGTTGTGCGATAGCATCGGCAAGTGTAACGCCTTCAGCAAACACCGTTTGCATGTTGGTACGATTGATACGTTGAATCAAACTCACTAACTGACTCAGCAATTGGTCTAAATCGCTTAACAGTTCCTGAGGATTTTCGGGAGGTTGCTCACCTTCTTGAATCAGCGCACTTTGCATAAGACGTGTACGCATCTGCGCGATTCGCTTTTGTACATCAGCGCGTAGAACAAGAGCTTCAGCAAGTTTCATAAGTAACCTCCTTGTTGATGATGTACGCTCTTCTCTTACAAGACAAATCACTCTTTATTTGCGATTTGTAAACTATAGTAAGTATACTTATTAGCAAGAGTCATGTCAAGCCTTTATTGTACATGTATGTTTAGGGATTTGTAAGGTGAGGCATTGCCTCTGCAAGTGCGACATTAGGTGAGAGGATGACAATAGGCAATGTCGAACTATGTATCAAAGGGGATTTTGTATGAAGGTTTTACATGGCACAGAAGAAGATGTTGTTGCGACATCGCCAGTGCCGCGCAAGCAAGAAGCTGGGCCAATCCGCCAAACGATCTCTAGCTATATTAATCTCATTAAGCCGCATGTAACGGTTCTTCTGTTGGGAACAACGGCAGCCGCTATGACGATTGCAAAAGGTGCTTTTCCCTCACTTGGCCTGCTCCTTGCTACACTGCTCGGTGGGGCGATGGCGGCAGGTAGCGCGAACTGCATTAATTGCTATATTGACCGCGATATCGACCAGCTCATGGGACGCACACAACGACGGTCATTGCCCTCAGGCAAAGTTCAGCCGAGACAGGCACTGATTTTCGGCATTGTGCTGGGTCTTGGTTCGTTCGTAGTTCTTTACTTTTTAGTGAACCTGTTGAGCGCGGTACTGGCCTTCTCCGCGATTCTGTTCTATGTATTTGTCTACACACTTGGCCTGAAACGCACAACGGCACAAAATATTGTGATCGGTGGTGCGGCGGGTGCTGTACCTGTGCTTGTTGGTTGGGCCGCCGTGACAAACTCACTCAGTATGCCCGCTCTCTGGTTGTTCGCCATCATTTTTTACTGGACACCGCCACACTTCTGGGCACTGTCGCTACTTATTAAAAAAGACTATGAGAAAGCGAATGTCCCTATGTTGCCTGTGATGATGGGAGAACGTGAGACGCGTAAGCAGATTATGTTATACTCTCTGATGCTGCTGGCAGTGACATTGATTTTGTTTGTAACACATACAATGGGCTATATCTATCTTGTATCTGCCGTCATCCTCGGTGGAATTTTGCTATATATGGCGATAAAACTGATGGTTGATCAGACGAAAGACTGGGCGCGTACTATCTTCTGGTATTCTAATTGCTATCTCGCGGCAATCTTTGCGATCATGGTTATTGATAGAGTTCTTCATTTCTAAGGAAGTCAGGCATAGGAACATTATGAATTGGCGTCTCGCCTCGCGGCTCTCGGTCATTACGTTAGCAGTACTGGTTGTCGTCATTGTCACTGTCATACAGAACAATAAAAGCATGTCTTCTGGTACCGCAGTCGCAGGATCGTCGGGATTACAGGGAAGTGACCTTGGTGGGACGACAGCACCAAACTTTACGCTTACTGACCAGAATGGGAAGCAGATTTCGCTGTCACAATTCAAGGGACAACCAGTTGTATTAACATTTTTATATACACACTGTCCTGATCAATGTCCACTTACCGCAGAGCGTTTGCACTCGTCAATGATTACGCTTGGAAGTGATGCATCTAAAGTGGGCGTTGTCGCTGTTAGTACCGATCCCAAAGGTGATACGCAACAAGCGGCACAAAAATTCACGCTACAACATAATATGCAGAATTATTGGCACTACCTCGTAGGAACGCAAGATACGTTGACACCCGTATGGACCGCATACAACGTATATGCGCAGGGACAGCAACAATCCGTCGATCATACTCTTGCGATCTATATCATCGACAAACAGGGACATGAACGCGCCTTCTTTGGTGGCAACAATTTCAGTCCCGACCAAGTAACAACCGATCTCAAAGTCCTATTGAAAGAGTAAAGCAAACAAAACAAAAGGCGCATGTGCTGTGAGCACATGCGCCTTTTGTTTTGTTTGCTTGTTATAAAGCACGTCGTGTGACTCTTCTGTAAGTAAGTGCTCGCCAGATGAGTACGAGCAGGATAGCACCAATCAATGCTCTTATCAGAGGAACACCGAGTACAGTGATATCAGGAATGCCGTTGATGACAATGACACGTGTCATCAGCCAAATACCAATGAGTGCAACAATGATCGAGCCTATAATGCCAAAAGGCACAGTAGACCGAACGATACGTTCCGCAACATAACCTACGATAGCTGCAATGATGAGGTAAAGAATAAGATCGAGACCGATAGAGAAAACGTTATTGCCAAGTTTTACAGTAATTCCGTCGGCAAGTACCAATAGTGATGCTAACATAGTTATTCTCCTTCATAGAGCTACTTCTGAATATTTCTATATATTGCATGAAAGTAGCCTCGATGCTTCTCCGTCCAAAGATGGGCATCTTATTTGTTATACGTACTATACCTACTGTACAGTTTCATTTTGTGTTATACAATAAAGCAAAACGCTATGGAGGTTGGCAACGATGAGCGACACACCGTTAGATGAGCAGTTATTGGACACGTGGAACATTCACGCACGTATCAATCTCTATATGCTTGATGCAATCAAACCCGAAGCACTAAGTGGTGTTTCGGCATCAAAGGGTCGTAGTGTAGGTGAACAGTTCGCACATATTCACAATGTGCGCTTGATGTGGCTCAAAGCGGCTGCACCCGAATTGTTAGAGGGCTTAGAGAAGATCGAGAAGGAGCAATCAAGCAATAAAGAACTCTTGTTGCAATCGTTGGCGAAGTCGGATACGGCAATGGTAACGATGTTACGAGATGGATTGGCGAAGGGCAGAATTAAAGGTTTCAAGCCTCATCCTGTTGCATTTATAGGCTATCTGATTTCGCACGAGTCCTATCATCGAGCTGAAGCTGGCATTATCTTAACACAATCAGGACATCCATTAGATAAGAAAACATCGTTTGGTTTATGGGAATGGGGCGTGAGATAAGCTATTGTCTGATGTCGTACTCGCTTCCCCATCTCCGCACAAATTTTTGATGAGCATGGATTGCTCGTCGCGGAGCTACAAGCTAGGTGAGGATTGAGAAGATCAAAAGAGAAAGCCTAAAGGTAGCCTTATGCTTTCTCTTTGCCTAACCCTTCGATGTACTGCTGTGCTATTTCTGCATTTTGTACTGTACTCATTTCAACATAGAGACTTTGATAGGCTCGATTTGTTTTTTTACGAGGCTAACAATAGTTGGAAAACGGTCTTGTATGATATCCAGTACCGCTAAACGTAGCACTTGTATTCCCTCTTCCTTGCCTTCCTCAAGACCCTCTTCCTTGCCTTCCTTGTAAATGTCTTTGTAAAACCATATTTCACGGATAATATCGTCTAACATGCCTATTCTCCTTTTAAGCCATTGCTGATCGGCTTCATCTTCAAAAATCATTGATGCAAATGTCAGGGCTAGTGTAAGCAGTTCTTTCTTATCAACAAGATTCTCAAAAATATTCTCGGCAAACTCATGCTTTGCTCCATTTTGTGTAAGCAAGCAAAGCGGAAGTAGACTAGCTAAGTGCTTCTCTCGCAGCGTTTCTACTGTCAATTCCCATAGTTTGATATTCGTGTATTGGAAGACGTGTACTTTTTTAAATTTTGCTAGCCCCCATTCGAGAGGAGGCTCTTCTATCTTACCATCTTTTATCAAGTAAATGACAAATGAATAAACTGGACAGTTATGTTCTAGTGTAGCTAAAACATTATATTCACATATCCGTTTTTCCATATCTGGATCAGTACGCTTTTGAAATTCTACGTGCAGAATAACCTGTTTATCGTCTAAAATGGCCTTGTATAGCGCGTCTGTACTGATTGTACATGTTAGCGTTTTTAGTTCGAGCGATGCTTTACCAATAAAACGTGCTCCTGGCAAAAGCCAACTTACGTAATCCTGTGGAGCGGCGGCAAAAATCCGCTTCATCTTGTCATCCCAAAGTTTGGACATACTCAGTTGCCCTCCTACATAGCCATTCTTCTATCAGGAGTGTAACACTACAATTAATCACTTGTCGAGAACAGGTAGTAGTGGTAATATAGGCGTATCTATAACGTTATATTCGCTTTATTAGAGGAACGAGAATGGACGGCGTATGACGACACCAGCACACGAACAACACAAGCGGTTCAAAGGGTGGCGACTGGCTTTCTTACTTATCGGCATTGCTCTTTGTGTGGTTGCCCTCGTATTTGGAATTATCACCACCGACGAACATTTGCTCGCTCTTGTCTCATTCGTCATTGGTCCAATCGGTGTTATTCTTGGACTCATTGCATGGCTTGTTCCACTTCCACCCATGAGTGAGCCAGAATCTCTTGACACACCTGCAACGAATCCAACACCACTACCGCCAAGTTTCACGTTTTCGCCAACTATAACGATCTCTTCAACAAACCCACCAAATATTGCAATGAATCCTGGTCAAAATATGCTTCCATCACAGCAAGCGTCAACGTCTCCTCAGTCTATAGTTGCCTCGAACAATTCACCGACACATCCCATTTCGACTACAGGCAACATTCCTGTAGCACGATCTCCAGCATCACCAGACCTTGTTTTTCCCTTCAACGCGCCTCTTATTGACCCAAACGAGTTTTATGGGCGCAGCCTTGTCCGCACAACACTAATTAATCGCACACATAATGGCAGTTCGACAGCAATTGTGGGCGAGCGTCGCATTGGCAAGACATGGCTGTTGAACTATTTGATGCTCGCGGCTCCTTCCGATGCAATGCTAGGAACAAACTATCGCATTGGCTATCTCGATGCCACAAGTCCTGAGTGTCACACCATCACAGACTTTGCCACGAAAGCCTTAGAAGCACTCGATATTATGCCAACGACACCACTACGAGGAAAAGTTGATTTGAAGACGGTAGCAACCGCAGTAAAAAAGTTGTACAAACAGCAGCAGGTACGTTCTGTGCTCTGCATCGACGAATTTGAAGGCTTCGGACAGCACAAAGAATTTGACCTGGACTTTCTCAATGGGCTACGTTCGATGGCACAAGAAGGGCTTGTACTCATCACAGTCACGCGTACATCACTGATGGATGCAGTCGTCAATATCCTGGGAGAAAAGTCGCGCACCAGCCCCTTTTTCAACATCTTCTATACCCTTACACTCAAACCCTTTGACACAAGAGACGCCGAAGCATTCGCACAAGCCAAAAGCATACAAGCTGGTTTCACCGAGCAGGAGCGTCAATATCTACTAGAGCGTTCGGTCATGTATGGACCAGATGGCACGAAATACTGGTATCCGCTCAAGCTCCAACTCGTAGGTCGCACGCTGCTAGAGGATAAACAAGCAGGACAAACCGACCCAACAAGCTATCGTCCCCAAGACGTACAATACTGGCTGGATTTCGAGCAACGCGTGAGAGAGCAATACGAGTCGGTGGTGAGGCCATGAGTAGTAGTGTTAAACGTGCATGGCACTATCTGATAGCAGAGCCTTTC
>CAZZVE010000113.1:0-13616 GCA_964657325.1 uncultured Ktedonobacterales bacterium
GTCCCTACTATACAACGCTTTTACATGCTATACATCACATGTATAAGGGACGCCCCTTGTGGGCGTCCGTTGGCCTTCACCACATCTTTTATCCACATTTGAATCACCTTCCTTCTTCATTCCCCGAATGCGGCTAGAGTAACTATGCCTTTTTGGGCTGCTAATGAAACAGCTTCTGTCCTATTGGTGGCACCTAATTTGCCCATGATGGAACTTACATGAAATTTGGCGGTGCGCTCACTAATAACAAGTTTACCTGCAATCTCTTTGTTCGGCATGCCCTGTGCGAGTAGGGAAAGTACTTCTAATTCGCGCTCGGTTAATAACTCGATAGTAGCAACATGTGTAGCAGAACGTTCTGCATGAGAAAGTAGCTTCGAGGCGACAATTGGTTGTAGCAATGAGCCACCTGCAAGTGTGATATGTATAGCGTTGAAAATATCATCACGCGGTGCGCCCTTTAGCAGGTAGCCGTTAGCACCTGCTTGTAGCGCGTGCACAATGCGGTCGTCGTTATCAAACGCGGTAAACACAATGATACGGGGCAATATCGTACCAGTACGTGAGGCGCGCACACGACGAATAGTTTCTACACCGTCCATAAGCGGCATTTCCAGGTCAAGGAGCAGAATGTCAGGCCGCAGTGCGGTAACAAGCTGGACAGCTTCCTCACCGTTTGCCGCCTCCGCGACCACCTCGAAATCGGTCTGCGTCTCCAAAACAGTGCGTAGCCCCTCACGCACGATTGGATGATCATCTGCCAACACAATGCGAACCGTCATAGTTTATCGCTCTCCCTCTGCTTTGTAAAAGGAATGGAGACAACAATATACGTTCCAGAGCCAGGAGTACTTTGAATAGACAGGTGCCCACCGAGCAGTTTCACACGTTCACTCATACCCAATAATCCAAAGTGGCTCCCATCATGGGAAACCGCGTCAGGGTCAAAGCCATGCCCATTGTCTTGAATGATAAGTTGTACGTAGGGCTTCTCGAAAGTTGATAGATTAGGGCACTCGCAAGGGGATGCCCCTCCCATAGAACGCGATACTACATCATCCTCTTGTATGGGAGAGGCATCCCCTTGCGAGTGCCCTAACTTCTCTTCCTCCTCACTCAACTCACCACAAAAACACAACTTCATTTCCACGTGTTGAGCAGACGCATGCTTACGGATATTTGTCAGAGCCTCCTGTGAAACGCGGTACAAACCCGCCTCGATACGTGCCGGTAATATGGGAAAATGTGGCGTGTAGGTGTAGTCTATGTTCAGATCAGTGCCAGCAACCAGGAGCGCCAGTGCTTCCGGTAGAGTATGTTCCTGTAATGGTGCAGCACGCAGGTCCATCACCGAACGGCGTGCCTCGTCGAGATTAGCGCGTGCCAGTGAGAGCGCACGTTGTACGGCTTCGTGCGCACGTTGTGGGCGTGCCTCTGACAGGGCATCTGCCGCTTCGAGTTGCAACGTGATAGCAGCTAAACCCTGTGCAAGCGTGTCATGAATATCACGCGCCAACCGATTGCGCTCTTCTATGGTTGCGAGGCGCGTAGCCGCACGCGTTGCATCGGCGGAAAGGCGTGCGCGTTGCATCGCTAGCCCGATTTGATCACTGATAATATGGAGCAGTTGCAATTCCTGTGGTTGCAGTTCGCGCCAATCCTCGCTCGCTACGTTCAGTACACCGAGCGGCGTGTCCCCTGCATAAATGGGAATGCTAGCATGAAAACGTAGTCCCAACGACGAGGGATCACTATCGCGTTCCGCGTTTTTGAGACGACTACAGCGCAGTACGTCAATATTAGCAGCACCCTCCAATGTGCCATTGAGGAAGGTATCGAGACACAAGCAACTTCCGCTCATACGCTCGGCATGGTTCGCTAAATAAGGTGGAAGTGCTTGAAATGCAGCAAGATGTGGATTTCCTTGCTCGTTGAGCAACCAGACCCAGCCCGTTTGTAAATGCAGCAACTCGGTGACCCGCGCAAGTGTCTCCTGTAATGCGTCACGTACATCAACCTGACGGTTAAGATAGCCCGCAATAGTATAGAGCACCGCGAGGTCTGGATTTCCTCGTAACAGTGCCGTAGTCTCCTGCTGTACAGGTTCAGAATGTGTTACGTTGTCTGATTGCATGTCATCCATACAATAAATATAGCACATGTTGATGTGCAGGGATACGATAATGTGTGGTTTGAGGACATTAATCAGGGTAAGGAAATTGTAGGGGTCTAATTCTATTACACCCTGTGAGCAATCAACTATGTTCGGTGGATTGACGAAACGTTTCACCAATCCTTCCAACACGGTCAATTGCCACGAGAGTGTAATAGAATTAGACCCTACATTCATTCATCTTAACTATCAGTACTAAAAAAGATGCATCCGTTTGGCCTTGAATGAAAATTGTGTTAGGCTTCATAAAGAATTTCTATCATCAGGAGAATGAGCATTATGAGTAATCTTATACCACAATATCCACTACATACAAATTCCAATTCAGATAAGCCTACGCCTTCGACCTCCCTCTATCTACATGCTATGAAGAAAGTGCCGGAAGTGACGGTCTACTTCTGGATCATTAAATTGTTGACCACCGCGATGGGCGAGACGACATCAGACTTTCTGGTCACTCACATTAGTCCAATGCTCGCGGTAGCTCTCGGTGGCATTGGTCTAGCAGTCGCGCTGATTCTGCAGTTCTCCGTGCGCCACTATGTACCATGGATGTACTGGTTGACCGTCGTGATGGTCGCTATATTTGGCACGATGGCTGCCGACGTATTACACATAGGGTTAGGCATTCCATACTTCGTCTCAACCGCATTCTTTCTGGTCGCGCTGGTCGTCGTCTTCTCTGTCTGGTACATGAGTGAGAAGACTTTATCTATCCATAGCATCTACACTCGCCGCCGCGAATTGTTTTACTGGGCGGCTGTAGTGACTACGTTCGCGCTTGGCACTGCCGTGGGCGACTTGACCGCGACAACGCTGGGCTTAGGCTATTTCTTCTCTGGTGTAATGTTCGCCGTACTCATCGCTATCCCTGCGCTGGCCTACTGGCTACTTGGCTTGAATGAGATTGTCGCCTTCTGGCTCGCCTACATCTTAACTCGGCCGCTCGGTGCCTCGTTCGCGGACTGGATGGGAAAGCCACACAGTGGTGGTGGACTTGGGCTAGGTACAGGAACAGTTAGTCTAGGCTTAACGATTTTGATTGTCGGCTTCGTCAGTTACCTGACAGTCACGCGTAAGGACATCAAAGACGAACAACACTAGCCTTCTTCGTCAGCGAAAACGCTCTGGTGAGAATGGTCGAAACAGGAGCGGTATAACTCCTGTAGTTATCATTTCGGCAATACCTTGTCCTGTGATTGCGCTGAGTATCACCCCAACGCTATTATGTCCTGCCGCGATAAGTACATTTTCCCAGGGCGGCAGGAAGCCAACAATTGGATGACTATCAGGCGTCTTTGGCCGTAGACCAGCCCACGACGCCTGTATCTTGCTTTCTCTAAGAGTGGGTACAAGTTGTGTTGCGGTCTCATATAACCAGGCTGTGGCTTGTTCTGTTACCGTCGCATCGAACCCTCTATCTTCTTTTGTTGTGCCAACAAGAAGCATGTCACCTCGTGGGACTAGATAGCTAGCATTGCCAAATACAATGTGCTTAAGCTGCGCAGGAGTTTGTGAAAGAGCAAGGAGTTGACCATGCAGAGGCTGAATTGGAAGTTGTACATCTAGCCATGCTGCACATTGTGCCGCCCACGCGCCAGAGGCAAGAATAATCTGGTTGCAGATAATCGTTTCCCCTTGCATTGTGCATACTGCCGTCACGCGTCCATTATTCGTGAGAAGATGACTAACTTCTTGCTGCTCGTATATATTCGCCCCTAGAAGCCGGGCGACTCGTGCAAAGGCTCGCACAACAGCAATTGCTTGAATATGTGACTCTTCCGGCGAATAGATGGCTGCGCATACATCAGGAGCCAGCGACGGCTCACGCTGTCGTGCTTCCTCTCCAGTGAGCCAGTGCAGTTGGAGTCCAAGCGGTTGCCAACTGTGCAGCCTTTTCTGCAAATGGGCAATCCGTTTGGGGTTGCGCACGACACGCAAGGCTCCTGTTTGCTCGTAGCCCAACTTGATGCCGCTGCTCTCCTCTAACTCCGGCACGAGCGAAATGAGGGATGAGAAGCCTGCTAGGACAAGATCAGCAAACGGGCCGGGACCAGAAAGCGGACCAAGAGGTGCAAGCAGACCAGCCGCGGCACCCGAAGCTTGCCCGCCAAGTTCGTCTCGCTCCAGGAGCGTTACCTCGACCTGCATCTCGCGGAGAAAGTAGGCGATAGCGCAGCCAATAACGCCACCTCCGATAATGACGACATCTGTTGTTGTTTTCATCTGTTTTTCCCTACATCAGGTTATTTGCCACATGCATAACTCAGGTGCTACAATGAACACGTCCCATATGACAGACCCTTACAGCATCATGGTTATGAAGTCTAATCGAATAACATGGATACCCGTAGTAGACCGTCAAACGGAATATGTCAGGGCAAGGGCACCCGCAAGGGGATACCCCTCCTATATGACGCCGTTTCCCACGCTACTCTGCGTATGGGAGGGGCATCCCCTTGCGGGTGCCCTGGTTTATGCGGCAAATCAGCTTTGACAAACTAGTAGGGACCGATTCATCGCGTCCTCGTTGGCGGTCAATAGGCTAGAAGGATGCGATGAATCGGTCTCTACACAGGAACAGGAACGTGACAACACAATACATCGAGGTTCGAGCGGTCTCGGAGCAGCACGATGTGCAGGCTCATCGACTCGCTCGGAAAATAGTGCAACTTTCACCGCATCGGCTTCCGTCGCTTGCACCTCTTTCTGATATACCATTGTATATCCGCACAGCATTCCTCTACCGTCTCACAGGAACACTCACTCCTCCACAACGCGATCAACTTACCACACAACTCCTCGTTGATCCAATTATTCAAGAGGCATTTGTACTGGACGATCTGCATTCCGATACGACACACCATATAGTGGACGTATTCTTTCATCCAGGCGTTACTGATTCGCTGGCGGAAAGTGTGCTTGCGGGCGCACATATGCTCAATATTTCTGGAATTGAACAGGTTGAGACAGGCAAACGCTATGTGCTTGATGATCGCTTGAGTCCCAGTGATGTTCGCACAATTGCCGAAGCATTGTTATACAATTCCGTTATCCAACAATACAACATTTATCCAGCATTCCAAACGTTGTACGCCCCTGATTCCGTGGTAGGGACCAGATTTATCGCGTCCGCGGCCGATTTATCAGCTATGGTTTCCGCGGATATTTCCGATAAATCGGCCGCGGACGCGATAAATCTGGTCCCTACGGTAGAACGCCAGGAGGCGTTTTTGGCGATGGATGACGAGCAGCTTTTAACATTCAGCAAGGCAGGGCTGCTTTCGTTGAACCTGGATGAGATGCGTGTTATTCAGCAACACTACAAGGAGCAGGGACGTGAGCCAACCGATGTCGAGTTAGAGACACTGGCTCAAACATGGTCGGAACACTGCTCACATAAGACCTTCAAGGCAACAATCGAGTATTCCGAGTTCGATAGCCACGGTACACGTGTAGGACAAGAAACCATTTCTGGTTTGCTCAAGAGCTATCTTATGCGGGCAACTGAGCAGGTACGACAAGACTGGCTCGTCTCTGCGTTCAGCGATAACGCGGGTATTGTGCGTTTCACCGATACGCAGGATATCGCCTTCAAAGTCGAGACGCACAATCATCCATCGGCAATCGAGCCATTTGGGGGCGCGAACACTGGTGTTGGCGGTGTTATCCGTGATGTGCTCGGCGTCTCAGCCCAACCCATCGCATGTACCGATATTCTGTGCTTTGGGCCGCTAGATACGCCAGTAGAGCAGATTCCAGCAGGAGTGCTCGAACCCCGTCGCATTGCTGCGGGTGTCGTTGATGGTGTGCGTGACTACGGCAACAAGATGGGTATTCCTACCGTCAATGGGGCAATTCTCTATCATTCTGGCTATCTGTATAATCCGCTTGTCTTCTGTGGCTGTCTTGGTATCCTGCCACACGGAAGTCATCCAAACAATGTGCAACCTGGGGACAATATTGTCGTCCTGGGTGGACGTACCGGACGCGACGGTGTACATGGCGCGACCTTTTCGTCGGGCGAGATGAGCGTCGAGATCAATGCGCGGGCAGGTACAGCGGTACAAATAGGTGCTCCGATTACAGAAAAGAAGGTCGCCGACGTAATCATACTGGCGCGGGACCGAAAACTGTATTCCGCCATCACCGATTGTGGCGCGGGTGGCTTCTCCTCCGCAATTGGTGAAATGGGTGCTGATACAGGTGTTCGTGTCGATCTGGCACATGCACCTCTGAAATACAAGGGGTTAGCACCGTGGGAAATATGGCTATCGGAAGCACAAGAACGCATGGTACTGGCTGTACCCTCGACTCATCTCGATGCACTCCTAGAACTTTGCGCAATCGAAGAGGTCGAAGCAAGTATTCTCGGCACTTTCACAGATGACCACCGTTTGACCGTTCTATACAATGGACAGACAGTAGCCAGCATCGACATGGCATTTTTGCATGATGGACGACCGAACAGGACATTAGAGGCAACATGGAAACCATCATCTGAGTTACCTTATCGGCTGGATAGCAAGAGACGTTTTCAGATATCCCCTACTCCTACAACACTGCTTTTGAGTTTATTGCAGCATCCTTCAATTGCATCAAAAGAGGCGGTTGTGCGCCGTTATGACCATGAGGTACAGGGCGCAACCGTGCTAAAACCGCTTGTGGGCAGAACGGGCCAGGGGCCAGGAGATGCCGCCGTGTTACAACCTCTGCTTGAGGAGAGTTCACAACCACGAGCAGGCATCGTACTTTCCAATGGTGTCAATCCGCTTCTCGGCACCGTTGACCCTTATGCCATGGCGGTCAATACGGTTGATGAGGCATTGCGCAACCTGACGGCGGTTGGTGGTGATATCACTCGCGTCTCAATCCTCGACAATTTCTGTTGGGGCAATCCAACAGACCCAGAGCAATTGGGCATGTTGGTACGAGCGGTAAAGGGCTGTTATGATGCCGCAGTTGGCTTTAAGACGCCGTTCATTTCAGGAAAAGATAGTTTGAATAACGAGTATCGCGCTGACGGAAAACGCTTGCCCGTAATACCAACGCTGGTTATCTCGGCGGTTGGCGTCATTGACGACGCGGCACAAACGATAGACATGTCGCTCAAAACTCCTGGCAACCTGCTCTATCTCGTTGGTACAACACGTGACGAACTACTCAGTTCGTACTATATGGAACTGACACACGATACACTTGATGATACAAAGCTGCCACAGGTTGATATTCTCCATGCCTATACAACGATGAAGGCACTTGGCGAGGCCATTCGTCAGGGTATGGTACGCACATGCCACGACCTCTCGGAAGGTGGACTCGCTGTGGCTGCCGCAGAAATGACTATTGCAAGTCAGTTCGGTATGGCTCTTGACCTGTCATATATTCCTGTTGGAGATATGCTAGAGAGACGAGGAGTTGACACAAAAAATATCGTACGCCTCTTTAGCGAGTCCGCATCGCGTTTCATCGTCGAAATCGCACCAGAGCAATGGGGAACTTTTGAGAAACACATGCGTTTTAGCGGCGTGACAGACGTAACATATATCGGTACTGTAACCTCCACAGACACCTTTGTTGTGCGTGAAGGTAGCGATACCGTGATTGATGTGAGCATACAAGATTTGCGACAAGCATTTGGGAGCGTTCAATGACTTCGACACCACGCGCACTCGTTTTGCGTGCGCCCGGCATCAATTGTGATAAAGAGACAGCGCACGCGTGCCGTCTGGTTGGCTTCGAGACAGAACTTGTGCATATCAATTCACTGCTCAAAGCACCCGATACGTTGCTAGACTACGCCTTTCTTGTCATTCCTGGTGGCTTCTCCTATGGCGATGATCTGGGTGCGGGCACTTTGTTAGCAAAAAATCTGACAATACATCTGGGTCAGCAGTTACAACAATTTGTTGCGGAGGGACGACCAGTATTAGGTATCTGCAACGGATTTCAGGTATTGGTGAAGGCAGGACTGTTACCAGGCGGGGAGGAGGGTGTGCTGAAGCAAACCCCTACAGGGGCGTCCCCACCTTTGTACGGGTCTGCTTCAGCACACCCTCTTCAAGCAACCTTGACCGACAACGCATCAGCACAATTTGAGTGTCGTTGGGTGACGCTTGCTCCTCAAGCGAGTCCATGTCTCTTTACACGCGGCATCGAGCGACCTCTTGAGCTACCTGTTGCACATGGCGAGGGACAATTCGTCTTTGATAACAACATTACTTATCTCCAAGCCGCGCGTCAGATACCGCTTGTCTATGTCACGGATAGCGCGGAGGATACAACCTATCCAGCTAATCCTAACGGTTCGGTTGGCAATGTCGCGGGTGTTTGTAACGCACGAGGCAACGTGCTAGGGCTGATGCCACACCCCGAACGCTATGTTACTGCATTACAGCACCCTCTACGCAGAGGCGGCACAAATGGACAAGGCGATGGCTTGCTTCTCTTCAAAAATGCCTATAACTATGTGACCAAAACCGAAACTGAACCATCAATCACCACAACAACATACGCGTCAAGTGGTGTTGATCTCAATGCATCCGATGAGGCAAAACGGTTGATGAAGGACGCTGTACGGGCGACGCAGGGGCGCGAGGTATTAGCTGGCATGGGTGCGTTCGCCGGTATCTTCAACGCGCAGCGCGTCAAGCAGATGCAACAACCTGCACTCGTAGCCTCAACCGATGGTGTTGGCACAAAGACGCTTATCGCGGCACAGGCACAACGCTTCGACACCATTGGCTATGATATCGTCAATCATTCCGTCAACGACATGCTGACACAGGGCGCGAAGCCGCTATTCTTCATGGATTACCTAGCGATGAGCAAGCTTGACCCCGTACAGGCGGCGACAATTGTACGTGGCGTTGCTGCCGCGTGTCAGGAGGTCGGGTGTGCGTTGCTCGGCGGCGAAACGGCTGAGATGCCCGATGTATACCTACCAGGGGCATTTGACCTCGCGGGTACGATTGTTGGCACGCTTGAACAGGAAGACGCCATCACAGGTGCCGCGATCACCACGGGTGACGTGCTACTCGGTTTGCCCTCAAGCGGTTTGCACACCAATGGCTACTCGCTCGCTCGCCGCGTCTTCGCATCCTACGATTTGCAGACCGTGTTTTCAGAACTGGGTGAGCCACTCGTTGATGCGCTGTTACGTCCACATCGTTGTTATTTGCGTGAGATCATGGCGTTACGTACATATTTAGCGGATAGAGGACGTGTGATCAAAGGCATGGCACATATCACGGGCGGTGGCTTTGAGGGCAATATCTCACGTATCCTGCCTGCGGGTATGCAAGCGGTTATTGATACAGACAAATGGAGTGTGCCACCGCTCTTTGCCTTGCTTACGAAACTAGGCAACGTTCCGAAAGCAGAACAGTACCGCGCTCTCAATATGGGTGTTGGTATGGTGATAGCACTCTCGCCAAAGAGTGCATTAGAGGCACGATGTATCTTGCCGGAATTGCTCACCGTCGGCTATATCAAAGATGGCGAAGGTGTAATCGTGCGTTAAACCCCTGTACGGGTCTGCTTCAGCACACCCTTGTTGGCATCACACGATTGTGGAGCGCAACAAGGGTGTGCCGAAGCAGACCCGTACAGGAGTGTTGTTTATTGAGTATAGAGAAAGGATAAATTACATATGACACAAAATCCTACATTTGGACCCTTGCTTGCGGAGGGCAAGACAAAAAGAATATACGCTCATCCTGAGGATAGTGAACTGGCCTATATGGTCAATAAAGATTCGATTACCGCAGGTGACGGAGAGCGGCGTAATGAACTGGTAGGTAAGTCACGTTGGAGTACGATTACAACGGCAAATATCTACCGACTTTTGAATGAAGCTCATATCGCCACACACTTTGTACAACAGATAAATGATGTGACGCTCCTCATAAAACGCTGTAATATGTTGCCCGTTGAGCAGGTACAACGCCGTATTGCTACAGGCTCATATCTCAAGCGTCATACGGAAGTAAGTGAGGGCGCCCGTTTCGAGCCAGTGCTGGTTGAGACATTTTTGAAAGACGACGCCAATCATGATCCGCAAATATGGGAGCAGGACATTATTGACCGTGGTCTGGCAAGCTCGCAAGAAATTGCATGGATGGCCAACGAGGGGCGTAAAGTGTTTGAAACGCTTGAGCGTGCCTGGAATAGCGTTAATGTGACACTGGTTGACCTGAAAATTGAGTTCGGACGTGACACACACAATAACTTGCTGGTCGCGGACGTGATTGACAACGATAGCTGGCGGCTCTGGCCCGATGGTGACAAAACGCGCATGCTTGATAAGCAGGTCTATCGCAACATGCAGGATGTCACACCCGAACAAATGCAGGGCGTAGCCGACCGCTACGCGTTGGTAGCGGATTTAACAGGCAAATTACATGTGTGATCTCATTATGAGAGAGGAGACGAGCATGGAGCGACTACACGATGCTTGTGGAGTTGTAGGTATCTATACGAAGGGCGAGAGTAGTATTGATGTGCGACGCTATATTACGTTAGCACTTACCGCATTGCAGCATCGTGGTCAGGAGAGCGCGGGGATGGCGGTATACGATAGCGATGGGCAGATTGCGCACCGCGTCGGTATGGGGAAGGTCCGCGATGTGTTCAACGACTCTGGCATGAGCTTACCCATTTCTTGTTGCGGCATCGGACATGTCCGCTATTCGACAACCGGTTCAAGTTGCGTTGAGAACGCTGGCCCATTTGTAGTGGGAGCGCGTCATGGTGTGTATGAAGCTATCGCGGTCGCTCATAATGGCAACCTTGTCAATGGTGATGACCTACGTGCGCAATTTCCTAAGGAGACGCTAGCTTCGACAACCGATAGTGAAGCAATTGCCCTACTACTGATGCGGTCTGAGGGTCAGACACTACGTGAACGCATGATTGCCACCTTTCCACAGTTGCGCGGCTCCTATAGTCTCGTTATTCTTGCCGAGGGCAAACTATATGCCATGCGTGACCCGTGGGGCATGCGTCCCCTGTGCATTGGTAAAATTGGTGAGAACTGGGTGGTCGCATCCGAGTCGTGCGCGATTGACCGTATCGGTGGCGACTTTGTACGCAAGGTCGAGCCAGGAGAACTTATCACCATTGATGAGAGTGGCATGCATTCAGAGATACTTGTTAAATCGCCACGCCATACGTTATGTGTCTTCGAGTATATCTACTTCTCTGATGCGACCAGCAAGCTGAATAACCGCTATGTCTACACCGTGCGCGAGGCACTTGGACGCGAACTCGCACGCGAACACCCAGTTGAAGCTGATTTAATCGTTCCTGTACCAGACTCCTCGGTTCCGGCAGCACTGGGCTATGCTACCGCTTCCAGCACTCCTTATAGTATGGCAATCATCAAGAATCGCTACGCCGACCGTACCTTTATTAAGCCAGATCAACGCCTACGCCAGATGGAGATCGACCTGAAGTTCAACTTTGTCAAGCCACAGATCGAGGGCAAACGCCTTGTGATTGTCGATGACTCGATTGTACGCGGCAACACGATGAAGCGACTCGCGGCTGCACTGCGTAGACAGGGCGCGAAGGAGATTCACTTGCGCTCAAGTGCGCCCCCCATGCGTCACCCCTGCTACTTTGGCGTCGATATTCCACAAGAATCGGAACTCATCGCCGCCGGACGTACCGTGCAAGAGATCGCGGACTACATCGGCGTCGATAGCCTTGGCTATCTTAGCACAGCAGGATTAAGCCGTGCCATTCAATCTGCCTCACAACAACAGGTCGTGATTCCCGATAATGAGACAGCGGTTGACATGTTGCACAGCGAGTTTTGCTATGGCTGTATGGAAAAACAAGGCTGGCCCTACGACCCACAAGAGAAGATACAGATTGGCGTACCGAACAAACGTTTAAAGGTGGAACATTCCGTAGGAGCATAACAACGTTACCTGTAGGGACCGATTTATCGCGTCCTGGGGGTGGGGTGGGACACGCATAGGCAACGATTCTTCATACCAACGTGGTGCCCCACCCCACCCCCAGGACGCGATAAATCGGTTCCTACGATGATTTCGATGTACAAGAAGGAGAACATACGATTATGCGCATACTGGTGATTGGTTCTGGCGCGCGAGAACACGCGTTGGTGTGGAAGCTGGCAAAGAGTCAGCAGGTCTCACACATCTATGCGGCTCCTGGCAATCCTGGTATGCTGGATATCGCTGAGTGCGTGCCGCTTAGTGTCTCGCAACTTGGTGAACTTGCTGTGTTCGCGGAAAAAAACGCGATTGATCTAACCGTTGTTGGGCCAGAAGTACCGCTTGTCGCGGGCATTGTCGATGTCTTTCAACACCGGGGGCTACGTATTTTTGGACCCGATATGGCGAGTGCTGCGCTTGAGGGCAGTAAAGCTTTTGCGAAAGAACTGATGACCTCGGCAGGTATTCCAACTGCACAACATCGTACCTTCACGAACGCGGACGAAGCCTTCGCCTACCTTGCGCAGCATGGTGCTCCTGTTGTTGTTAAAGCGGATGGCAATGCGGCAGGTAAAGGCGCGATTGTCGCGCTCGATATGCTCACCGCCCAGGATGCGTTGAAACAGATGATGATTGACCGTGTGTTTGGAGCGGCAGGGGATAGCGTTGTCATCGAGGATTATTTAGAAGGTGACGAAATCAGTGCTACCGCGATCTGTAATGGCAGACATTATTTACCTCTGACACTGACACAGGATCACAAACGCGCCCTTGATAATGATCAAGGCTTAAACACAGGTGGTATGGGGGCATTCGCGCCATTACCATTTGTGGAAAAAGAGCAAGAGACACAGATTTGGCGCACCATCGTCGCGAACACACTGGACGCACTGCAAGCTCGTGGCCTTTCTTTCACAGGTGTTCTCTATACGAACATAATGCTCACTCAAGATGGTCCAAGAGTGCTAGAATATAACACACGCTTCGGCGATCCTGAAACACAGGCCATGATGCTCCTCATGCACGAGGATATTCTCAATGTACTCAATTTCGACGAGATATTGCCTATCAAGCGCAACACGCTCTGGTATCCCGGTTCTGCTGTATCTATCACGCTTGCATCTGGTGGCTATCCCGGTACCTATCGGTCAGGCATACCTATAATGGGCATAGAGAATGCAAACAAACTAGAGGGTGTGCAGGTGTTCCATGCTGGAACTGCCCTCAAGGATGGGAAACTGGTCACGGCGGGTGGGCGTGCTCTCAGCGTTACCGCGCGTGGTACAGATTTGCGGAATGCGGTGCAAAGAGCATACGAAGCCGTGAACTATATAACATTTGAGGGCATGCACTACCGCAAAGATATCGCGCATAGAGGACTACTATAGAGATAGTATTCTAATACTATTGAAATTAATCGGATTGGAAGGCATGACAGGGGCAAGCCCTGTCACTACTATACTTTCCGCTACAGCGTG
>CAZZVE010000113.1:13626-15359 GCA_964657325.1 uncultured Ktedonobacterales bacterium
TAGTAGTGACAGGGCTTGCCCCTGTCATGCCTTCCTCTACCAGTTCCTTAATTGATGAGTCGGATCCAAAACAATCTACCCCACGGCCTCTTTATAACGGCGTAACGCTTCCAAATGCTCTTGTACTGACGTAAATCCAGCACCCATGGTGCTAAGCGAGATATGGGTTGCGCCAAGGTCGCGCCATGCCTGGGTTTGACGAACCCACTCATCAACATCCCCATCGGCTGCATTTACACGTGCCTCGATACCAAGAGCACTTAACTCACGTCCAGCCTCTTTGATGTAGCTCCGAAGACGTTCTACGATTTCACGCATCTTATCATCGGGTGAGCCAAGCGGAAACCAACCATCCGCGAGACGTGCAGTACGACGTAGCAATACATCCGCGCTTCCCCCTGTCCAGATAGGAATCGAACGATGAAGAGGCAGTGGATTCAGCCCTGCTTCAGTAATCGTGTGATATGTCCCCTTATAACTGATCACCTCACGACTCCATAGGAGACGCAACACTTCGATCTGCTCCTCGATGACACGACCACGCGTATGAAAGTCCTCGCCAAGAGCTTCATACTCGACTGGATTCCAGCCTACACCTATACCGAGGCGCAACTTTCCACCCGTTAATACATCCACCTCTGCCGCTTGTTTCGCCACGAGAGCTGTCTGGCGTTGCGGCAAAATAATCACACCTGTCACCAATTCAAGTTTTGTAAGAGCTGCTAAATAGCCAAAGAGCACAAACGGCTCGTGAAATAAGTCTTTCTCAGTATAGCCTTTCCACCCTGGACGATTTGTTGGGTCGGCACCCAGCACATGGTCATAGACTAACAAATGTTTATAGCCCAAACCTTCTACCGTTTGCGCATACTCACGTAGTACAGCAGGGTCGGCCCCAATTTCGTTTTGCGGAAACGTCACGCCTATTTGCATATCAGGTCTCCTCGTTGGTCAATATTTACACCATCATACACACTTATGATAACATTCGCCCCATATGTCGTCCAATAACCTTCGATTATCAGCAACGTCTGGCTGTATCCTTCGAGAATATTAGTCGAAATAAGGATCGATTCTGTCCTCCTTCTAGCGTATACTTAAAGGAGATAAACGGTTACATATTATACAAAGAAAGAGGGAAGCACCAATGGATACGATGCAGATGAAACTCGAACTGGTTATAATACCCGTTTCAGACGTGAATCGTGCGAAGGCTTTTTACACTGAGAAGATTGGATTTCACGCAGACTTTGACCAAGTGGTCAGAGAGGATTTGCGCTTTGTCCAGTTGACGCCTCCTGGTTCGGCCTGCTCTATCGCTTTTGGAGTAGGTATCACCGACATGCAACCTGGCTCGGTCAAAGGTCTTCAAATGGTAGTCTCGGATGTGAGAGCCGTCCGCGAAGAACTAGTCAAACGTGGTGCTGACATCAGTGAGATCGACGTACAGGATTGGGGAGACTTCGCGTATTTTCGCGATCCCGACGGCAATAACTGGTCATTGCAGCAACTCCCCAAACGTGGCTAGATGGGACATGACAGGGGCAGAGCACCTATCACTACTATATACATGGACTTGTGTCGCAAGCCACATCGTGGCGAGAAGTATAGTAGTGACAGGTGCTCTGCTCATAAGCGTTAACTTTAAGGGCCTAGAGATGTCTTTGGTGCAGCAAGGGCACCCGCAAGGGGATGCCCTAGTGGTCCCTATTCATCCTTACGTTAATGCCTAT
>CAZZVE010000114.1:0-6376 GCA_964657325.1 uncultured Ktedonobacterales bacterium
CATTGACAATGGTAGTAAGGGTATCGGCAGAGCGTGCCGCAAGTGCGACCTTTGCTCCTTCCTGAGCAAAGAGACGTGCAGTAACTAGGCCAATGCCTTCGGATGCGCCTGTAATGATAACGACTTTATCCTGAATATCCATAAGAAGAAATCCTCTTTCTCTTGAACAAGAAGCTTGTCCGATAGTAGTTTGCTAAGCTATGAGCCTTTCGGTGTTTTTTAGCTAAAAGAGACGACGCGCCATAGCACTCCTGTTCTCTCCTACACTGATGCTTGTGATTCGATGGCGTCCTCCATCTTCGTGTGGTGGATTGCTACTTGCAATGTAAGTATACTCTCCACCTGTTTGACAGGGAAGAATAGAAAAGTTATAGTGGCATAAACCTGTGGTTTATACAAAGGGAAATAATATGGTAAATAACGTATTATATGCGTTCATAGAAGTCATAGATGCTGGGAGCTTTTCAAAGGCTGCCGAGAAATTATATATATCTTCAACGGCACTCATGAAACAAATGAATGGGTTAGAAGCGCAGATTGGTGTGCAACTTTTGATACGCACAAATCATGGGATCCGAGCCACCAATGCTGGAATTTCTTTTTATTATGATGCAAAGTTTCTGATGCAGTATTCAGAAAAAGCCATTGCACGAGCGCGCCAAACGGCCAATACAAATCCAGACATAATACGGATTGGAACTTCACTGCTGAACCCATGTAACGTCCTCTTAGATGTATGGAACACCATCAGCGAGACCTATCCCCAGTTCAAAATGAAGATGGTTCCCTTTGATGATGATGCTGCATCCTGGCCCAGTGTTTATCGAACGATTGGCAAGGATTTTGATATCATGGTCGGGGCGTATGAGCGAACGAATAATTCTGACTCTTTTCAGGATCTCAAGTTGGGGGAGTATCGCTTTTGTGTCGCTGTCTCAAGGGAACATCCATTGGCCAGAAAGGAAAGGCTTTCTGTAACCGATCTCTATGGAGAACGGTTAGTCATGATACAACCAGGTATCAGCCCGCTCATTGACGAAATCCGGGGATATGTAGGAACGGAACACCCGGAAATCCAGATAAAGGACAACCCCCAGCAGTATACGATTGATGTGTTCAACCGCTGTGAAGAAAGCAGTGCTGTTCTGCTGACGTTAGACGGATGGAAAGATGTTCATCCCTCTCTGGTCACGCTTCCTGTCGATTGGAAGTACACGATCCCCTATGGGATACTGTATCCGCCAAAGCCATCAAAGAGTGTTCTACCTTTTGTGAAAGCTTTACAAGAAACAGCATTTTCAAATCAGCAAACAAACCACAGGTGAACTGCAATACTTCTCTGCATATATGAAAACCAGCCTTTACTTTGCCCCCGATGCCAGCTTTCGTAGTGCTACGACAATAACCAAGACGCTGCCATGAAACCTCATTTCATGGCAGCGTCTTGGTTATTACCAAACGGGCCAGACCCTCCGCTTTCTAAGCGTGGGGAGTAATCACTTATATCTGGCTATATCTCTTGTCAAACTTGGCGAGGTAGTGTATGGTACAATAGTAAGAATATTCACGTACCATCGTGACACGCATAAAGGGAAACATTCCCACTAACTTATTGGACGGACCCTATGTCATTGTAACCTTATACCTTTGATACATATCCTGAGAAAGTTGAGATGAGAGATTTATGCTAAGCCCTTCACCCACTCAACAACCACCTGTTCAAGCAACGCCCGAACAGAAGACGGTTCGCTCCACTCCTGCACGGCCAAGGCCAGGACAAACGCCGACTGCCCGCTTCTTCAAAGCTCTCTTTCGTCCTATTTTGAAGGTTCTCTACTACGTCTTGCGTTGGGTAGCTACACACTTCCCGCTTGCCATTCTTGTCGTGTTTCTCCTCTTAGCCAGTATTTTCGCCACAACCTACTTTACAACGGGACAACTTCCCTACGGTTTGGGTAGCGATCAGTTCAACTTCCATATCAAAGGCACTGATGGTGGCGGCACTGCTGTGAAGAATTGGATGTATGCCTTACGGGATGGTGATACCTCTACGCTTGATCTGCTCGATAAAAATATATCACAACCACCAGACTCAACTCAACTAGCAACTCAATTTAGTCAGTCGAAAGCACATCTTGCCTGGAAAGACATCACGGTGCTGAATGCATCCAGCCAGGCTGATGGTACGGTAGATAGTTTTGTGCAAGTCAATCTTTCCGCCACTGGACCAGGTGGTGATACAAGTGGAATGGCTATTTGGCATTTCACGACAATTGATCAGGGAGGACAAGAGTTTATTCTAAAAGTCAACACTGTAGATTTTCGTGCGCCTCTCAGCTAGCACAGCACCATCGTCGTAAGAGCAAAAGGATACAACATAGTGGCAAAAGAGTTTACAAACAAAAAGAAGACCGAGGACTTGGACAAATCTATCGACCTGGGCATGGATCAGTTTGGACGATTTCTCAAATTGCGCTGGTTCTGGATTCTCATCGTGGTCCTCGTCGTCTGGTTCTTTGTAGGGGGTCGCACAATTGGCAACCTCAATCCGGCTGTTATTCTAGCGGGTGCGCTTCAGCTTGGCTTAGCGGTGTGTTACATTGTTATCCAATTTGTTGCCCTATTCTGGTTCCTGGGCCGCCCTCGACTCTACTGGGTGATGCCAGGAGAGACAGGCGTCACATTTGATGACTACAAAGGCAATCCAGAGGTACTTGAAGCGGCACGCCGTATTGTAACGCTGGTACAGGGCGTCAAGGAGTTCCGCGAAATTGGTGGACATCCGGTACGTGGTCTACTCCTCTCTGGCGATCCTGGTACAGGTAAAAGTTATCTTGCGCAATGCATGAGCACAGAAGCAGGCGTTCCATTTGCTTATGCGAGTGCTGCAAGTTTCAAAGCCATGTTTCTTGGCATGGACGTGCTGATGATTAAACGTTTATACGGCAAAGCACGTCGCCTTGCACGTGAGTATGGTGGCTGTATTGTTTTCCTCGACGAGATTGACGCCATTGGCGGCTCGCGTAATGGGCAAGGTGGTGGCATGGGTGCTGGTGGTGGCTTGATGGGCATGATGGGTGGAGCAGGAACGGGTGGACTCAACGAACTGCTGATGCAGATGGACCCACCAAATATCGAGACTGGCTGGTTCAAAAAGGTCCTTCGCACACTTGGCCTCTATCATAGCCGCGTGCAGAACGATCCAGTTCTGACGGTTGGCGCGACAAACATTCCTGAGTCACTTGACGCCGCACTCTTACGTCCGGGCCGCTTTGACCGCAAAATCAATGTTGCCGCCCCGACCGACAAGTATCGTCCAGAGGTTATCGAGTACTATCTGAGTAAAGTACAAGCCGACTCGAAAATCTCTGTTGCAGCACTCTCACAACGTTTGGTCAACTACACGCCTGTCGCTATTAAGCACGTCGTCAATGAGGCTGTGATTATCGCGCACTTCGAGGGACGCGACAAAATCAGCTACAAGGACCTGATCGAGGCACAGGATGTACACGAATACGGTCTACGTCAATTGAGCGAACTCACACCGATTGAGCGTCGTCGTCTTGCCTATCACGAGGCCGGTCATACCGTCGCCTGTTACTACCTGATGGATCGCTTCTTCCCGGCCTTCGTCACTCTGCATATGCATGGCGATCTCGAAGGAGCGGCAGCATTCGCGGCATGGCGTCAAAAAGAGACCATCGTCACGATGAGCAAAGAAGATGTGCTAGCTCGTATACAAGTTTCGTTAGCATCGCGCGCGGCTGAAGAACTCTTCCTCAATGTCAACCTGAATGGTGTCACTGCCGACTTCGCGGGCGCGACACAACTTGCCGCGAACTACATCGGTGCCTATGGTATGGATGGCACAATCACCTCGTATCTCGCGTTCGGGGGCGGTCTTACAGGAGCAAGCCCACTCAGTTTACCAGGAATTGCCGAGCGTACCGAGGCATTACTGCAATCACAGTTCAAAGCCGTGAAAAAGCTATTCCAGGAACATAACGAAGCCGTGATGGCGGTTGCTGAAGCACTGATCGAGCGTGAAGAATTGATCGCCGACGAGATCAAACAGCTTATCGACGAGGCGGATGCGCGTCGTGTCGTCAAGACTGTGTTCAGCGACTTCGCGCCACTGCTGGAAATCAGTAACAATGGCAACGAGCATAACGGCAATGGTTACGTATTGTCCAATGGGCACAGTAATGGTGCATTACCCGCGCCACGTGTTGAGTCCGCACCGCTCAATTTTGAAGGCATGAACACTCAGCTACCTTCTGATGAGCACACGAACAATCCCTATGCAGGTGGGAATGAACCTTACACGATGTAGGAATTGTTCGGTAGGGGCAGCAATTCATTGCGCCCAAAAATGGGGGTTGCGGAGGGGTAACGCGTCAGCAACAACGCCTTTGCCCGACGCGATCCCAACCTAACCCATCTTTGGGCGCAATGAACTGCTACCCCTACCGATATTTCCATATATTGTTGAAATATTTAACATTAGGCAATAAAAAGAGATACATTTGTATGTCAGCGAGTATAGTCACCACAAATAGCACGAACGAGCAAAAAACGCTCCGCAAACGCTCCAATGTCGTTTTACAAAATGTTCTGGTGTCGCTTGTGGCACTACTTTTTTTGGGTATCGGGGTGTGGATGCGTCTGCGTGACCTGGGATTACCATTTGACCGAGATGGCTATGATGAAGGTGTCTACTGGCAGTCATTACGTGCAATGGGTAGCGGCTATCATCTCTATCAAAACATATTCTATTCACAGCCGCCGTTCTTTTTGCTCTCTATCTTCCCTACCTATATGCTCTTTGGGCAAACACTCTGGTCTGCGCGCCTCGGCATCGCGCTTGTCTCACTACTCGGTTTCCTCGGCACGTTTCTTCTCGGCATCGCGTTAAGCGGGCGTCTTGGGGGACTTGCCGCCCTGCTATTACTGCTAATAGACCCATTGTATTTGCAACAATCGCAAACATTGCAAGCCGAAGCACCCTTTGTCGCCTTCGCGCTACTTGCGGTTGGTGCCGCCTATCTCTGGTGGGAACATCCCGATGGCATATTGGGTATGTGCTATGGCGCGCTTGCTGGTACAACGCTTTCATTAAATATTTTCTGCAAGCTTTTTGGTGTGGCAACACTAGTCCCTATCGGTCTGCTCTTTCTTGCACATATCTGGCGCGTTGCCCGACGTGAGCCGAAAACACGTCTTCTAGCTTCACGCTCTCTGCTGATAGGTGTGGCATTTTTTCTGCTTGTGAGTGCTGCACTTATACTCCCCTTTGTATCCTCGTTGCATCAGATGATATTGGGCGTTATCACCTTTCACACCGCGGCTGGCATTACCTATAAGAGCACACAAGCAGGAAATTTTCTACAACTACAGCAGGCTCTAACTTCTCTGCTCGCGCTAGCGGCTCTTTATGGCACTATCGTCGCATTGATACGGCGTGATTGGCGCGTCCTTCCACTGCTTGCATGGTTTGTAGCAACGACTTTCCTACTCTGGCAACAAGTACCGCTTTTTCCACATCACCTTGTGGCCTTGACACCACCACTAATTGCACTGAACGTCATGGGTATTAGCCCTCTCAGCATTAACTTAAAGACACAATGGGGTCAAGGGCACCCACGAGGGGACGCCCCTTCCATACAGCGAGATGGAGTAAGAAGTAACTCCGTCTATGGGAGGGGCGTCCCCTCGCGGGTGCCCTTGCTCTCTCTTGGCGCAACGACTGTCACGCTCCTTCTACTTGTATTGTTAAATTTTGTGCAAGGAACAACAATACAACAGTATTACAAAAGCGAACTCAAGAAAAGTCAGGATATTTCTGTTACAACGTGGGACGTGAATGTAGAACGAGACTTGCAAAGTGTGACTCAACCTAATCAACTCGTTGTGACAGATGCGCAATTCTTGACAGCACGAGCTAACCGTAGTACCGACCCACAACTCGTTGATACCTCAAATGTTCGCGTTGATACAGGCTATCTCACGCCACAGCAACTTATTACTGAGGCATCGCAACCCAATGTTCACGCTGTACTCTTCTACACGGGACGCTTGTTACGTATGAAGCATGTGAGTCTCTTCTATTCATGGCTCATGAAGCACTACCATCGGGTCCGAAACTACTATCCTGGTAAAGAGTTGTGGATTAAGCTAAAATAGGGTAAGATAAACATCTATAATGAATTAGACCCCTATATCAGGAGAATATACAATGGAAAAGAAAAAACGTACATTTAGCACAATGGAAATCGTGTTGCTCGGCACACTTGTTGGATCACTGATCCTTTCATTTATCCAGACACGCCAAGAAGAAAAGAAATAATAACAAAAGCGGAGAAGTTCTGTATATGAG
>CAZZVE010000114.1:6386-15160 GCA_964657325.1 uncultured Ktedonobacterales bacterium
ACCTCTCCGCTTTTGTTATACGAAAAGAAAATTAAGCTGCGATCAGTGGACGCGTTGACTCCACAACCTCTTGATAACCACGTACAAGACACTCCATCGCCTCATACCATGAACGTTGCTGTGCCTCGATAAGTGCGGCATTCCTCATTTTTTGCCGCTTTTGTGTATCCTGAATAAGGCTTTCGAGTGCTTTGCGGTACTCAACTATTTGCGCGTCTTCTTGTATATGAGAATCTGCGATAAGTAAACCTGTCCGTTCATTTTCGACGAGATCACAGACGCCTTCAGCGATCAGTCCCACAATGGGCAGACCAGATGCCATCGCTTCCAGCACTACTTGTCCAAAGGTTTCGGTACGCGAAGGGAAAGCAAACACGTCGGACGAGGCGTAGGCAGTAGCAAGTGCTTCTCCCGCAAGATAGCCTGTGAAAGTGACAGGCAGACCTGCTAGTTCTTGCTGCATCTCAAGTGATGCGGGACCCTCGCCAACAACGACAAGATGCGTATTGCTATGATTCATACTCCGATATGCCTGGACAAGCAAGCGCAAGTTTTTCTCCCAGGACACACGCCCCACGTAGAGTAGAACTGTCTTTTTGCTATCCTTTTCTCCAAGCCAGGAGGCTCTCAGTGCAGAACTTCTGCGTTCTGGCTTAAAGATAGTTGTATCGACACCACGAGGCCAGATACGCAGATGCTCAAAGCCCTCTAGCCGTAACATAGCGGCGGTCGATGGCGAAGGACAAAAGGTCAACGAGCATTGACTATGCACAAAACGATTATAGGACCACATAGGACGAGTAAGTAACGAAAAGCCAAAGTGTTCACAATAAGCAGCGAGATTGGTATGATATGACGACACGAGTGGAACATTGAAGAAACGGGCAGCCGCTAAGCCGGTTGCCCCCAGGATAACAGGATCGACGAGGTGAATGATATCGGGTCGAAACTCGTCCAGCTTCCGCATAAATAACGGACGGAAGAAGTTAAACTTTAATTCGGGATAGAATGGAAACGGCAGACCAGCCGTACCGACAATTTTCGCTCCTGCATACTCCTCCATTCCGCTATCGGGTCCCAGCAGCATTACCTCGTGTCCAGTCAATTGGAGATGTTCCAGCAGCTTTGCAAGTGTACGTGTGACGCCATCCAGCTTAGGCAGAAAGTTTTCAGTAATAATAGCTATGCGCATATAAGGAGTGCCTTTGTTTCTCTCATCCATAAGGGATATGAGTGTAAGATATGTCCCAATACAAGGCTAGCACCCCCTGATTAGCGCACAGTTAAGTGATACTTAGCATTATGTAAAGCATAGACTAAGCGAAGGTTAAATAATTTTTGTATTGGGGAATGTCTCTTTTTCAGCGTCTTACTATGTAGTAAGACAACATAGAAAATGAGGAAACATATGCACAACAAAACACAATCATCGCTCAAAGCTTGTCCTGAATGTGGAGGACAACGTGTTAGAACCACTCTCGATATTAATCCTCTCGTAGGAATGGAACAGAATGAATTACAACTGAGACAACCAAAGCGAGTGATAGGGTTAGGAGGACTGTTCTCAGGTCAGTCAAACAAATCTGAAGTAGCGACCGTTTCTTGTATTAACTGCGGCTATACAACTCTCTATGCAGCACAACCTGGCAACCTCATACCGAATGAGGAATAGAGAAAAACAGATGAATGAGCAAACACAACTACCTACCCCAAAACCATGTCCTGAATGTGGTGGTGAGCGTACCTTTGTCAAGTACAACAAGCAATACCCAAACAGCGAGATCAAACCTCTGTACAATCATATAGCGAGTATGGCTTTTTAGTAGATTCGGGCGGTTCTACTATTGATGCTCTTACGTGTCTCTCTTGCGGATATACCACATTCTATGCAACACATCCAGACAAATTAAGACCCTATAATTATAAAAAGTGAAGCAGGGAGTCCTTGTGGTCTCCCTGCATTTTCACCAGTTTCCCCCAGTAGATGCAGACCTAAGTTCATGTGCATTTATATACGTATGGTATTATGAAAGAAAGCAGCACATACGTTGTTAGCATAGCAAGGGCAGAGCATCTATGAACAACACATCTTCTATTTCAGTTGACATACTAACCACTGAACAAGGGCATGCAGTTCTTTCCGAACTCAATACCCTTCTCATAGATAGTGTAGCAAGTGGAGCCTCTGTCGGCTTTCTTCCTCCACTTAGTGGAGAGGAAAGCAGCGCATATTGGAACTCGGTTCTGGATAAGGTTGCGCAACAGATATGCGTTCTCATGGTTGCTCGTAACGCAGAGCACATCGTAGGCTCAGTGCAGTTAGAGCTAGCAACCAAACCTAACGCGAGACATCGAGCGGAAGTTCAGAAGTTGTTTGTGTTACAGAGTCAGCGCAAGCAAGGTATTGGAAAGCTTTTAATGCAGGCAATCGAAAAAGTCGCACAAGAGCGTGAACGAACACTACTCGTTCTGGATACGCGACATGGAGATGTTGCGGAACAGCTTTACAGAAAGTTAGGCTATATTGAAGCTGGTGTCATTCCCTCTTATGCTCGTGGTGCTACGGGTTCTTTAGATGCTACTATTTTCTTTTACAAACTTCTTGCCTAAATCTTTATAAAAAACAGCATATAACGATGCATCCGATAGCTGCTTAGGGAACGGACATTGCTTCGCTCGTCCGTGGGCGCAATGAAGTGCTGCCCTTACCGCTACAGGATGAAGCAATAAAGGAAACATATCATGACACAGCAGCGACGTATATCTGCCTGGTATCTCTTGCTGCTCCTCGTGGCCTTTGGGTTACAGGGCTGCCTGGGTCTTGGAGGCAATAGCGAAGGTGGGAGCAACACTGGCAATTTCAAGACGGTCCATACTGACACGAAACATAGTATCGGTATCAACCAGGACTCTTTTCTCTTTAAAGGTACTCTCTATTTTACGCAAGGGCGTACACTTTTCTCGTTGAATGGCAAACGTGAAGTACAACAGATCACGACGAACAATGATTTCCGCGACCCCGCTATTTCGCCAAATGGCAAGTGGATTGCCGCCGTTATACGTTACAAAGACTACTCCAACCTCGTCTACAAACCAGTACAGGGAGGCACCTGGACTCTTCTACGTAGTGGGCAGGGTAAATTTTACCAGGATGGCGCGTTTATTAAAAATACATACTACTGGTATGCCCAACCAATGTGGTCGGCGGATAGCACAAAAATACTCTTTTTGAGTGATCTTGAGAAAGAGAATTGGTATAGCGCGACAGGACAAGATGCACCCATGCTTGACTTACAGGTGTTCGCGGTCCCATTGAGCAATCCAACGAGCAAACCACAGGATGTGGCGTATGCCGATTATGGTGATGGCGGCAATCGTGATGCAACATACCGACCAGGGCATCCAGATCAGATTGTGTATACTCATTATACTTATGACAAGACAGGCACAAAACAAGTCATTCAGGTGTACCTGGAAAACGCCAATGCGATTGCCAACAACCCTGGCAAATATAGCCCTGGCACCGAAGGCTCAGGCTTTGACCCATCGGTTGCGCTCACACCGAACGATACGACGGTACAGAATATACAACCGGCCTTCGCGCCCGATGGCAATTCTCTCGCGTATATACGGCGTGAAAGCAATGGTCAGATGAGCCTGTACGTCATGCCACTCCCACAGCAGGATGTGACGAGCAGCCCGAACAATCCGACGGCTGAACAGGAGGCATTAGCACCCTATAAGCGGTCATCGCTTTTACTAACACAACAGTTTATTAGTCAGCCTGTATGGTCGCCAGATGGAAAACAAATAGCCTATCTGAGCTATACAAATAACGAATATAATATCTGGCTTGCTACAGTCGCATCTAATAGTGAGACAGACACGTACAAGATACAGGGCAGCCCTGTGCAACTAACTTCTGGTGGTATCGACGGAGATTCGCGCCCGTTCTGGACGCCATAATACATTAATGGTATACTAGCGACTGACACGATATGTCATTACACTACCCAGGTTGTTTGAGGTGGAACGTTGAATCAATTCGGAGACAAACCTATTGCAGGCAGGTATGAGATACGCGAACATATTGCGACAGGTGGTATGGCGAGCGTCTACAAAACCTGGGATAATCGCGTCGAGCGGATCGTGGCAATCAAAGTATTGCGCTCCCTGGACAAGAATGACACACGCGCAGTCGAACGCTTCCGCCGCGAAGCTCGCGCCGCCGCCGCACTTGCGCATCCCAATGCCGTCACCATTTATGATTTCGTAGAGGAAGCTGGGCACTACTTTCTGGTCATGGAGTACATTCCAGGCCCGACATTAAAGCAACTCGTTGGGCAACGGCGCAATCTCCAGGCGCGTGAGGCTATAGAGATCGCGGAACAGGTGTGCTCCGTCTTACAGGTTGCTCATGCACGTGGCTTCATTCATCGTGATATCAAACCTCAAAATATCATGCTTGTCCTCAATGGTGGCCCATCCAGCGGTATCATTGATCGTGGCGTACTGGTGAAACTGACAGACTTTGGTATCGTGCGCGTCGCGGAAGATGCAGGCTTGACTAACAGTGGTATTGTACTTGGTACTGCCGATTATCTTTCGCCTGAACAAGCGCGTGGCGAAACCCTTACTGCGTCTTCTGACCTGTATTCACTAGGCGTGGTCATGTTTGAAATGCTAACCGGACAGCCACCCTTTGTTGGTCCAACAGCTGTCTCTATCGCTATGCAACATGCATCTGCAAATCCGCCATCACTACGCGCCCGCAATCCTGCCATTCCACCTATCCTGGAACAACTCGTGCTACGCGTATTGGAAAAAGAGCCAGAGGACCGCTTTGATTCTGCTATCGAGATGCAACAGGCACTACGCAATTGTGCTCGTGAACTTGCACGTGGCAATCAGGTAGCGCAACCTGCAAGACCATATTCCAGAGGATATCAGATGAGCGCAGACGGCAAGAGCCAAGTACCGCCATTAGGACGCCGCCCATACTCGTCATAACTCGTCTCTTCTATACTTTCTTTATTGTGAACAAGGCTTTTTTGCCTCTTGTAGACCTTCTTAATTGGAAATGCTTTATGGAATATAATTCGACATCATTCATTACTGCCATCAATACCTCACAAGCACCTGCTGCTATCGGTCCCTATAATCAGGCAATCCGCTATGGCAACTTCGTGTATACCTCCGGTCAGGTCGCGCTTGACCCGGCGAGCGGTCAACTTGTTGGAGATGATGTACAAACACAAACGCGCCGTGTCTTTCAAAACTTGCAAGCGGTCCTGGAAAGTGCTGGAACCGCCCTCAATAATGTGGTGAAAACAACCGTTTTTCTCACAAGCATGAGTGACTTTCAAGCCATGAATACGGTCTATGCAGAATTTTTTCAAGAAACGAAGCCTGCACGTTCAACTATTGCGGTTGTCGAGTTGCCACGCAAAGCACTCGTCGAAATTGAGTGCGTCGCTGTTGTTGCTGGCGATCAAGTTTAGTTGCGGGAGAAATGCTCGTGAACACTGCTACTATTTGGCAAGATACGCTCGAACGTCTGGAAGAAACGCCCGTTGATGCAGCTTCAAAAGCATGGCTACAAGAAGCACATCTTTCCACAATGCAAAATGCCACAACCGACGATATCGACGCTGACTCACAGGAGCCTGGAGCATACTTTGTGCTGCAAGTCCCCAACGATCTCGCACGTGATGTCATTAATACACGCTGGCGTCGCTCTCTCGAAGACATTCTGATGGAGGTGACGGGACAGCACGTTACGATTATGACGGTGACAGTAGCACAACACGATGAGGAACATACCAGAGAGCAAGAGTTTAGAACAGATGCATTTGAGAACAATGCATCATTGGCAGACTACGAACAAAGTAACTATGCCTACTACGATGCCAAACCTAGCTCGGCGGCACCAATACAGCCAGAGCTTCGCTACATGCGCACAAACTCAACCGATTCGTTAGAGGAGTGGGATAACGAGCAGAGGGCGAATATCCTGATGCATAATCGCCTAAATCCGCGTTATACCTTTGATGCTTTTATTGTCGGCAACAGCAACCGTCTCGCTCATGCCGCCTCGCTTGCGGTTGCCGAGGCTCCTGGTGAGTCATACAATCCCCTCTTCTTGTATGGCGGCGTAGGCTTGGGCAAGACACACTTGCTGCACGCAATTGGTCATCAAGGCGTGCATACAGGCTTGGCGGTGCTCTACGTCTCATCAGAACAATTTACCAATGAGATCGTCAACGCCATTCGCTATCGCACCACTGAAGAGTTTCGCGCCAAGTATCGCTCGGTCGATATTTTGCTGGTAGACGATATCCAGTTTATCGCAGGTAAAGAATCGACGGAGGAAGAGTTTTTCCATACATTCAATAGTTTGCATGAAATGAGCAAGCAGATTGTGATTTGTAGTGATCGACCGCCAAAGGCCATTGTCAGCCTGGAAGAGCGACTTCGTTCGCGCTTCGAGTGGGGTTTGATCGCTGACATTCAGCCACCAGACCTGGAAACGCGTATGGCTATTCTGCGCGTCAAGGCGGACCTGTTACGCTATCGTGTCCCCGACGACATTATTGCGTATATCGCGGGTCGTGTGCAAACAAACATTCGTGAACTTGAGGGTTGTCTGAATCGTCTCATGGCATATCAACAATTGCATCGTACCGATTTGACAATGGATGTTGCCCGTGCTGCTATGTCCTCATTAGGCAACGACGCACGTGAGTCACGTCTGACAAGTAAACAGATCGCCGAAGCGGTTGCGGAATATTATCACATCTCGCTGGACGCGATGTGCGGCAAACAGCGCGATAAACATATCGTGACGCCACGCCAGATAGCGATGTACCTTATGCGTCAAGAAACACAGGCTTCATTGCTGGAAATCGGACAACTCTTCGGTGGACGCGACCACAGCACAGTATTACACGCTTGTGAAAAGATAGAACGCGATGTCAACCTCAATCCCGCCCTACGACGCGAGATTGTCGCCATCCGCGAACAACTCCTGAGAGACTAAAATTCATGCTACCATCATACACGACCTATCTCATCGACCTCGATGGCGTTGTCTATCGTGGTGAAACCCTGCTCCCTGGCGCGAAAGAATTTATTGCATGGCTAGACGGTACGCAAAAGAAGTATCTCTTCCTCACCAACAACTCGTTCGCTAGCGAGGTACAGGTCATCGCCAAGCTCGCGCGTCTCGGTATTAATACCAATGCATCACATGTGCTTGGCGCGGCTCAAGCGGCGGTCAAAAATATTGCACGTCGCTTCCCTAATAGAACAATCTATGTTGTAGGTGAGCAACCTCTACTAGATATTGTCAGGTCCTACGACCTACATGTGTTCGAGCAAGAACAACAGCCAGCGAAGGTACCCGCCGATCCCGCGTCTCCCGCAAGCCATCTTGCCGAAGCCGTCCTTGTTGGCCTTGACCGCACATTCGACTATAAGAAGCTTACAGGAGCAGTGACTGCGATACGTGGTGGTGCTGCCTTTATTGCTATCAATCGTGACCCTCTACTCCCTATCGAAGGTGATATCATTCCAGGTTGCGGTGCGATGGTAGCTGCTATTGAAGCCGCTAGCAGCACCAAGCCTGAGGTCGTTGGCAAGCCTCAACCCACACTTTTGCAAGAAGCTATGCGTACCCTCAACAGTCAACCAGACGAAACAGTCATGATCGGCGATGGTCTCGATACCGATATCGCTGGCGGCTTAGCTGCAAAGACTCATACCTTGCTCGTCCTCTCTGGCAAAGATAGTCGCAAAGACCTGGAAACGTCACCATTCACACCTGAGCATGTCTATGAGAATCTAGCGGCTGTAGTGAAAGACTTACAATAAAGATTTGATAATTGAGAAGAGACAGGTGAAGCAAATTAACAAGCCTGATATGCTCACACTACTTTTTCGTCAGATAACCATAGCCTCAAATGAAGAGATTGTACGTGAAGTACTTAATATCTCAGCAGCCTAGACAACATATACAATAAGTAGGACGACATGAAAGTCCTCCTACTCGTTCTACTGCTCTCACTCAGCACTCTGTATTGGCTTCACAAGCGGATTACCATTGTCGGGCGGACGGTCTACGATGGCGATGGTACAGCGCGAAATGCAGACGAGTTTGTCTTGCTCATCGGTGATGCGAATATCCCAGACATGTGTGGTACGTCCACGAGCAATGGGAGTGGCAATTCCAGTTAATATGCCTTCACGTTTCGGACGCAAGTGGTTGGCATTGATTTCCAAGCCGAAAGCCGTCTGCTTGTCCGCATCAATGTTCAGCACACTCCCAAATGAGGCGAGCGACTCCGCGAGTACCACGGAAACACCACCATGTAAATAGCCTATCTGCTGCCTGTGTTGGGGTCCAATTGGCATTGTCGCTACCACGCGGTCTTTTTGCGCTTCTACAAGCTCAATGTCGAGAATGTTCCAAATTGACTCTGTGCGGTTACTATTCATATTTTCGATAAGCTCTTCTTGCGAATACTCCACGATGTCAGTTCCCTCTTTCTGCTGTACATAACTCTTTGTGCTACTAGTCTATCAGACTAAGAGGGAGATTAACAAATTCTCTTCAAGTACGACGGACACCTACAAGGGGCAAGACTGTTCAAATACGAAGAATATTCTATACATACACCACGGATGCCCATCAGGGGCTACCCTACTATACTCTTATGCACGCTACGCGTGTCGTGTATAGTAGGGTAGCCCCTGGTGGGCATCCGTGGTGTATG
>CAZZVE010000115.1:0-15119 GCA_964657325.1 uncultured Ktedonobacterales bacterium
CGCGCTCAGCGAGCAGAAGCGCAGTCGCCTCGCCAATTCCGCTGCTTGCGCCCGTAATAACAACAACTTTTCCAGCGATGTCTGACATATTCTATCTCCTATTACTCCGTTAATTATTTCTCTACCATCGAATGTAGCACTTTCTCCGGTCTTTACCCCTTTGATGAGCCGCTCACCTGACCCATCCACAGTGTATAATGAGAGGCATGCTTTAACAAGATAGGTGTTTATCTTGGAAGTAGCACTTCTAGTTTACAACATATAACTGAGCAGAGAATTATGAAACATTATACTCCAGTAATCGCCGCGTAAGCCTGGCGTAGTGCTTACACGGCAGAGAAAAAGCGCCAATATATGCTCCCTAATCATCCTCTACTGGATGATCTTTCGATGCGTGTTGATGCCTTCTGCTCTCTCGATTGTCGTCGTATCCTTGCTCGTCAGGTCTTCCTTTGTTCGTCTTCATCATCTTCAAAAAGACAAAGAGAGGTTTTTCTGTGCATGCGAAACGACAGACAACCATCTAAACAATCGTCATCGCTATGGCACAGTCGAGATTACTTGCTCCTATGGAGTGGTCAGACAATCTCATCACTTGGTACAAATATTTCACAAGTGGCCTTTCCTTTGCTTGTACTGGCTCTGACCAACTCACCATTCCAAGCAGGTCTCGCGGGAGCGTTACGTCTGCTACCCTACTTTCTTTTTGGCCTGCCAGCAGGAGCACTGGTGGATCGTTGGGATCGCAGGCGTGTGATGCTTCTCTGTGATCTTGGACGTGCTGTGAGCTTAGTGAGCATTCCGTTGGCTCTAGCACTTGGGCATCTCACCCTACTTCAATTAGATATCAACGCCTTGATTGAGGGCACGTTGTATGTCTTTTTTGATCTAGCAGAGGCAGCTAGCCTCCCACGAGTTGTATCATCCGACCAATTGCCTAAAGCCACGGCGCAAAACGCCTTGACAGGAGGCATGACTAAGCTGATTGGTCCCACTCTTGGCACAGTACTCTACGGTCTTCGCTCGTTCTTGCCCTTTGTTGTGGATGCCCTCTCTTACCTCTGCTCGGCCCTTTCGCTTGCTTGTATCAAAACACGCTTCCAGCAAGAACGCCAACCTGAGCAACGGCACTCACTCCTTACAGAAATCCGTGTCGGCCTTGTCTGGCTCTGGCACCAGCCTTTCCTGCGCTTGCTGGCACTCTTCACTGGGCTGATCAACCTGGTCTTTCCTGACACGAGCGCACTAATCGTTCTGGTGCTAGCTCGCCAACAGGCCACTACAACTGTAGCAATTGGTTTGATTTTCTCAGTTGCCAGTCTGGGCTATATCGCAGGTTCACTATTGAGTGAACGTTTATTGCGCCACTTACAGCTACGTCGCCTGATCATTGGCTCCTGCTGGCTCTTTGCCCTGTTCTGGTCCTTCTACTTGTTTTCAACGAGCTTTGCAGCACTCCTGATGATTACTACATTGCTTTCGCTGGTTGATCCGATCTATGATATCGCCCAGTTTAGTTATCGTGCAGCACTCATTCCCGATGAACTTCAAGGCCGCGTCAACAGTGCTTATCGGTTGCTCGCGCTCTCTACTCCGCCATTAGGCTACGTTTTGGCCGGTTTTCTCTTGCAGGAAGCTGGTGCTCGCCCAACTATCCTGGCCTTTCTGGCCTGCTTGCTTTTCCTCGCTTTGCTTGCGAGTTGGAGTCGTGCGTTACAAAAAGCTGGGTAGGGCAAAACAGCAAAAATGTGATATGCTTTCTTGCATGATAAAGCGGATATTGTTCTTTCAGTTGGACTGTCTGAAATAAAGGTTTACATGTGATAGAATTGTAGACGTTGCAGTAAGACAGTGATGTACTTACTGTCTTAATGATTGCCGTCCCTCTAGTTATTTTTGATGCAAGGATGTGTTGACGTGCATGACACTCTCTTATCTCTGGTGGAAAGGGCTTTAACTGGTAATTCGCGCCCTCTGGAGTTTTACCTACGTGATCATAGTCGTTTGCCAGGGCCGCGTGCAAACCTGGAGTTAGCAAACGATGTCGGAGCACTCCTTGCCTCTTCTGTCCCCAAATACCACGAAAATGTTCGTACACTGATTACTCAGTTTACGAATGGTGATCGCAAGAAGATAGCGAGCAATACCCCTGAAGAATTTGTGATGCTTTGTGGCATTATCGCTTTTGGAACGTGTGCCGCAGCTTATGCTCCTTGGCGTGAAGAAAGCTATGAGATGCTTGAGCACTACGCGACCAGCGCACAATGGCGTGTACGTGAAGGAGTTGCTCTTGCGTTTCAGCATCTGCTCAACACGGTTCCTCATGATACACTGCTTCGGCTTATGAGGCTTGCTACAGATGGCAACTACCTGCAACAAAGAGCTGCCATTGCCGCCGTTGCGGAACCACCTCTTTTATACAATCAAGATATATTAGAGGCGGCATTCACCTTACAACGTATCGTGCTTGAGCGTTTGCGAAATGCCCCTAAGCTAGATCGTAAAACAGAGGACTTACGCACGTTGCGTCGCACACTTGGGTATACCGTAAGTGTCGTGACTGCGGCACTTCCTGAGCAAGGGTTCGCCTTAATGCGTGAGTGCGCTTCCTGGAATGATGTAGACATCACCTGGATACTACGTGAGAACCTGAAAAAGAAGCGCTTAGCAAAGTTCGCTGAAGATACAGAGGTGCTAGCAAAAATGCTGGCATAGTTCGCATATGATAACGGTTGGTATTATCGCTAATCCATCAAGTGGCAAGGATATTCGACGCATTGTTGCACAGGGATGGGTCGTCTCAGATCAAGAAAAGATCGCCATTGTACGTCGTTTGCTACGCGGAGTAGAGGCGGCTGGCGTTGAGCGTGTATTGTTTATGCCTGAGCCACTCAATATTGGCTATAAAGCCTTAGAGGGCTTAGAGGAGACAACGTTACAGGCTGAAACACTTGCGATGGATATCACGACACGGCAAGAAGACTCTACACGCGCTGCTGATATGATGGTTGCACAGGGAGCTACGTGTATTATTACGCTTGGTGGCGATGGAACGAACCGTGCTGTTTTCAAGGGCTGCCGTAGCCACGTTCCTTTATTGCCTATTTCGACAGGAACAAACAACGTCTTTCCTGAATTTCAGGAAGGTACCACAGCTGGTCTTGCGGCTGGTCTGGTTGCTAAAGGTGTGGTCGCGCGTGAGATTGCATGCTGGCATTCCAAAGTCTTAGTCCTCTATAAGCAGGGAGAACCTGTTGATCTCGCGCTTGTCGATCTCGCTATCTCAACTGATAGCGTCATTGGTTCCCGTGCTATCTGGGATGTGGGCAAGCTGAACGAGTTGTTTCTCACGCGTGCTCAGCCGGAGAGTATTGGTCTATCCGCAATCGGTGGCATGGTTCATCCATTAGATTCTCGTAGTCCGTTAGGGTTACATCTACGCTTTGGCATGGACGGTAAAACTGTTCGTGCTGCCATCGGTCCTGGGTTATTTGCGAACATCAATGTGCAAGCTATACGTGAGATTGTCGTCGGTGAGCGTATTTTATTGCGGCTCAATCGTCCTGTAACGTTGGCTTTCGACGGTGAGCGCGATATGATAGCCTATCCAGATGATGTTCTTGAGATCGAGCTAAATGCTGACGGTCCCTGGGTCGTAGATACGCGTCAAGCGATTGAAGGCGGCATAAGAAATCAGTAAATTAGCTCCACGGTAAACCAGAGATGATTCTACAGATGAAAGAAGACAGGTGTAGTAAGTTCCTCGTTAAGACTTGCCTGGACATGATACACTAGTAGTTAATAGAGTATTGTACTTGTGCGCCTTTCCACATGATAGGTGGATTGTGCGCTCATTTTCATGTTATCTTGCCTTCTCTATCATGAGGGGTGCGAGAGAAGTAGTAGGATGTTACGTTCTTTTTATGCCATGACGATGCCGGGATTAGAGACGCTGGCATTTAGCGAGATTCGTGCGAAGATGCCAGATGCGGAACTGGTCAAGTTTGCACGTGGCATCGCTCTTTTTCGCACTGCCACGCCTCCTGATGATTTATTACAACTACGTACCACCGAAGATATCTTTATCACGATTAAACATATCACAGGACTGGGACGTGGGCGTGATGCTGTGCGTGTGTTTCATAGTGCTATGTTGAATATAGAAGACATGAACGCAACGCTTTCCGTGTGGCGTCGCGCTCATAAAGCCATACAGCCAAAGACATGGCGTGTTGTGAGTCAGATGGTTGGCACACACGATTTTCGACGAAATGATGCTGGTCAAGCGGTCAGTGATGCGCTTCGGCGCATCATGCCGCGTGGTATGCGTCTTGTTAATGATGATGCTGATATCGAGTTTTGGATTTGGGTCGGTGGTAGCGAAGCTCTGGTAGGACTACGCGTGAGCGATGCTTCCATGCGCCATCGGACGTACAAAAGGGAGCACTTGCCAGCTTCGCTACGCCCAACTGTTGCGGCGTCTATGGCGTGGTTAGCGCGTCCCACACCTGATGATGTTGTGCTCGACCCTCTCTGTGGTGCTGGCACTGTAGTGATCGAACGAGCATTAATGGCTCCTTTTAAGAGTGCGATGGGTGGCGACATTCGTGAAGAAGCTGTTGCTATGGCGACCCGTAATGCTCGAGCTGCACATGTCAAAGCTACGTGGTCCGAGTGGGATGCTCGGTCATTGCCGCTTGATGATGCTAGTGTCACGCGTATCATTTCCAATTTACCCTTTGGAAAACAGATTGGTACGCCTCAGGAAAACACGAGCTTATATACCGCACTTATAAAAGAGTTCAGTCGTGTACTTCCTAAAGATGGAGTACTAGTAACGCTCACGAGTGATGATCGGCTGTGGGAAATGACTTTACGCGATGCTGGTTGGCGTGTGACGAAAAAAGTGGTGTTTGTCGTTCTTGGACAACCTGCTAGTATCTTCGTCGCCGAAAAAGCACCATAAAACGAGACATAACGTCATCTTTGATGAAATTGTAAGCAAAACAAACGTGTTATAGTAAGTAGATAGACATTTTGTATAGGTGAAAGGAGACTACTCCCTTGGGTAGCGCAACAACTGCCGATTTTCGTAACGGCATGGTTATACGATACAATGGTGAATTGTACACGATCACTGAATTTCATCACGTAAGTCCCGGAAACTGGCGTGCGTTCGTCCGCACGAACTTGAAGAACCTCAAAAACGGACGTGTCATTGAGCAGCGTTTCCGTGCGGGTGAAGACATCGACGAGGTACGTGTCGAGCATCAGAACTGGCAATTCCTGTATGTTGACGGTGATGAATATGTCTTCATGAACACGGAGACCTACGATCAGCAACCCATTCCAAAAGAAATGCTGGGCGATGCAATCAAGTTTCTCAAAGAGCAAGACGAGGTAGAGATGCTTGTTGACGACGACAAGATTATCGCCGTTGAACTGCCAAACTTCTTGGAACTCAAAGTCGAAAGTGCCGAACCTGGTGTACGGGGTGATACCGCGAACAACGTGACCAAGCCTGCTACTCTGGAATCAGGCGCGATAGTCAACGTTCCACTGTTCGTCAATCCGGGTGACAAAGTGCGCATCGACACACGTACCGGAAAATACGTCGAGCGTGTGAGATAGTTTGCTTTCCAAAGAAAAGGGAATGCATTGAGAAATTTTCTCGATGCATTCCCTTTTCTTTCTTCAGGAAGCTTTTCTTGCCATACACCTAAGAGCGTGTATGTGCGACGAGATGAATACCATTTTTGGGACGGATTGTGATTGTGGGTACAAGTTCGAGCGGTTCTTGTGACGCGCGGGTGAAACTCCACTTTTGTGCTAAAGTAGCAAAGACAAGGCGTGCCTCTACCATCGCGAAGACATTGCCGATGCAGAGGCGCTGTCCACCACCAAAGGGAAAATAGGCATAGCGTGGAATTGGTTGCTTTGACGCTTTGTCCCAACGTTCTGGTCGGAATGCTTCTGGCTCTACGTAGTACTGTGCGTCATGATGAACCACCCACGGCGAGAGTAACACCACTGTACCAGGGGTAATAGGATAGCCACCAATTTCGTCCGCGACTTTGCAATCACGGAAGATACCCCAAACTGGAGGATAGAGCCGCATCGCTTCTGTCACCACCTGTTCCGTGTAGGGAAGGCTCTGTAAATCTTCCATTGATGGTGCTCGCCCTGCAAGTACGCGCTCAAGTTCCTCATGCAACTTCGCCTCAACATCGGGATTCTCAGCTAATAGTAGCCATGAGTATGCTAATGTTAAAGCAACTGTTTCATGTCCTGCGATATAGAGATTGACGACCTCATCGCGCAGTTGCTTATCCGTCATCCGACTGCCATCTTCATCCTGTACACGAAGCAGCATGGAAAGTAAGTCGCCAGTATCTACGTCGCGTCGTCGATGCTCGCTGATAATTTGCTGAATAATCGCATCAAGTTCTTTGAGGGCAGCATTATATTGTCGATTGCCAGAAGTGGGCAACCAATCGGGAAACTGAATTGGGCGTACGGCCGCCGCGCTTACTTGATCTATCAGGATATCAAGCACACGACCAATTTTTTGCGCATCGTCCGCTAACTCGGTATCAAAAAGCGTTTTGAGGACAATTTCAAGCGACAACTGCATCATTGCGTCATGAACATTGAGCGTTTCACCGTCATGCCAACTCGCCGCCATTTGTTGTGAGAGTTGCACCATCGCGGTGCCGTATGAGGCGACGCGTTTATGATGAAATGTTGGTTGCATCAGACGACGTTGACGAAGCCATAGATCCCCTTCACTAAAGAGGAGGCCGTTGCCAAACAGACTTTTCCGACGCTGAGTAAATCGAGACTTCTTATATCTATCGTTGTGTGTTACCAGGACATGTTCGATATGATCTGGATGACTAAGCATGTAAAGTGGTGTTGTGCCCAAACGGATTTGCATAATAGAACCATATTCTTGAGCACACCGTTGCAAGTATGCCAAAGGCTCTAGTACGAACTCGCGTGCATTGCCAATAAATGGCTCTCCTTTGGGACCAGGAGGAATTGTTGTTGATGTGGTGGTAGCCATAGCGTGTTTGTTTCTGCTTCCTAAAAAGATGTAAGATGGAAGAACATTTCCATATACTCTACAGAGATGATAGCACTTTTGAGCAGGAAATGCGTAAAGAAGACAAGTGCCACTTAGTGGCATACAAAGAACGTATACAATAAGGACGCTATTTCATAGAAGATAGGTATATGGATGGATACGAGTACAACTTTACTTATGACTGGAAGTATTATTATTGGTATCGCCGCATTGCTTGCGGTGCTACTCGTGCTTGTGACGATGAGCTACCGGAAACGTCGTATGGTTGCTCATGAGGATGAACAAGAACTACTCAAACAAGATAGAACAAATGAGGAAGAGACGCATAGCAAATCTGCAACAACTTGATCTACTCAAGCAGTGGATGTCTGTGTAAAGCTTAAACCATTTCTATCTTATTTGGCGTATTTCGGTGTCAACCATTAACCATCTTGAGACGTGGTACTTAGCGAGAAGGCTACTTTGTGCAGGACGCATAAGTACGTATTTGTGGAAAAGAAGGAAGAAAGTATGACACAGGATCAATCAAGTTCACGTTCCTCTCAGGAACCTCAAGCTCAGCAATCAATAGTACAGGAATTAGACTTACAACGTCCCTCTCAAGCGAGTGCTGAAGCATATCGTGGGAGTGGCAAGCTTCAGGGAAAAGTCGCACTTATAACAGGTGCTGATAGTGGTATTGGTCACGCTGTCGCCGTTGCTTTTGCGAAAGAGGGCGCAGACGTTGCCGTAGTGTATCTCAACGCACATGAGGACGCACAGCAGGTCAAACAGCAAATAGAGGCACAGGGCCGAAAATGTCTCACGATTGCAGGGGATGTAGGAGATGAGAACTTTTGTCAGCAAGCGGTGGAACAAACGGTAAGTACACTCGGAGCATTGAATATCCTGGTAAACAATGCCGCTGAGCAACATACACAGGAAAGCATCGAGCAGATTAGTGCGGAACAACTTGAACGCACATTTCGCACCAATATCTTTTCGATGTTTTTCATGGTGAAAGCAGCATTGAAATATCTGAGTAGTGGTAGCGCAATTATTAACACGACATCCGTCACGGCGTATCAAGGAGCACCTAGCTTGCTTGATTACTCCTCGACAAAGGGAGCAATTGTTGCCTTTACGCGTTCACTTTCTCAGTCACTGGTTGAAAAAGGCATTCGCGTAAATGGTGTTGCTCCTGGACCAATCTGGACGCCATTGATTCAGCAAACGATGCCACAAGAGCAGGTGAAACAATTTGGCAAAGATGTGCCAATGCAGCGTGCTGGACAACCCGATGAACTTGCACCATCATATGTATTCCTTGCATCTGATGATGGTTCCTATTACGCCGGTCAAATTCTCCATCCAAACGGTGGTACAGTGGTAAACGGCTAACGTTAAAGGTATTTGTAGGGACCAATTCATTGCGTCCTTCGCGGCGATCAATTGCTAAGAAGGACGCAATGAATTGGTCCCTACAGATTTAAGTCTCAGAGATACTGAACAAGAAAAGTCCATACATGAGGGCCAAGTACAAAGAGGCCGATAACTACTGAAAGCATAGCGTTGAGCAAAACTGCTCCTGCCGCAACGTCTTTTGCGATTTTTGCGAGTGGATGATAGGTAGGAGAGGCTAGATCAACACAAATCTCTATTACAGTGTTGAACATTTCCGCGACAAATACGCCTGTGATAGCCACAAAAATCATAGCGAACTCAACCGCAGAGATATGAAAGAAAATGCTAACGAGAATAGCAAGTATTGCAACTGCAATATGTACACGAGCATTACGCTGAGTGCGAAGAGCGTACCATAGTCCATGAAAGGCATAGCCAAAGCCTGCAATAAATTTAGCCCACTCACTCTTTGATGAGTGGACTATTGGTGGTGGAGGTTGACTCATCCCGCTTACGCCTTTTGCCCCACCGCTCGCAAGACCGCCTGTTGAATACCCACCATCGCTTGATAGCCAGCTTCACTTTGGTCATCATATCCCACAAGATGTAGCACGCCGTGCGACAGAAGATAGAGTAATTCATAGACAGGCGTGTGACCTGCATCTGTTGCTTGTTGTGCAAGCGTAGGCCACGACATAATAACATCACCAAGGTTCGTTATCGCGTCTGGTGGTGTAACAAATGCCGGTACCTGCGGCTTTGTTGGTGCTACATCCTGATCTTCTGGGGGCATCCATAATTGTTCTGGTGGAGCCTGTGCAAGCGGCACATCTAGCAGTGGAAACGAGAGCACATCGGTCGGCTTGTCTTGCTCACGATATTGTTTATTCATATCGCGGATGCCTTCGTCATTAGTAATCAGCAACGTGAGCATGACTGGTTGAGTAACATGTACTGCTTGCAACGTTTGGGCCACAACAGCATCCACGGGAGCAGAAGATAGTAACGCCTCAATAGAGGCATTCTGCTGATCGTTTCCGACAGTGACATAAAGTTCTATTTGAGAATGTTCTGACATATCATAAACCCTCGCTTCTGACGCCTGGGAGTGTCCCTTACGGGCTGTTTTTGAGATCAAAAAGAGGTAAATCTCTTGGTTTTGTTATCCATGCGCAAAAATTATAGTGTAGCTTTAGGTACGAGTCAAGCCCTGTGCCTCCGACTTGGCCCGTGTTTCTCGTACAGCTTTTCGGCCAAAGGCGAGAGTAAAGACGACGAAGCCGATAACAAGCAAGCTAACAAGACTAATAATGCGGTCCAACACAATTGCAGCGGCGGTATGGTTGGCAACATCTGCACCTTGATAAAATAAGGCAATCATTGCTACCATGCCACCTTCGACGAGTCCAACACCACCGCCTGTCGCTGGAACTACTGTTAACAGTGCTTCGCCTAATCCAATAAAAACACTTGCCGCAAGAATATGTACAAAGTTGCCAGGAATTAAGCTCAACGATAGAGCGACGAAAAAGAAGCGCAATGCCTCACAAATCCATACTCCTATAGTAAGACTTGTTAACAAAGGAAGACGACGAAACGAACCAAGCATACCTTCTTGTAGATGATAGTATTGGCCTCTAAAGCGTAGAGGAACGAGCTTGGCGATAGGCTCACGCGCCTGTCGCAGCACGAAAAGGGCTGCTATACCAAGGACGACAGCACCTAATGTGATTTCCAATGCTAAACGTAACTGTGAGGGTAGGTTTTCATGCAGGCTAATAATAATAGCAGGAATGAAGAGCAGCAGGAGCACAATTAAATCCAGGAGTCGCTCTGCTAAAACCGTGCCAACTCCTCGCGATACAGAGACTTTTATCTCTTGTCGCAGAAGGTAGGCGCGATAAAGATCACCTAATTTGGCGGGCACAATCGAGTTGGCGAAGAAGGAAATATAGACAATTTCTACAATCTTCCAGAACGGAGGCAGGTGTATTCCATTCTCTTTCGTAAAACCCACATTTTGCAAAAGAATGCGCCAGCGTAACGCTCTAAGTGGAAACGATGCATAATAGATGAGAAATGCTACCAGGAAGAAGAGCAGATTCGCTTGTTTAAGTGTTGCCCATGTTTGTTTGGGATCAATATGTGCTTTCTGTGCAAGATAGACAAGAAGGCCAATAACAACAACTAGTGGTACAATAGTACGCCAATTGAGAAGTCGTGAACGTAGTGACAACTGCTCTCTGGTAATCTCATTCTCTTCCTGTTGCAAACGTGCTTCTTGTTTTTGATCTATTATTTCAATGTGCTGATTTCCTGCATCTGCTATAGGAGTATTGAGCGTGTCTTCTTGCATCAAACATGTCTCCCATTGCTATCCATCTCTGAATGTATGCCTGCAAGACGAACAAGAGCAACGAGTAATAATGCGAAAAGAATAGTCATTCCATGCACATAGAGATTGTCCACGAGATTGTGAACGCAGACACTTACTAAGGCAGCGAGCAGCCCTATCGCTAGTGCTCGATCATTGGTAAAAATGCCCAGTATGTTTGATGCCTGTAGCATTGCTAAGCTGGATACCCCTACTTTTGGAATGGCTCGCTCTGCTTTTAATTGCATATATTTTTTACTAATAGCTCTGTATGCACGGCCTCCTGCAATAAACATTGCTATTAAGAAAAGTGCAAAGGTTGTAAAGCCAATAATCCCTGTCTCTGCTGAGATGTTGATATAGTAGTTGTGGGCATGATCTAGCGAGTTGACGAAGATAGTGACGTGATAGGGAGCGTAGGCAGGTCCGTAATTTCCAATACCAACGCCAGTAAAAGGATGATCCAGGAACATGTTGATGCCAGCTATCCAGTGAGCAAGGCGTTCTGCCGTTGAATAGTCTTGCGCGCTAGGAGACGTAAACGAAATAGCAACCAGCCCAAGCTTACTCAATATTGGTCGTGTAAGGCGTTGAGGAATTACTCCTGCAAGAAGGGCTGCAATTAGAACTAGTAGGCCAACCCCCGCGATAGCAGCTAGTTTGCGAAGCTGTGGAAATCCAACAATAAAAACGAAGAGGATAGCAACTGTGATTGCTATCTCACCGCCATTTGATTTCGTGAGATATTCAGCCGCTCCTAGCAAGACTGCCACTATTCCTGCTAGAATACGTGTCGCCCAGTTACGCCCTAACAACATCAGCGAAAGCGCGATGGGCAATGACATGTTGATGTATCCTGCGTAAGGATTGGGCTGGTTAAACGTCCCATAGACACGTAGTCCACCATCACGAATAAATGATTGTGGTCCTAGGTTAAGAAAGTTTTGTGCATATCCATAGAATGCTTGTGAAACACCAGCAAGCAACATAACTACAACTAGTATCCATATCTGCTTGCGCGTGCGTAAATACTTTGCCCCTAGCAATAGCACCGCCAGGAACTCAATCCACTTAATAAGCTCTTTTATGCTTGCTGTAACACTTTGTGCTGCTACAGTAGAAATGACCATTGCGAAGAGGAGTGCTACCGCCGCTATTATAAGATAGCGTGGTAGAGGTGCTTTCTCCATATCCAATGGCCCAACTTTTTGTAATCCTTGTGAACGTAGTACGAAGCTACCCAGCCAGCTTATGATAAGCAGTATAACAAGAATGTCTGCACTGTTAGCATTAAGTGAACTGAATGTGATGGTATCAAGTGATCCCCAGGGTATAGCAATTGGTAGAAGATAGAGGGCCACACGGGGACGTAACAGTGTCCATAGAACAAGGATCAGGTAAAGGGGAAGACGGATATTCCAGTAGGAAGAGCTTGGAAGTAGAAGTAGGCAAAAAAGCGCAAAGACACTTCCAAGTAAGCCAACACTGTTTGCGAGTGTGACCTGTCCACGTATACTAGCGAGAATTTCTGTAGCACGTGATCGACGTGAAACAGCTTGCCCTATCTGATTTATAGTAGGGTTATACATACGTATGCATCTCTATCTCTAAATTTTAATCTCATGCAGAACCGCTAGGAGACTGATGAAAGATGAGTTGTGTGACTCCGAAACCACTCAATCGTGCGCCGGAGTCCATCTTCCATAGGAACGTCCACATACCAGCCTAACGTATTCTGTGCTTTCTCTATATTAGGACGGCGGCGTTCGGGATCGTCAATGCGGCTCGACTCGTAAACAATAGGTGAGGATGCCTCACAAAGGCGGATAATGGTTTGCGCAAATTCAAGCACTGTATGTTCTTCAGGATTGCCTAGATTAAACACTTCACCTGCAGTCTCTGGTTGGAACATGGCACGAATGAGGCCATCGACCAGATCACTGACATAACAAATGCTGCGTGTCTTCTTCCCATCGCCATAAATTGTAAGTGGCTCGTTCTTGAGAGCTTGAGTGATGAAGTTAGGAATCATGCGCCCATCGTTTACTTGACTGTTAGGACCGTAGGTGTTAAAGATACGCACGATACGCGCATTTACCTGAAATTGGCGATAATATTCCATTGTCAATGTTTCGCCAAGACGTTTGCTTTCGTCATAGCATGCACGTGGACCAATTGGGTTCACGTTTCCCCAATAGTCTTCGGTTTGTGGATGAACTAATGGATCACCATAGATTTCTGAGGTAGAGGAAATAAGAAACATCGCATGCTGGCTTTTGGCTGCCTCTAGCATTTGATATGTTCCCTGACTATTGACCAGAATCGTTTCTATAGGATGATCCATGTAGCCAATAGGACTTGCAGGGCTTGCCATATGAAAGATTGCATCAGCCTCAAAAGGAAATGGCTGAGTGACATCATGTTGAATAAATGTGAATTGTGGATGATTGCGCAGTGCTTCAATATTTTGAGTAGAGCCAGTAAGCAGGTTATCGACGCAAAGAACAGTATGCCCTTCGTCAATCAACCGTGCACATAAGTTGGAGCCAATAAAACCCGCTCCTCCGGTAACAACGATTTTCAAAGAAATAGACCTCCGAAAACTATAAAAAGAAAGTATATGTTATTTGGTAGATACTTCTTGCTATATTGTATCTCAATGGCAAGACGAATTGGTACTGCTAAGGTAACGATGTAGGAAAATAGTTAGAGAGAAGATACATAATTTGTATCTTCTCTCTAAAGAACGCACAAATGACCCAAAAGAATGCGGATTGTATAGCCCTTTGGACTCTTATCCTAGTCGAGATTGTCGATATTTCCACCTGCGATACAATACTTCGTCGCCCCAACTAAGAAAGCCGCTTGTTGTGAAGCCGTGAATAATGATAACGGCTAGTAGAGAACGTGGATTTGGTTGCGCGAGATAGACGAGGCTAAACACAAGGCTAGCAAGCCCTACACCACCAACACTACGCCAGCTCCATTTGCCAAGACGATGATATAGCGTGTACGCTGCTGTACTTACCAACCACCCCAACCAGAGTTGCCCTGTCCACTGAGTTATAGCTGCTAACATAAAGCCACGAAAGAAAAGCTCTTCGACTGGTCCATTGATAAGTAAGTAGAAAACACCTTGAAACAAGTGGTCATTGAGCGTGGGCCAGCGAAACCATGGCCCAACAATAAGCATGCGGTACGTTGCGGCAAATGCAGCCATTGCAGTTCCTACAACAAGTCCTATTATGAGTTGTTGTGGTACATCGTGTAGGGTTAAGCCTAAAAACGATAGAGGAAGGTGCAAAAAGGCAATATAGAGAAAGGGAACGGCTCCCATTGGAAGAATGCGCATCAGAATATCGGGCCACATCCACCGCCACGAATCAGTAACTGTAGAACGAGCAACTTGCGTTGATTGTACCGATGACACGTTTGAACCTCTCCTGGGTAAAAAAACTTTCTGTGTTGATGTAGCCACCGAAACCACCTACTTTTTAATCTATTCGCTTATTGTTAAGCGAGTATTAAGTAAGTGTAATATATGACGTGGTTACTTGTCTAGTGTGCTTGCGCTTCGAGTTGGGCTAATCCCTCCTCGACCTCTTCTCTTGAAAAATTACCTTGGAGCAAATCAGCATCATTTTTTGCACGTAGGCGTCTATAAAAAGCCGTTCCATGCTCAAAAAACGTGTGATCTACTGTATCTGCCTCTATAATCTCGAAAAGTATATTTTCCGCTGTATCATATTTTCCAATTTGCTCATAGTAGGGAAAAAGCTTTTCTTTCATGCTAAGTGGTAACTCATAATCTTCAAGTTTGTTAAGTAGCTCTTCTATATCGTTGTACATGGTGGTGTCTTGCACAGTTGCTTCATGTGAAAGAGCGAGCAAGTACAGACCTAACGATTTAAGATAGCGATAATAACTTTCGTTGCTATTACCAACCTCTTGATATATCTCACCCTCAGCTTTGAGTAATACAGCAATCCATAGGCATTTATCTACGTTGAGCATGCCTAGTGGAGAGATTGCTTGTATGAGCATTTCGTCAGAAACGGAATTGATGAAGCTTGAGGTAAGCCCTGTCATTTGGAGCAGCATATCATCGGCATAAATCAGTGCCTCTTCGTGCTTGTTGTATTCTCGTAAGTGAAGAATAATTGCCAGTGCTCGCCCAAATTTCTCCGCCATGCGAAGAATGTAATCTTTGTTAATCATGAAATTCTTCTTATCAACTTAACACCACATGACAGGGGCTTTCCCATCTAGTCCTTA
>CAZZVE010000116.1:0-14866 GCA_964657325.1 uncultured Ktedonobacterales bacterium
AAGTTTCTATGCATCCACAAGTGGAGCTTGTGGATGCATAGAAACTTACTACCTTAACTCGGCTTCACGCTGCTATGTGCTTCGTACTTGCTACGCAGCACCTTTTTGTCGAATTTGCCGACGCTGGTTTTGGGTACAGCGTCGATGAAGACGACATCATCGGGAAGCCACCACTTGGCAACCTGGGGCCGCAGAAAGTCGAGTATCTCTTCTCTTGTGACCTGGCCTACGTAATCGGGCTTAGCAACAACACAGGCGAGTGGACGCTCGGACCAGCGTGCGTCTGGAATACCAACAACACATGCCTCCAAGACTTTCGGATGACCCATAATTAAGCCTTCCAGTTCGACGGAGGATATCCACTCGCCGCCGGACTTTACAAGGTCTTTTGTACGATCGACGAGTTGAAGCATTCCATCTTCATCGACAACAGCAACGTCACCTGTACCAAACCAGCCATCCGCAAATTTTGCCGACGCTAGTTCGTCTTTGTAGTACGCTCTCGCAACCCACGGACCGCGTACCTGCAATTCTCCAAAGGTTTCATTATCCCAAGGGACTTCTTTCCCTGTCTCCATATCAACCACACGGAAATCTACACCTGGCACAGTTGTTCCCTGTTTGGCTTTGATACGGAATTGCTCTTCCAGTGGTAAGTCGTCCTGGTAAGAGCGCAATTTGGAAACAGAGGCAAGTGGCGAAGTCTCGGTCATCCCCCATGCCTGTACAATATTGATTTTCTGACGATACAGGCCCTCGATTAAGGCTTTTGGCACAGCAGAGCCACCACAATAGATAGCGCGCAATGCTGGAAACTCCATAGGTTCTTTTTCGAGCAGTGAAAGTAGACCAATCCAGATTGTTGGCACACCAGCGGCAACCGTGACGTTTTCTTGCACCATGAGCTTTGCGATGCGTCCAGGGTCCATAAAACGTGCAGGTAAGACAATCTTTGAGCCGAGCATAATGCCTGCGTGGGGTTGACCCCAGGCGTTCGCATGAAACATTGGTACAATGGGCAGAAGAGTATCACGCTCACTCAGCCCTTTGTTATCAGCCATTCCCAACGCCATTGAGTGTAGTGTAATTGAGCGGTGGCTATAGACAACACCCTTTGGATTGCCAGTTGTACCAGAGGTGTAACACATAGCAGCAGCGGCATTTTCGTCCAACTGAGGCCACTCATATGTTGTTGGCTGCTCACCAATAAACGCTTCATAGTCAACGGAAGGTTGTAGTTTGCCCGCGCTTTGAGGAGCATCCCCCATGATGACGTACAGTTTCACAGTTGGCAGTTGATCGGAGAGACTTTCTAAGAGAGGTACGAGATCGCCATCGACAAAAATAATTTTGTCCTCGGCATTATTGACGATGTACACCAATTGTTCAGCAAACAAGCGAATATTGAGCGTATGCAAAACCGCACCCATACAAGGAACTGCGAAATACAGTTCCAGGTGACGATAGTTGTTCCAGGCAAAGGTGGCAATACGTTCGCCTGACTGCACACCATTTTTCGCAAGAGCATTGGCAAGTTGCGCTGTACGCTTGCCCCATTCACGGTAGGTGTAGCGATGTGGCTCACCTACCGTCTGTGTCACAATCTCTTTTCGCCCAAACAGACGTGTAGCACGGTTGAACGCATGCTGAAGCGTCAGAGGATAATCCATCATTAAGCCTTGCATTGGGTGTACCTCCTCGGTGAAGTGGAAAGACATAGAATCATTACACAGCTTTGTTGCTGTGCTGCTTTTATGAATTATACATCATTTCCAATTCAGGTATCTATGCAATACAACGCTTATTTGTTATAGTATGACGAGAGCGTTTTTGTTTTTTAGTAGCGACCACGGCGTGTTGTTGTAATACTCTGTCTTCCCGAAACTATAGGCGCAAAAGCGACTCTACCAAGCGACACTATGCCCCACGCGATTAAAGCGTAGACAAGCATAGCAATCACAGTTGAAACCTCAAATACACCACGGCTACCAATAGTCTGATCATTGAAAATGCCGTTAAAAGCACCCACAAACACATGACTTAGACTATAGAGAAACGTGATAAAACCATTATCCTGATTCGCTCCTAAGAGTCGGAAGAGGAGTCGCAACGCTAAGATTACTTCCAAGACGCCCAGTATAAAGTAGGTGATCGTTGTGATCCAATAACGCGTGTTAGCTCGACTCAGGTTTTTATCTTCGTACACCTCCTGACGATTCTCAACACGGTTGCCCATCGGGTCTACATAGCTTTCTTGCTGACTCTGTGAATAGGCACCACCTGCTTCAGACGATCTGACAGAGTTATTCACAGGGTCGTATGCTGGTTGTTGGTAAGGCTGGTTTGGTTGCTGATAACCCTGAGAACGAGGATCAGGCGGATACTCTTGATTACTCATCTGTTTTTCTCCTTGACGCTATCCTCTAATCTACTTTTTTTAAAGAATATGTTACCATTGTCACGAAAAACTCTGCTTAAAAGATGCATTTGTTACAAAGCTGGTTCAGAATATTTTACTCATGGTCAACGCCCTCAATTGTCTTTGCCACGTCTTTGTTACCATGCTTTGCAGCCCAGCGTAATGCTTCTGCGGCAAGATAGAGCGAACCTGTAGCACAAATTAGATCATCAGATTGCGCCAAACTCAGGGCACGATCCATTGCCTTATCGCTTTCTTGCTCACGATACACAGCAACATGAGGTGCATATTCAGCAAAAAGATTTTCAAGTTGCTCGATAGATGTGGCACGAGGATTTTTCATGCGCGTTAGCACGACGACATCTATATCGGCTAATGCACGCACCATACCTACAAGGTCTTTATCTTGATTAGGACTAAATACGAAGAGCAACCTACGTGCTGTAAATGTATCATGCAATGCAGTAAGCAACTTTTGTATTGAGTCTGCGTTATGAGCACCATCCACGACAATCGTTGGCTGAGAGCTAACAACTTCCATACGGGCTGACCAATGCGCATCGCGCAATCCTTCACGCAACGCATTCTCATCCCACGTTAGGCCATGTTCACGCAGCAAGTCAAGGGTTGCGAGAGCGGCGGTTGCATTTTCCAGTTGATGCTGACCAGCGAGCGGAATTTCCAGTCCGGTGTAGAGTCGGTCAGGAGCCAAAATAGTAAAACGTTGCCGTGCCTCACTACGTTCCTCTAGCCTGTAACGATAGGTCAACGAAGGAATATTGCCAGCTTCAACATCAGCCTGTGCAGGATCATTGTCATATGACCCAACACGTACCATATGTGCCTGACGTTGCTGCACAACAGAGGCGATAGCACGCAAGGCTTCTGGTGCTTGTGCAGAGGTGACAAGCAGACCGTGTGGCTTGATGATACCAGCTTTTTCCGTGGCGATTTTCGTGAGCGTGTCGCCAAGGATTTGCATGTGGTCATAGCTGATAGATGTGATTACAGAAACAAGTTGATTGAGGATATTGGTGGCATCAAGCCGTCCACCAATGCCAACTTCGACAACTGCATGATCGACGTGCTGCTGATCAAAATAGAGAAAGGTGAGCGCAGTCGCAACTTCATAGGTAATAAACGGACCAAATTCTTGCCGCGCCTGTACCTGTTCTACACTTGCACGTATCTCTGGTACAAGGGCCGCTAGTTCCTCTTCACTGATCAAACGCCCATTTACACGTGTTCGCTCACGGAATGTGTGAAGGTCTGGTTGTGTGTAGAGACCAGTACGCACACCTGCCTGTCGCAAAACACGTTCTATGAAGGTTGCCGTTGACCCCTTCCCTTTTGTACCAGCGATGAGCGTACTTGTGTAGTGCTGATGAGGATTACCGAGCAATTCGAGCAGAGCTTGCTCACGTAGTTGGTTTTCGTTGCGGTCACGTGTGAACGAGGAACCACGTTCGAAATCACTAAAGCTGTAAATATATGCAAGAGCTTCTTGATAATTCATAGTGATCCTGTTCTTTCCATTTTTTGATTAAAGACACGTTGCTATTGCCAATCCTGCGCTAACGTAAATGTGCCACGTACAATGGCATCGCTCATGGTGACGACGCGCTTCATTTCACGCACATCATGAACACGTACAATATCCGCTCCCTGTGCTATCCCTAAAGCTACACTTGCAGCCGTTCCCTCTAGCCTATCAGAAGCAGGCAAGCCACCAAGCACACGCCCAATAGTCGATTTACGCGAGACGCCCAGTAGAATTGGACGCCCTAACGCACGCAATTCTCCAAGCCGACGCAAGAGTGTCAAATTTTCTTCTGGCGTCGTTCCAAAACCAATGCCAGGATCAACGATCAGATGTTCCCATGCTATTCCTGCTGCAAGTGCCATGTCAATACCATGAGCAAGATAGCGAATCACATCACTCACGATATCGTGTTTTACGGTGCCACGCATATTTGCCATAAGCACAACGGGAACGCCATACTCTTTCGCCACCATCGCCATTTGAGGGTCCTGGCGTAGTCCCCAAATATCGTTGATGATACAGGCACCGGCAGTAAGTGCTTGTGCTGCAACCTCTGCTTTATAAGTGTCGATTGAGATCATCACAGTTTCGGGTAGTGTTGCATGCAAGGCTTGAATAACTGGAAGTACACGAGCGAGTTCTTGTTCTGCTGAAATAACAACGGGCGCGTTTGGACGTGTTGACTCGCCGCCAACATCAATCAGTGTTGCCCCTTCTGCTACAAATGTTTGCGCTTGTGTGACTGCACGTTGTACAAATGCATCCCCTAGCGACTCATCTTGCCTGAGTCCATCGCCAGAAAAAGAGTCGGGGGTAACATTTATGATACCCATAATGTGTGTATGTTTGCCCCATTCGAGACGGTGTTTAGACCAGATTGTTGGCGGTAAGAGGGTAGACATGAATTGACCTCTCTTGCAAATACAGTGCGTAAGTTGCCATGACAGGGGCAAGCCCTGTCATGCACACGCTTGACTTCTAAATCTTCCTGTTATCATACCGCCTGCGTTGTCTCATGACAACACGTCATGCTATACTAGCAATAAGAAATGTTTTCCTACTATCTTTTATTTCTACGCACTTATCATTCTATGAAATGGGGACATTACGACTATGCAAAACACGACTGAAATGAAACGTCTTACCCCTCCTGTCAATACAACACGTCGCTGCCATGAGTGCAGTGAGGAAGCACTAGGACGCTGTCCTGACTGTCATCATGGCTTTTGTCAGGACCATTTTCCCAAGCAACAACACTCGCCATGCGCTGAAAAACAGATGAAAATGTCGCAAACGCAGGTTTGTTATGTGTGTGGAACGCAGGTATACCCGGATCAGTGGTCGCTCTCGAAGACCTCACACTTTGTTGACCAGTTCACCTGCCAAGGATGTGGGCGTCATGTATGCGATGAACTACATACACAACGTAAGGTTGAAGATGTCGTAATCACACGCGAAGGATTACGTGGACACCGTTACCAGTATACGAACCGTTATTGCGATTTGTGCGCGCCAACATATCGTGCTGGTGGCATCAAAGGATTGGCACGTATCGCAGTTGCTGTGGGAACAGTACTTGTTACTATCTTTTTTTACCTTCATCGCTAAGTTTCAGCATCTCTATTACAGAACAGAGAAAGGGGTAAGAGACGTTTCGTGTGCTAAATTTGTGTTTTAGCGGTAGGCATGCTGCCCTTGTAGTAATGCGTTTGTCATCTTTCACGTCGTCTCATTGTTAATACACATGACATTATCACCAACCATACAATCTACGCTGCTTCGTCATAATTCGACAATTACGCAGGCTTTGCGCAGTGCAGTCTACAAAGCCGAAGACGGACGGACGGAAACCAACGCTTTACAAGCATTTTATGGACAGATGCACTATCATCTTGGCTGGGTAGACACACAACTTCATCCCATACAAAGTAATCCTGGGAAGTTGCTACGCCCAACGCTCTTGCTCCTCGCATATGAAGCATCAGGAGCCTGGGGGCTGGCTACAAATGACGATGATGTATACTTACGCCGTGCATTACCGGCAGCAGCGGCCGTTGAACTGACACATAACTTCACCCTCATTCACGACGATATCGAAGATGGCGATGCCGAACGGCGTCATCGCACAACATTATGGAAGCAGTGGGGCATTCCACAAGCTCTCAATACAGGTGATGGCATGTTTGCGCTTTCGCGCCTGACATTGTGGGGCGTGCTTGACGAAGGCGTAGAAGGATTGATCGCAGCTCGTCTTGGTGCCGCTCTTGACCGTGCATGCCTTGTACTTTCTGAGGGTCAATACCTTGATATTAGCTTTGAGCAACGCCTAGATATTTCGGTCGCAATGTATGTGGACATGATTCAGAAAAAGACAGGCGCACTGATGGCATGCGCAGCAGAAATGGGCGGACTCCTGGGAACACACGATCAGGAAACCGTTGAAAGCCTACGAAGATTTGGCGGGGCGATGGGAGTCGCGTTTCAGGTCCGTGACGATATTCTCGGCATATGGGCAACGGCAGCAGAGCTAGGCAAGACATCGGCAGGCGATGTCTATCGTCGTAAGAAAAGTCTTCCCATCTTACACGCATTAGAGCATGCATCAGCACACGACCAAGCCTTTTTGCGTGAGCTATACACTAAACAGGAATCACTTACATCAGAACAAGTAGAAGATGTTCTTGCTATCTTTGCACGAACTCACACAAAAGCATACTGCCGCGATTTTCTTGCACAACAATGTACAGTGGCTCACAAGGCATTAGCAGCCGTACCACACTACAACAACCCTATCTCCGAACGAGCACGAGATGATATGGAAACGCTGGTTCACTTCGTGGAAGAAGCGCTGTAGAGGCTATAATTATGCACATGAACCAAATAACGTGGTAATGAGACCCACGGACGCCCACAAGGGGCTACCCTGTTATACGACCCTCATGCGTGCAGAACACGCTGTTGAATAGTAGGGTAGCCCCTTGTGGGCGTCCGTGGAATTCCTGCATCATTATGCCCTGGTCGCGCATAACAAGTCGAATCAGGGCGTAATGAATCATGGCCCTGCATCCAAATGTTTCCTATTAAACAAGACTCCAAAGCGTAATCTTATTCCCTGCTGAAACAGCTAGTTGATTACTTTTCGGTGCCCATGCGATGCTATGTACCGGCATATTCTGTTCTATGATCATGGTTAGCAATGGTTTCTGACTTTGTGCGGGCTGCCAGAGCGAGAGAATACCATCGCTACTACCAACGGCAAGAAACTTTCCAGTAGGCGACCATGCAAGCGAACGGATAGCAGTATGCGATACCTGTATCCGTTGTGGCGTGTCAACACACTGTTGCACTCCATTCACCACCATTTGCTGTTGACACACTTGTCCATTCCATAAGCGCACGATTCCATCATCACCACCAACCGCAAGCGTTGTTTCCACAGGCGAAAACGCGAGCACACGCATCGGAACCTTTGCATCAAGATAGAAGGCGTGCACCTCTTGTCCACTTGCAGCATTCCAGACACGAATAGCTCCACCTTGAGACGATGATGCAACTGTTTGTCCATCTGATGCCCACGAGACGCTTTCAATTGGCGTATTATGACGTTGGAATACTGTCTGTGCACGATAAGTTGTTGTATTCCACGCGATTGCGTGTGTATCCATAGCACCGGAAACAACCTGGGGTTGCTGATTTTGTCCCGTCCATGCAAGACTCGTGATTGCAGCGGTATGACGGTGCGTCGAGCGAGCCAATTGGGTACCCACTTGCGCATCGAGGAAAAGAATCTGGTTGTTTGAACCTGTGACGAGCTTTTGGCTATCGGGGGACCATGCAAGTGCATGTATAGACGCAGGATGCACAATGGTATGCTGAACATTACCGCCTGTATCCCAGAGTAACAATCGGGCATCATCAGCGCCACTTGCCAGTGTCATACCATCAGGCGACCATGAGACGGCGCGTACAATCTGTTGATGGGCAGTAAAAACAATATCTTGCTTAAGGGTTGTGGAGATCATAGGGATAGAAGTTTTGGGCACGTTTGTCTGTTGCCTGCCTATCGTATTCGTCGTGTTCAATGTACTCTTGTCGAGTGAGCGAAAGGCAGCATAGCCAAGTCCCGCAGTTCCTACGCCAAGAGCCACACTACTAAGTACCAGGAATGTTCGACGCGTCATACTCTGCTTTTTCCGTTTAGACTCTAACAACTTAGAGGTTCGAGCTACAGCTGGTAAAGCGGTTTCATCATCCGCAGTAGTAGCTGAGTGAAAGAGAATGTCCGGCGTGGATGCTGGTAGTGTTGTATCCATAAGTGCTGCGACAGAACCGTTCATTGTGTAGGAGTCAAGTGCAAGCCGTTCTCCTGGTATGACTCCCGATGCGAGTAGCGTAGATTGCTTAGCTAGAACACGTCCATTAGAGGTGTGACGCAGCATATACACAAGCTTTTTGCCAAAAGAGTCTACTTGCGGAAGATGCAATTCTTCGACTAGTGCTGGCACAAGTGCCGCAACTTGTGCATCAGCAACGATTTCCACAGGTCGTACGGAGCCATGTGTACTCTCTTCTATCAATATTTCTAGTTTTCGCATGATCTTCCCCTATCCCTATTCTTTGCCATAGTGTATCATGATGTATCTTTCTCTGCATGAATATGGGCAATATGGGCTAGTCGAAAAGCATAGAGTATGGTACTATCTATGAACACGAGGCTGTGTACTCAAGGGAAGGATGTCGCATATGTTCCGTATTACTACTAGAATATGCTGTATATGTTTCCTACTTTTTTGTGCCTTCCTTCCTGCAACAGTCATAGCCTCCCCGACACACACCCAGCAAGTTGCAGATTTCCCAGCGGTCAATCCTGACTATATCTACGATCAGCTTTTTTATATGGCAACACACTTTCAGCACCGCGAAGCTGGCTATAGTGCTGATAGTAGCACAAATGGACATGATGCGTTCGCAGCATACTGGGCACAGGAGATGCAACGCAATTTACAAGGCTTTGGTACGCAAGTTCATCAAGATATGTTTGATGTTGTAGGCTGGCATAATCGTCCAGCTACTGCAAAAGCCTTTAATGTTGAGGTCACGGTACCTGGAGGAGTCCATCCAGAACAGGTCGTCGTCATCGGCTGTCACTATGACGGTATGGCAATCTCTACGCAGTCGGCAAATGATGATGCAAGTGGTTGCGCTATCGAACTTGGTGTGGCACAAGCTATGAGTAATTACTGGCGTAGTCACCACGTCTATCCAGCGCGAACCCTACGTTTCGTCATCTTTGACGCAGAAGAGCAAGGGTTGTACGGCTCATTTCATTATCTCAACAATACGATAAATGGCGATATACAGAACATCGTTGCGATGTTCAACGAAGAGCAGAGCGGCATTGCTTATCCACTGCGCTATCTTGGACAAGCCACAAATCCACTTCTGCCGTTCTATATTGACATGTCACCATTACAGAATAGTTCGCTTTATCCGGCCCAAAGCAAGCTTTCACAAACGCAACAAAATAACATCAAGCACTTCCGAAGTCTGATGCAACAAGCAGTTGTCGCTGCGTTTGCACAATTTCAAGCACTCGGCTTTCAGGGCCTCACCTATCATAATAACAATAATCAAGACTCTGCACAACCAATATTTACATCTCAACAGATGAACAATATCCATCAGGAAGACGATACACTTGGTGGCAGTGATCAAATTCCATTCACATTAGCTGGCCTACCATGCGCGACGTTTGCCGGAAATTCTACGTATTATGACAATAAGCCACCTGCATGGTCGTATCCCTTTGATCAGACGCAAGACACTATTCAACTTATGAACACATTCGCTGACGGTAGTTCGCAAAAAGCCCATGCACTCACACTTTCCCTCGCACTACCAGGAATGTTAACCACGTGGATGCTTCACCAGCCCGATATTCTTGGTGAAACACACGAAGCAATACGTCCATTTGTAGCAATTAGTGATATTGGACTGACGCAAGTAAATACAAACGTTACTTTAGATGCAAAAGCGTCACTCGATCCAAAGAGAAGTAACGCCCTTTTTAACTATACATGGAATTTTGGGGATGGAGCGACAGCAAATGGTGTAAGCGTTACACATATATACACAAAAACAGGTGACTATACAGTAATACTTACGGCAAGCTCCCCTTCTGGCACACGTAGTATAAGCAAAAACGTTATAGTTTTTAATCGAGCTACCGTGTATAAAAATCCCTATGAGGGCAATGCTGGAGATGGCAATCCTCCACACAATCCAGAGGTACAGTTACCGCAACCAAACGACAGCTTATCAGACAAGGTAGTTAGCCCATCCGCGCAAAGTACAGTGGCACCCTCTACATCGCAAGCGTCGCAACCGCTTCAATCAGCACCGTTCGGTTTTATTGTAGGGATAGTTCTTTTATGCGTAGCTGTTGTAGGTAGCGTCGGAATTGGATTGCTCGTTGTTAGAAGAAGACGTTGATAGATACGTTATCAAAAGTTGTAAGTAGAGGTACGTCTGTATACTAGCTTTGTATGGTGTTTAATAGAACTATTCATACTACTCTTATTAGAGAAGCCACGTGTTATTATAAAGCACGTCAAGTGGCTCCACATGTATAGGAATGATAACAGCAGATATTGTTACTTTTGCCAGGGGAGATGATACGATGGCACGACCTATCTATGTACTTGGGCATAAAAATTCTGATATGGACTCGGTTGCATCCGCATACGCATATGCAAAATTATTACGCTTGCAAGGTGAAGAGCAAGCGATAGCAGCACGCAATGGTGACTTGAAACCTGAGATTCGCTTCGTGCTTGACCGTTTTCAGGTGGAGGCACCGGAGGCGCGAGATGATGTGTATTTACAGGTGCGCGACGTTATGAAGCGCGGCGTGATCTGTGCTCATATTGATCAGCCGCTCTTGGAAGCAGGACAACTTCTACAAGAACATAATCGCCGCTCCATGCCTGTTGTAGACAACGACAATAAGGTGCATGGCATTATTGGTGACGAAGATTTTGCGAAACTTTTTTTCAACGACCTTGACCCACGGGTAGTGAATCGTATTCCACTACAGCGCGACAATCTTGTGCGTGTCCTGCGTGGACGCGTGCTTGTTGAGGGTCGTCGCGTATTAGGCAATCGTGTCATCGTGGGAGCAATGGAAGCTGAGACAATGGCGGACTATGTTGAACCGGGCTGTCTTGTCGTTATCGGGGATCGTGAGGATGCACAACTCATTGCAATTGAGCGCGGCGCGGCAGCTCTCGTTATAACTGGCGATCTACTTGTCTCTGAGAAAACACTACAAGCAGCACGTAAGCAGGGCGTTATGGTCATAAGCACAGGCCATCACACCTTTACCGCAGTACGTCTCATCAACCTGAGTATCAGCACGCAGGATATTATGAGCACGACCTTTGACTTCTGCCATCCAGAGGATCAGATGAGCGAGGTACAAACCATATTAGCACGTCGCCGCTCACTCCCTGTGGTAGACAACGATGGCAGGCTTGTTGGGTATATCTCGCGTTCCGATTTACTGAACGCGCATCCGAAACGTGTGGTACTTGTCGATCACAACGAGCAATCTCAAGCTGTCGATGGACTTATGGAGGCCGAGCTACTCGGTATTATTGACCATCATCGTATCGCCGACGTACATACCAATAAGCCAATTATGTTTCGTGCCGATCCGGTGGGTTGCACTGGTACGATCATCGTAGGACTATACCATGAGGCAAGCATCGACATTCCACGTGATGTAGCAGGACTATTATTAGCTGGTTTACTGTATGACACATTGATTCTTCGTTCACCCACCTGCACTCCTCGTGATGAACGCGTAGCAGCAGAGTTAGCAGCGATCACTGGCGAGGATATTGAACAATTTGGGCAAGAGATTTTTGCTACCGCTGCGTCAGACCTGAGTGAGAAGTCGGCGGAAGCATTGATTACGTCTGATTTTAAAGAGTTCACAATCGGCGACGCAAAGATTGCTATTGGCACTGTAGAAACAGCTAGTCCAGCCTCTATCGAAAAGCGTAGTGCTGAAATCATTTCGACGATGCAACGTATAGCGCACGAGCAGAACTATGCTTCGTTCCTCTTTATGATCGTTGATATCATCAACATGCGATGTCACCTGCTCATTTCTGGCGGCGAACACGCGGTGTCTGAAGCACTACGTACACCACTTGAAGCCGACGGACATTCAGTAACTGTGGAGGGGTTAGTTTCACGTAAAAAGCAACTTGTACCGCTACTCCCTCGTATTCAGGGTCTACTTACTGGTAAAATAGGAATTATGTGAAATTTGTACAGGGCAGATAGACTCGTTTCGACGACGAAACATAACCACTTCCATGAAGCGGTTATGAAAAAAATACTTGTCATTGAACATCGGCTATGTTACACTACATCTCGATTTAGCACCACTATCTAAAGGCGATTGCATCCCACACGCAAGCAGTCACCTTTTTTGTGGTTTCATCACGATGTTCTCTGCTGGTCAATGTTGATTAGCATCTATCTGTACCTGCCCATAAGGAGGGCGTTTTCTATCGTGAGTAACAGTAATTTCATCTGGGTTCCCGTTGTTGTAGGACTCCTTGCGATACTTTTCGCAGTCTACCTGGCGAGTTATGTCCTACGAAAAGACACCGGTACGCCTGCAATGCAAAAGGTTTCAAACGCTATTTTCGCTGGCGCAATAGCCTTCCTCAACCGTCAATATCGCACTATCGCAATTCTTTCAGTTGTTGCCGCTATTGTCGTTGCCATTATTCTGGCACTGCTTGGGCAAGGATCTTCTGCAGATAAGTTTAACCTCGCTTGGCACACAGGAGCCGCCTTCCTCATTGGAGCGTTCTGCTCTGGTGTCTCTGGCTACATTGGTATGTACGTGGCTGTGAGAGCTAACATTCGTACCGCGAGTGCCGCGCGAAGAAGTCTTGGTGAAGCTTTGATGGTATCACTTCGTGGTGGTGCTGTCTCTGGCTTCCTCGTAGTTGCCCTTGCGCTGCTTGGCGTCTCGTCCGTCTTCATGCTTTACGGCGGATTAGGGAACGCTGTACAGATCGCCTCAACGCCTTCACTCATCGTCGGCTTTGGCTTCGGAGCAAGCTTTGTTGCACTCTTTGCTCAACTTGGCGGTGGTATCTACACCAAAGCAGCCGATGTTGGTGCAGACCTCGTTGGTAAGGTAGAGGCAGGTATTCCCGAAGATGACCCACGTAATCCTGCCGTTATCGCAGACCTTGTTGGTGATAACGTCGGGGACTGTGCTGGTCGTGGCGCAGACCTCTTTGAGTCATCGACCGCTGAAAATATCGGTACAATGATTCTCGGTGTCGCTCTATTTAGGCTGACTGGTAATGTTGGCTGGATTCTCTTCCCGCTCGTCATGGGTTCTTTTGGTATCATTGCCTCAGCTATTGGACTGCTCTGGATTCGTCCATCGGTCGTCGTCGAGCCAGAGAACGCCAATGGACGCGACATAGGCGACATAGCGATGGGCCAATTAAATATTGGCTACTACATCACGTGTATTCTTTCCGCTATAGGCATGTTTGTAGGAACCTTTTTATTGCTTAATGTCACCACAAGTAATAATCAGCCATTGGTGACAACAGGATCGATTCCATCCTGGATCTGGTTTGGGCTTGCGGGTTGTGTTGGTATTCTACTCAGTATCGCCTTTGTGTTCATCACCCAATTCTACACCTCCGGTACCTATCGACCTGTACGCGAAATTGCTGCCGCATCACTGACAGGCCCTGCAACAGTAATCATTGCAGGTATCTACATCGGTCTTGAGTGTGTCGCCCTTCCTGTACTCGCAATTAGCGTTGCCCTTGGTCTTTCGTATTTCCTGGGTAGTCAGGTGCACCTGGGTACGCACGGGGTGATCAATGTTGGTGGCGTCTTTGGAACTGCTGCCGCTACAGTTGGTATGCTTATGACCTGTGCATATATTCTCGCAATGGATACCTTCGGCCCAATCACCGATAATGCAGGTGGTATTGTAGAAATGGGCGGCGAGTCTGGCTCAGTACGCGACATCACTGACGCACTTGATGGCGTTGGTAACACGACTAAAGCACTCACCAAAGGCTACGGTATCGGTTCAGCGGCGTTAGCAGCCTTCTTGCTGTTTAGTGCCTACCTGGATGTGCTGTACTCTCTTAGAACACCAGCCGCGAGGTCAGGAGTCTACAGTGTGAACCTCGCCGACATTTCGGTCTTCATCGCGGGTCTCATTGGCTTAACCTTGATTCTGTTCTTCAGCTCTTTGGCAATCCGTGCGGTTGGCGCGGCTGCTCAGAACATGATTGAAGAGGTACGTCGTCAGTTCCGAGAAAATCCGAAAATCATGGCAGAGCGTGTCGAAGACCGCGTTGACCCAGATTATGCGCGCTGTGTCGATATCAGCACACGCGGCGCACTACGTGCTATGATTCTTCCTGGCGCAATAGCCATCGCTACACCAATCGCTGTCGGTACCATTCTCGGTACACAAGCAGCAGCAGCCATGCTCATGGTTGGTACGATGGGCGGCATCGTAATGGCACTCTTCTTCAACAATGGTGGTGGTGCATGGGACAACGCCAAGAAGTTCATCGAGGCTGGTTTCCTACGCATCAACAGCAATGGCGTTGTTGATGCTAACGGCTCCGTTCACGGCAAAGGCAGTGAGGAGCATAAAGCTAGCGTCGTCGGTGATACGGTCGGTGATCCCTTCAAAGATACCGCTGGTCCCTCACTACACGTCCTGATTAAGTTGCTTGCTACGATAACGCTGGTGCTTGCACCGTTGTATGTGTTCTTGCACCCGTAGTTGTTTTGTTTAGGCTAACAAAAACAGGTGCGGTTTCATTCTAAAA
>CAZZVE010000117.1:0-14816 GCA_964657325.1 uncultured Ktedonobacterales bacterium
CAGATGATAGCATGGAGACCGCATCGGTGTCAATGAATACTGCTCACCCCACCCAAGATGTTGAGAGAGTCAGGGTCGTGGCGAAGGTGTGGTAACTCTCAATCAGTTCTTCGAGCTGCGTGTGACTGTCACGACCGAGGAGCTCAACCATGAGGCGGGCATTGTAGCGTGGGTCGTTGTCGGCACCAACACAAAGGTTGCCGATGTCATACATTATTTCATAGGCATCGATATCGGAGCTGATCTCGCCAGCTTCTGTAGCGGCGGCAAGCAACGCCTGCTCGTTACGTTGCGCGTCGGCCCGAATCTTTCGGGCTGGTTGCCCAGCTTCCTCATCGATGGTGGTCATCACTTCATTCTTTCCCTCAAATACTGTGAGGTCCACGCATAACTCGAATATGTAGCTTGACAGACTCGTCAGAGACACAGCATTATCACGTTCCTGCACGGGAACGTGATAATGCTGTAATCAAATCCTTTGTCTACTCCTTGTAATTGTCCTTTGCGTATCATGTTCATCACCTCGAACCCTTACAAGGTGTAATTTGACACTTTGCACTGCAGTAGTGCCGTTAGTAGTTTGCAGCAACCCAGAAATTGCCGATGTATACGGACTAAGATATACAAATACTGGTTAGGAAATTTGAAACGGAACCGCATGTTTCTCTTCACAACATCTCATATAGCCTGAGTCACGCATTACTTTCCTCCCAGAGAAATGGTCCGTCTCAGCGTTCCCGCTCGTTGAGCACGCACTGTCAGCTCAACCAGTGCTGTAGGAAGACCGCTCACCACCCATTCCAGGCTTGTGCGGTTGTCGGTCGGCGTGTTGTCGCTCCACCAGTTGAAGAGCTTGTTTGAGCGCCCTTCGAGATGCTCGATCTCCTGCTTTTGCTTGCCGCTGATCAGTGTGACGTCGGCAGGTAGACTCATCTCGACCTCAATGGGTCGTACTGCTTTACGCTCACGTGCTTTGTGACTCGTGTAGGTAGGCAGGAAACCGTTGTTCTCCAGCACGACAGCGATGAGGTAGATCTGGCTGCCCAGCGGACGCACTGTGAGGCTGGATGTACTCAAATAGGGGCTGAGCGAGGCGTTAGAGAGCGTCCATGCACTGTGTTTCTGGCAGAGTTCCGGTAGGTACTTCAGTGGAGCGTTCTCCATGTAAAGCTTGGTCTTCCAGCCACCAAGCTCGACTGGACCAAGTTGAGGATGTTGGTAAGGCTGCCAATCCACAAAGGCTTCGCCTCCCATCTCCTTGTCATTCCAACGCATGATTTTGAGATCATCCTCTTCGGGATGGAAACGAATCCAGGGGATGAAGTCACGCGGGCCAACACCAGCCGTGGTGGGCAGGTCCCACAGTTCGGGGGTAAACGCAAACCAGCCGTGGTGGTCGTAGGCGTAGTCGTCCATTGCACCATGCATGACTTCCTTAGGAAAATAGCGGAAGCCGTGGTAGACGGAGACACAGGGATACCCTGTTAGCGCGGTTCCTCTCTCTCCAATAACCTGATAGACATTGAGATCTTCGGTGGGAAAGTGCTCGTCGGGATGTGTCCCGTAGGGGCGTAAGAGTACTCCCGAGTATGTATGGTAGGTGACGGCACCATTGATATTTGGATGTGTGCGCCAGAACTCCGCCTCAGCACGCGTCTCTGGCTCAGAGAAGGGATAGGGACCCGCGCCCAACTCAGTGCCTTCGGGTTCCCACGCATAGGGATAATTGCGATTGATATCCAGCCCTTCCTGAGGCGGAGCAATCGGAATGGATACCCCATCATAATTGCGGATTAAGCCTTCAGTGAGGAGCGAATAGTATTCGCCACCCTCATCATCGATCCCGCGTCGTCGCATCACACGCGGGTCTTTCGTCGACTTGACCCAGGCCCCATTGGGATTGGAAGAGCGCATCTGAAGAATCAAGCCATTGCCGTCGATGTCTTCTGAAGAGAGTCCGTCGCGCTCCTCTACATAGGGATAGAGACGTGTACTCGAGCGCAAGCTATAAGGAGTAGTTAGATATCTCTCTGCCCCATCGACGCTGATACGTGGCAGTAAATAGATTGCGCTGCGATCCAGAACACGGGTAATACGCGCATCCTGCCCATACTGCGACACATACCGCCAGAGGGTGTAGAGCACCACCGTTGAGCCGGTGACCTCCCCTGCGTGGGTATTGCCATCGATCCAGTAGGCAGGCTTTTCTAACGCTGGTCCAGTCGCTTGGTTGGTCAACGTAACCAGCCACAATTCTCGCCCTTCCAGGCTTTTGCCGATGGATTCCAGCGTCGCGAGGTGTGGATAGTCCGCCACAAGCTCATGAAGGAGACGTGTCAGCGTGTCATAGCTGTAGTACGAGAGATCATCCTGTGCAGGATTAAAACGCTGGTGAATGATGGGTTCAGGCATGATATACATCCTTCTCATGGACATCGGGAGCTGGCAGAAGCTCCGACAACAAAAAAACAAAGCATGTCGCCTCCCACAGGAGAACCGAATGAGCTTCGCTGTAGTGTATCACACAGCAACTATGGTTCTGTTGCAAAAAACAAGCTGATCTGCTAGCCAACATCTTTGGGGTTGCAGCATAAACTGAACAGGAAGAGGGACTCTCTGCTCATTGTGTTTCCTTCCTATTTCTTGCAACACAACCCCCTAGAATCCTGAGATGGACGCTTATCTCTTTTCTTCTGGTGCTTCCTCTGACTGACTCAGCACAACGAGCACTTCATGCAGATACTTACGGGTGTCGATGGTTTTGGGATGATCTGCTCCAAGTACATTTTCACGGATTAAGAGCGCACGTTGGTACAAGACAACTGCTTCTTGGGGCTTGCCTTGCATGTGTTGAAAACCTGCGAAATCATGTAGAACATTCGCCGTTTCAAGATGCTCTGGTCCTACCTGCTGCTCAATGATGTGCAATGCCTGCACATAGAGTGGCGCGGCTTGCGCGTATTCCCCTTGTTGTGTGTACAGGTTCGCCAAGCCATTGAGCGACTGAGCCACATCACGATGCTCTGACCCAAACAGCTGCTTGCGGATATGGAGTGCTCGCAGGAAAAGTGACTCCGCCTCAGTGAATTTGCCTTGCATACGATACAGAGTCGCCAGACCATTGAGCGAGTTAGCGACCAAAGAATGCTCTGGTCCCCACTGTTGCTCAGAAATGTGTAGTGCTCGCAGAGAAAGCGACTCCGCCTCTGCAAATTTCCTCTGCTCTCGGTAGAGGGCAGCCAGTCCATTCAGCGGATTGATCAGTTTACGATGCTCTCCTCCCAACTGCTGCTCACGAAGGTGTAGTGCTCGCACGTACAGCGGTTCCGCCTGGGCGTATTTCCCCTGCTGGCGGTAGAATAGAGCCAAGAGGAGTAAGGGATAGGCTACCATTGGGTGATCGACTCCTAACTGCTGTTCCCAGATGTGCAACGCTCGCAGGGAGAGTACCTCGACCTGAGCGTATTGCTCCTGCATTGATTCGTAGAGAACAGCCAGATCATTTAAAGACTCGGCTACCAGCAGATGCTCCAGCCCCAACCGCTGTTCACGGATGCGTAATGTTCGCTGATTGAGCGGTTCGGCGAGGGTATATTTCCCTTGATTCTGATACAGAGCAGCCAAACCGTTTAACGTTTCGGCCACTATCAGATGTTCTGGCCCCAACTGTTGCTCGCGGATACGCAATGCTCGCACATACAGTAGCTCGGCTTGCATGTATTTCTCCTGTACCCTGTACAAACCTGCCATGTCGTGTAAACATTCAGCGACATCAAGATGATCGGCTCCTAGGTGCTGTTCACGTATAGCAAGAGCGCGTCGATGCAACAATTCAGCCTGGTCATATTGTCCCTGCCAGTATAAAAGACGTGCTAGATCGTTCAGGCTCCGTGCGGTGCCAAGACGCTCCGGCTGCTCGATCTGCTCCCACAGGTGTAGTGCCTGCTGCGAGAGCGGCTCAGCGAGGGAATACAACGCTCGTTCGCGCAGGTAGACACCAGTTCTATCTAGTAGCTCTGCCGCATCGGGAAACAGCAACTGATGTTCCTGGATCAGCTGGTTACATGCCTGTACCTGCTCTAGGAGGCGTTGGCAGGCTTGCCAAGTGGCGACCTCATGAGGCTCCTGCGGAAAGAGGGCATTCATAGCTCGCACCAGTCGCTCGGCCCACTGGCGTCGCTCCTTTAGTGAAAGGCTCTCTTGCTGCACCACCTGCACTAGGCGATGCAGACTCAGCAGACGGTCCTCTGGCAGACGCTTGACCAGAGAAAAGGCCAGCAGAGTTTCCAACATCTGATTGAAGCTGAATCGGTCTGCAACGGCCTGTTGTAGTGCAGGAGGCCAGTGTGATGCTCCCTCGATGAGCAGTTCTTCGGGGATACGGTCCGGGGCGAGAAAAGCGCACAAATGGAGTAGCTCGGCGGCAGCAGGGTTGGCCTGTTCGACGTGCTGCAAGGACAGCGACCAAGTGGTGGCAACCGGAGCAGGGTACTGCGTGGCTTGCCTTCCGCGCCGTCCAAGCAGGGTGTGGCGATGCTGCTGATAGAGTTGGAGGTAGTCATGCAAACTGCATCGCGTCTCTTCGATGTAAGCCCCAGCCTGATCGAGAGCCAGCGGAAAGTGGGCCAAGGCCACGACCAGGTTGCCCGCTTCATTGATCTCGTCATCCGTGGCATCGTCAAAGCGTTGCGCTCGTCGCAGCACAAGTTCAATCCCCTCCAGCATCCCCATCGTGTCAACTTCGACCGACGAGGCGAGCCAGCTCACCGCACTTGCCCGTGTGGTAAGCAGGATACTTCCATTCCCCCGCAACGGGAGAAAGGGCTGGGCCATAGCCAGATCATCGGCGTTATCCAAGATGAGCAACCAGGGCTGTGGACACTGCTCCAACCAGCGCAGAACCTCTGCCACGAGCTTGCGCTGGTCCGTTTCTCCTATGGAGGTAAAGTGGGGCAGTACGTCTGCTAGGGCCGCGAAGCTCATCAGGAGAGACTCCTCACTAGAAGCTGTAACCCAGAAGACGTGGGTAACGTGGCCCTGTTCACGCACACGGTAGGCATATTCCACGGCAATCTGCGTCTTGCCGATGCCTCCCAGTCCTTTAATGACCTTCGCTTGCGTCAAGGCTGCACGGCGCATAGCTATCGGCTGACCCACCTTCGGAGGAGAGAGATACTGCATCAACCCGTCGAGGAGTTCGTCACGCCCAGTAAAATGGGGGTTACGTGCAAAGGGGACAGTCCAGAGCGCACGTTCCTGGGAGAAGACGGGCTGCGGTTGCTCCGCCCCGACGTCCAGAGGAGAAGAAACCCATCGGCTCAGGAGTTCTTGCAGCCATGCTTCATTCAGGAGCACCTTCTGGTGTGCCGCCTGCCAGAGCGCACGAATCTCCTCGTCCTCGCGTCCGACGACAAAGGCCCGTTGCTGAACACACAAAGCGATGAACCGCTTGAGATGTTCAGCTTTGGGATACGTCTGACCGATCTCCCAACCGCCCACTGCATGTCGAGAGATCTCTAGGTGTTCCGCCAGCCCTGCTTGGGTCAACCCAATTGCCGTCCGTAGTGTCAACATGAGTTTCCCGAAGGCATAGTCCGGTTCGTCATGCGATGATTGCTTCATGCGCCGTCTCCTTTGCACTCGATGCCCCCGCTTGAACACGATTTTGCAAGGCGATGAGAGGTGAGATGGCAATGCATGTACACTGTTTTCCCCATCATCATCAGGTAAACTCGTTTCTGTCGGGCGTGTGTCCCAGCCGGGTCAACACCTGTCGAGGGTACATGGAAGAAGCTGTCAAAAGAGCTCCATGCACCCTCTTTTCAATCGTTCCGCGTCTTCCATACACCTGTCCGTATGGAGAGAAGAAGCTGTCAAAACAGGAAGAGAATGGCAACTGGTGAACAGTATTTCCTTCGCCACTCAACTTCTCCCGGTGTCCGTCATGTGTGTTCCAGTCGGATTACTCTCTGTTCAACGGTAGGTATACGGATGTGACAATCAGGCGACTTTATACATCCCTCTCTCATAATAAAGCTTTTCACCCTCTATGATAGCAGATTTTGCAGACGAACGACGAGCCTCTTGCCCATGCGTCGTTGGAGCTTGACGTACGTACAGTCGGCTCGGATATGGAAGGTAATGGCAGGTGAAATGGCAATTGATGGAGAGTGCATTCTTCACGACCTCCTTCTATACTTCTTGCAGTGGACGCGAAGCACTTCTGGGAAATGTGAGTGAGGAAACCTCTTATACATGAAAAGACCTCATTTCACACATGCTCGCAGAACGCGTGAATAGGATCATTCTGTGTTGTGGCTTCGCCTTCTCGTCCCTAGCTTGAGTTGTCCATTTCAAGCAGGGAAGATGAGAGGAGACGACCCGCCATAAGGAAGAAAACACAGCATCACATTACTCAAGGAAAAGAGAGGAGACATACGATGTCCATCATGAACCAGTTCAAGAGCGAAACGGAAGACGTCAGGAACGTCGCTATTACACCTCATAGATTGCTTGCCATTCCTCCAAACTTTTTCGCCATCACGATGGGCCTGGTCGGGCTAGCAGGCGTGTGGCGACTGGCTGGAGTGCTGTACCATCTTCCGGCTGTAATTGGGAACGCACTCTATATGATCGCAGCGGTGGTCTATCTGTTCTTGCTCATCACGTTTGCCATGAAGCTCGTTCTCACACCGAAGGCGGTGGTGGCTGAACTCATGCATCCCGTACTTGGCCCCTTTTACTCGTTGCTTCCCATAAGTGGGATGTTGCTTGCCGTTGGTTTGGAACCCTACGCCTATCGAATTGCTCTGGTGCTGTTTGTCGTGTTTTTCATTACGACCATCCTCCTCGGTGGCTGGTTGACCGGTCAGTGGATCGTTACCAAACTGGATGCTGATACCTTCCATCCTGGGTACTTCCTGCCCACCGTCGCTGGTGCCCTTGTAGGAGCTGATGGGGCAGGGCATTTCGGTCTGATTGGGCTGGGATGGATGAGTTTCGGCATTGGTATGATCTGCTGGGTCGTACTTGGCTCGATCATTCTCAATCGGCTGTTCTTTCGACCCAGACTTCCTGCAGGACTCGTTCCAACTCTCGCTATCGAGATGGCTCCACCCGTTGTAGCTGGTAGTGCTTACTTTATCCTGACAGGGGGAAGGATTGATCTCATCGCATACGTGCTGGCCGGCTATGCGGTCTTGATGGTGCTGGTGCAAGTGCGGTTGGCTCCGCTCTACTGGAAAACACCATTTGCTCCCAGTTTCTGGGCTTTTACCTTTTCCTACGCTGCAGTCGCCTCAGACACTATGCACTGGATGGAATTCGAGCATACCATCGGCGGACTCTTCTTAGGCTGTGTGCTACTCGCGGCTATTACCCTCCTGATTGGTGGTATTGCCTTTCGTTCACTCGTAGCACTTCGTCGAGGCACGTTTCTCTCTGCTTCCTGACCATTTCAGAGAGGAGCATTCGTGTCGGAAGAGCAAACAAAAGCACGTTCCAGCGTTTCGCATAGAAAAGGAGACGAGTATGTATGCAACGCACCAAAAACCACTTTTACATGAGGAACTGACCGATTCTTCGCTGCTTGAGCAGGCATGTGCAGGAGACCAATCTGCCTTTGAAACCTTGGTACAACGGTATCAGCAGATGTTGTATCGCTTTGTACGAGCGCGTCTGAGCACCGATCAGGCAGACGATGTTTTGCAGTTCGTCTGGTTCCAACTGTATCTTTCTCTGCACAAACTTCAGTGTACCCAGTCTTCGCAACGCAAGGACACGTCTCTCAAACCTTGGCTCTTCCGTATTGCATGGAACCGATGTATTGACGAGCAACGTAAGCATAGGCGTCATCCATGGGTTTTCTTCTCAGAGTTCGAGCAGGTGCATGAAGAGGATGAGCTTTCACTGCTTTCGACGTTTCGGGATGGCATGCCGCTCCCAGAAGAGATCGTAGAACAGGACGATGAGAACGCGCACCTGCGTGCCGCTCTCCAATCCTTGCCCTCAACATCTCGGAACGTCGTCTGGTTACGTTATACCGAAGAATTAACGTTTGCAGAAATTGGACAGAAACTCCATATCCCGCCCACAACAGCTCAAACCTCCTTCTACCGTGCCTGCAAGAAATTGCGTCTGACACTCGCACCAGACTCCCTGCTTGGATGAGACCTTTTCCAGCCACATGCACGCGAACTACAGAAGGACTTTCACCGCTTTTTCTGGGAGACAGAGGGTCGAAATCGGTTTCTGAACCTGTTGCTGACCCCAACACCACCAGATCGGCTCCTCGTGTGATCAATACGGATAAGAATGCCGCCTCCCCAAAACCATTGCGGAGCTAAAAGCCGCTGGAGTCCTTCCGGCAAACGTGGAAGTACGGCAAGTCACATACCTCAATACTATGAGAGAACAAGACCATCGCTTCATCAAGCGACTAGTCAAACCAGGATTGGACTTCTTTTCGTTTGAGATATCATTTGACAGGATTATCGGCGCGTCTGCCAGGATATATGCCGACCATTTTCCTCGCTTTAGGCAAGCAAGCAGTGCAATAAAAAGTGGCGAGACCTCAAATTCCCTTGAAGGCAGGCTGCTTATTACAGCTTTCTTTCCAGAAGATGAGAGGAGCCGCCATTTTATGAGGCACTCGCGCCATTTTCTCTGGCTGAAATCGAAAGCGCCTGCGTGGCTCATTCATGATACCCGACTTCGAGCACATGCGCCAGGATATCGGGCAGAAACCAGCTCTTGCGCAGGCTCGCTGACGACAGGTTTCGGGAGAACCTGAAGAATGGTAAAATTGCAGAGCACTCTACACGGCAGGATCAACTCGCGTCCAGAAGTCGTTGAACTCGACACTATCGAAAAAGGCGATTGCCTCAACGATCTGCCCGCTATCCATGCGCAGGTATCAGGAATAGGTGTTGGTGTAGGGCTTGCCGTCTCTGACCGTCCCGCTCGCATCGAAGAGCGCGATGACCATATCTCCGTCGGCATAGAGACCTCGCACCGTTGGCACAAGAGCACTGGACATACGTGCGTTGAATGGATGAATAACCTCATCTATAAATTCTTGCTTGCTCTGATAGAGTTTCGACATGACGCTATTGCCGACAATGGTCCATTGGGCACTCGGCAGCAGGAGGTCATACGGGCTACCCGTTCCCTCCTTCCATCTTTCAAAACCGGCCTGAACCAGTTCGAGGTTGTGCGTTTCGGTCTCACTGTACTTTTTGCTCATGCTCATCTCCCTTTCAGACATTCGACACGAAAGTCATGTATCCTGTATGCCTCATGCCTCGACCCCGAGAACGATCAGTAGCTCATGTTGGATGTGGAAAATAGCTCATCGAGAGCGTTGCTTGGTTCTTTTCGTAAGCATACCACTACTCGCATCAAAGTGTGAGAAGACCACTCATACTCATTGTATTTTCCTCAGACTTCTTGCAACACAACCAGTGTTACTAGGAGCACAAGAATCCCAAATACTGCTCTGTAAGGTGATGGTAGGTGAGATGGTAGCTGATGGACAGTGCTTTCGCTAGAGTATCGTTCTATACTTCTCGCAGTGGACGTGAGACACGCATGGAGATGAAGTTCGACGACCAAAGGAAAGTCACACGAACACGTCAGAGAGTATTCTTGTCGTTACGAGAGCGTCAAGCGGCATTGGTGCCGCAACTACACGCGAACTTGCGCGACGAGGAGCAACGGTTATCCTGGTTGCTCGCTCTGCCGACGAACTCAACAGGATTACCAACGACATCACACACGTAGGCCAAATGCGCTCGCAGTTCCAACCGATGTGAGCATAGCTATTGTGAACATTGGCTCTACTATTGGAGAGGCTAATGCTTCGATTGGATATGCGAGATCAAGTACGTACTTAAACCTACTAAAATTGAAAGAAGAGAACATGAATATGTCTAGAAGAATGCGAATACGAGAAAGACGTTTGTGCAAAAAGCCAACACACGTCGCTTTGTTCCCTCTCGTGCTCTTTCCCGCCCTGGCACTTCTGCTGGTTGCCTGTGGCAGTGCAAGTTCCACCACCTCATCGTCTCAAGGGATGGTAGTGCCGACGAGTTCGCCACAGAGCAGTTCGACGACACCAACGATGTCGGCATCAGCACGCACCGTCACCTCAAAGCCTGAATTGCCACTCATGGCGATCCGTATGTTGGATACACACAACGGGTGGGCACTGACGCTAAACTCCGTCCTCAAGACAGCTGACGGTGGCGTCCATTGGAGCAATGTGACCCCTGCGAATGCAGGACTCAACTCATCTGCAAAAGGTCAGTTCATGAACATGCACGACGCCTGGATCGCCATTGGAACTGCGAGCCAGCAAGAAGGTCCTGGCATTTCTGTTCTACGCACGACGGATGGTGGTATGGATTGGCAGCGAAGTGTAATCAACGATCCAGATGTGTCTTCTGTCGATGTTCCGCACTTTCTCAACGCGAAACAAGGCTGGCTTGAGATGTCCAGCACGCCTGGAGCTGGAAGTGCCAAGTCTGATACCTGGCATTCTCGTGATGGTGGACAGACATGGACCAAGCTTTCATCCAGCAAGAGTTTGAGTGGTCTGAACTTAGGGTTTGTTACAGGAATCTCTTTCAAAGATGCACAGCTTGGGATTGCGACAGGCAACCTTGGAGCGGGAGGAGATAATACGGTTCCCTCTGTTGCTCTCTCGCAAAACGGCGGACAAAGTTGGCGCACCATATCGTTACCACATCTGCTGGGAGGGTACGTTAACCCTTTCAACACCTCGCAACCGCCCGTCTTCTTCGGCAATGTGGTAGTCTTGCCTGTGACCATCACGGTCCAGAATGACAATCTGCTGGTTCTTTATCGCTCAAATAACGATGGACTGGACTGGTTCCAGACGAGCGTGGCTCACATCCAGGCAGAGAATACCTATGTACTCGATCCCTCTCACGCTTGGGCGACGGATAGACAAAGTGGGAAACTCTACAGCACAATCGATGGTGGAAATCATTGGTTGCCAACATCCACTATCGCCTATCACTTGAACGCATTGAGCTTCATCGATCCTCAAAACGGGTGGGGAGTGACCAGCAACCAGCTGTTGCATACAACAAATGGTGGTACAACGTGGCAACAGATACACGATACCTTTTAATAATTTCAGTTTCCGTGATACCTTTTACAACAAAAAGTTTGAGCAAACGCTCAGAGACACAATGGAGGAAACCATCATGTTACAGGTGAAATCATTTCAAAGTCATCACATCGGAGGAGATGCAGCAGATGTAAGGGTGGTGGTTGCATCTACGACACAACAAGCCAACGAAACCCTGGAGAATTGGAAGAAGAGTGGTCTCACGGTCAAGGTCCTCTCTACGTCAACTCAACTTGCTCTTGAGGGATACGATGCCGCCTATGTGCTTACCTTGGTGGTGGACCTGCACCCGAGTGAGGACGATGAGGACGAAGTGGTCACGGACGAGGATATTGAGGTCGAATAAAACGAGTAGCGAGCATTCTTCTTGCCACGGAGGAAATGAGACATGATGCAAACAGAATCTCAGGCGAACAGAGACGACCGAATGGGAGATGCAGCAGTCATTCGGACACCAGACCAGCGGGTGCGCGTTTTTGTCAGCTCGACACTCGATGAGTTAGCTCCCGAGCGTATTGCGGCGCGTGAGGCGATCACACAACTACGTCTCACGCCGGTTTTCTTCGAGTCGGGCGCGCGTCCCTACCCACCGCGTGACCTCTATCAGGCATACCTGGCGCAGAGTGATATCTTTCTTGGCCTCTATTGGCAACGATACGGGTGGGTCGCACCTTCTATGAAGGTGTCTGGCTTAGAAGATGAGTACCAGCTTTCGGCAGGCAAGCCTCGGCTTATTTACGTAAAAACTCCTGCCCCTCATCCTGAACCAGAGTTGCAACGGCTACTAGATCACATCCGAGCCGATGGAGTTGCTTCCTATCAGAAATTTGCTACGTCTCAGGAGCTACGTGAACGGATCGTGAATGACCTGGCACAGCTGTTGACCGAGCGTTTCGCACAACCCTTGAAGGCGGCAAACACCGTTCACCCAGCTCCATTGCCTGTCTCGCGTGGCCGCCTCATTGACCGCGAGCAGGAGATGGCACTGGTGCGAGAACTTCTGATGCGCGAGGATGTCGGGCTGGTGACGCTTACTGGACCAGGAGGTGTAGGGAAAACACGGGTGGCGGTGCAGGTTGCCACCGAACTTGCCTCTCAGTTCAGCGATGGTGCTGCCTTCGTGTCGCTGGCCTCGCTGAACACGCCAGAAAAAGTCGTGCAGACCGTGGCACAAGCACTCCAAGTGTCCGAGACGCCTGGTCAATCAATCGGTGAGCACCTGCTTCGCTACCTCCACGAGAGAAAACTCTTGCTCGTCCTTGATAACGTCGAGCAGTTGGTCGCTGCTGCTCCGCTTGCGACGCAGGCACTCGAACGTGCCCCGCACCTTAAACTGCTCGTGACGAGTCGAGAGCCGTTGCGAATACGCACGGAGCAAGTTGTCCCTCTTCAGCCACTCGCACTTCCCGATCCCAGGCATCTGCCAGACCTGGAGTCGCTTGCACGGGTTCCGTCCGTGGCTCTATTCCTTGAGCGAGCACGGGCAGTAAACCCTGCCTTCGCACTCACTACTGACAATGCAGTCACCATCGTCGAGATTTGCCGTCACCTTGATGGGCTGCCACTGGCTCTGGAACTCGCCGTCTCACGTCTCTCGCTGTTAGGAACCGAAGCCCTGCTTGCACGTCTGAAGCATCACCTCCCACTCCTTACACAAGGGGCGCGGGACCTGCCGGAGCGGCAACAGACTCTCCATAACACTCTGGCATGGAGTTATGACCTGCTGGAAGAGCGCGAGCAGCACCTATTCCGGAACCTTTCCGTCTTTGCTGGTAGCTTTTCATTAGATGCAGCCAAGTTGGTCTGTACTAACGAGAACAACGGCGAGGACGATGCGATAGAGTTGGTTGCACAGCTGCTTGATAAGAGTCTCATTCAGTCAACTGACACACCAGGAGCGGAACCGCACTTCAGGATGCTGGAAACGGTTCGTGAATATGCGCTGGAGCAACTGGCAGCAGGCGGCGAGGAGGAGGTCGTCAGGCAGCGGCACGCGGACTTTTACCTGCACTTGGCTGAAACAGCGGAACCCCACTTGCTCTCCTCAGAGCGTGATGGGTGGCTAGAGCAACTGGACGAAGCCCATGATAATCTGCAATCTGCCCTCGCGTGGAGCCGCGAGAACGACGTGCTACGGATTGGGTTGCGCTTAGCAGGTGCCCTCTCCTGGTACTGGTATGTGCGAGGCAATCTGCAGGAGGGACGCACATTCCTGGAAGCACTCCTTGCTCAGGGTGGGCAAACGGGCCGCAGTGTAGCACGCGGCAAAGCACTCTATGGAGTCAGTATACTTGCGTGGGCTCAAGGCGACCTCTTGGTGGCTAGCGCACGAGCCGAAGAGAGTGTCTCACTCTTTCGAGTGCAGGGAGACGCGTACTGGCTCGCTCTTGCTCTTATGATGCTGGGGAGCATCCAAGTGAGTCAGGAACTGCTCGATGTCGCTCGTTCCACATTGGAAGAGAGCAGGACCCTGCTTCAAGAGCAGGACCTTCCGTCCATGGAGGCTTTTGTGGTGTATCGTCTAGGCCAGGTCGCCTTCATAAGGCATGACGTGATGGAGGCGAAGACGCTCTACCAACAGAGTCAGGAGATCTTCCACCGGGAGGGAGACCAGTTAGGTGAGGCCATAGCACTGAGTGCGCTGGGCATTGTAGCGACGGCGCAGGATGACACGGTAGCGGCCCAGTCGCTGCTCGCTCAGAGCATATCGCTGATCCGAGCAACAGGAGATCGCTACGACCTGATGCAGCTTCTGATCACTGCTGGAACTGTGAGGGTAAAGCAGGGAGATTTGCAGCAAGCACAAAATCTCTTCGTGGAGAGTCTACGCCTCTGGAACAGTGTCGGAGACCAGGATGGTGCTATCGGAGTCAGGCTGTCTCTGATAGGATTGGCGAAGGTTGCTACTGCACTGGGGCAAGCGGAGCGATCTGGACGACTGTTGGGGGCAGCCAATTCCCTCTCGCTAAGTCCTGGCAACTTCTTTAGCATAACCAGCAGGGTCGATATGGACATGGATATAGCTCAGAACGTAGCACAGGCTCACATGCATCTGGACAAAGGGGCATTTGAAGTCGGATGGTCCGCTGGTCAGGTCATGACACAAAAACAAGCGATTAGTTACGCTTTGCAGAGCACCTAGTCCTTGCACCGAAACATCGATGTTGTAGTCTTTGTCATTTTTACGAAAATAAAAATTGGACATTGTGGCAGTTCTCGTGAATGAGCTATCTACCGTTGACATTGACCTCGAAGGGAGTATTCATTATCAAGAGCCTGTGCTCTCGCTACTTGCCGATCATGCGCCTATGTACTCGGGCCTCATTGAAGACTTTGTAGCGCGGTTGCACGCCATGTTTCATACCGTCTAAATGAACATACTACATATGAAGATGCGAGAGGCTTCACTAAACAAGAGTATAGCACATTCGTCGTAGCATCTGCAATCTCTAAAAACGAATATGGAAGCACGTTCGCTTCACCGAGAGCCTCTGCTCGCGCCGTGGTGAGCAAAGCCTTGCGCACATGGCAAAGCACGTTGAATCTTCATGAGTGTAAAAGAGAATTCTACTTATAGTATTGAAGAAACATTCCTCTGCTTTGAAATTGGTATTTTGCAGCAAACTTTTCTCTACTGTTTCCATCACATTTTCGAGGGGAA
>CAZZVE010000118.1:0-14810 GCA_964657325.1 uncultured Ktedonobacterales bacterium
GGCCGACAAGAAGCCTACAAGATGGTGCAACGGAACGCAAAACAGGTATGGGGTATGGCAAGTGCTGGTGCAGTTCAAGGACCAGCACTACTAGAAGCATTAAGCAACGATTCCGAAGTTGCAGAGTATCTTTCTCCCGATGAATTGCGTGAACTTACCAGCAACGATTACTATCTCAAATATATTGACATGTCGTTTAAGAGAATAGGGTTGTAGGGACCGATTGATTGCGTCCTCGTTGGCGGTCGGTTGCCGAGGAGGACGCAATCAATCGGTCCCTACAGGTCTCATGCATCAATCAAAGGACACTATACCATTGAAACTTTCTGAGCAGATAATAGCTGATACCAAAACAACAAGCACATTAAGGCAAAGACACTTCCCGTCGTTTGTTGCGCTGTTTGCGCTGTTTGAACTGTGTTATCTGCTCATCGTCGCGCTATCACCGTTTCCACAACTTGGCTTGAGCGGTTCACCTATCGCACTTGCGTGGTCGTGGACACTGCTACCATCACGGGTGTTGCTTTTAATCATTGAGCCATTTACCATCCATACATGGTTTGTTCCAACGCTATTAGGTTTCACACTGCTAGGCTCATTAGCTGCCTATGCCTATGGAATACATGCTATATCACAAGAACTTAATCAGCGACGATGGCTCTATATCCTTCTTGGCGGAGCTTTGCTTTTTAGCCTGACCCTCTTAGTACAGCCGATGCTATTCTCAGACGATGTGTTTACCTACATTTTTTCTGGTCGTATTCTCACGCTATACCATGCCAACCCTTTCAACACAGCACCACTACAATTTCCTGCTGACCCCTATTTACGCTGGGTCGTCGCGGGACGTGATGCACCAAATCTCTATGGACCGTTGTGGTATTATGTCTCCTCGTTGCTTGTCAGTATTGGTGGCGATCATCAGGTTGGTACATTACTGCTCTTTAAAGGTATTGCAGTTCTCTCGCATCTTGTGAATAGTGTGCTAGTTTGGAGTATTCTTGGTCTCATTGCTCCAAAACGCCGTGTTCTCGGCACGTTGCTGTACGCATGGAATCCACTCATACTCATAGAGCTAGCGGGTAGTGGTCATAGTGAAGGCGTATTACTGTTCCTGCTCTTTCTTGGCACATGGCTGTATGTATCACAAGAAGATCATTGGCTCCGGTGGATTGCCTTTCTCGTCTTTGGCCTGGCACTTAGCATGAATCTCATTGTCGCACTATGTATACCACTCCTGCTATGGTTCGATGTGCGTTCAGAACGCGCAATAGGACGTGCGATAGGAGGATTTTGCTGGCGTACAGTGCTCGTGTTACTTCCCGCGTTGATGATATGGCTTCCATTTTGGCGTGGTTCCTCTACCTTTTTCGCCCTCACCTCCGCTATAGACATGGAGCACTTTATTCATTCACCTATTGGTACACTGGTTGGTCCTACACGTGCTTTTTTCCGCTTGATTGCCTATGTCCTGCGCTTTCCGCCAAACTGGGATCCCATCTCCTCTGCCGATGTCACGTTACGTGGTTCCGCGACCTTCATTTTCGTTCTGATCTATGGCAACGTCTTTGGACATGTGCGTCATGCTCCTAGCGATATTACGAGTGTGCACTCCAGCACTGCTGTTGACGAGGCCAGCACAAGAGCAGGCTTCGATGTGCTCTTGTATGCGTGGAACGTAGCGGTCTTTGCGTATTTGATGTTGGTCTCAGGGTGGTTCTGGCCCTGGTACCTGTTATGGTTACTGTGGATTGCCGTTTTGCGTCGTTTTGATACGTTTACCTCAACAATGCTTATTTTGTCGGGCACGGTACTTTTTTTCTATCTCTTCACAGGATTATTGAAAGCACCTGTCGCCCTCTATCAATCGACGCTTATTTTTGGTCTACCTCTTGTCTATCTTGTAAGCGTCAAAAGTAGACAGAGGCAAAGAGAAAGGACCGAGATTCTCCATGACAGACGAAGTGAAACAGCGTAAGATAGAACATGTCACCGTCGCGCTCGGACAAGATGTATCAGCACCGCAGCGTGCGAACTGGGGAGACGTGCGCTTTGTGCATCAGGCACTACCAGAGGTAGACCTGGACGGGATTGATACTTCAGTATTGTTTCTTCATCGACGATTGCGCTATCCACTCTTCATATCTTCGCTCACAGGAGGCCATCCCGATGTGACCAACATCAACCGTAACCTTGCGCGTGCCGCGGAAGCATATGGCCTCGCACTCGGTGTAGGTAGTCAACGCGCAGCGATAGTCAATCCTGATGTCGCGGATAGTTATGCAATTACACGCGCAACAGCTCCAAATGCATTTTTGATCGCCAACATAGGTGCACCACAACTTATCGCGCAGGCACACCATGAGGCATTTATCCCTGAACAAGTACAACGGGCTATCGACATGATTGGGGCTAACGCGCTGGCTGTACACATGAATAGTCTGCAAGAGGCGGCCCAGCCAGAGGGAGACCGCCGCGCCGTGGGTGAAGCCGAGGCACTCAGACGAGTTACGCAACAGGTCGCGGTTCCAGTGATTGCGAAAGAGACGGGGGCAGGTGTCTGTCGTGAGCAAGCACTACTGCTACGTTCCTGTGGAGTTTCGGCAATAGATGTTGGTGGTGCGGGTGGCAGCAGTATGGCAACGATGGAAGCCGCACGCTCACAATCGCGTGGAGATACGCGCACAATGAACATTGGTTTGCGCTATCAAGATTGGGGTATCGCTACACCCATAGCAGTTGTAGAAGCAAGTACGGCACAACTGCCACTCATCTCTACGGGCGGTGTACGCAACGGTCTGGATATCGCACGCGCACTCGCACTCGGTGCCACACTCGTTGGTATGGGCTTTCCCTTCCTCAAAGCTGCAAGCGAGAGCTACGATAGCGTATGTGAACTCCTGGAAACGGTCATCGCCGAACTCAAAGTTGCAATGCAACTAAGTGGTGCCGCGAACATCGCGCAATTGCGTCAGGTCGATGTGGTCGTCATGGGAGAGACGCGCGAATGGCTCACGCTGCGTGGCTTTGAAGACGAGTTGAAGGGCATGGCGCAACGTCGCTGGCGTCAAATGCTCGTAGATAACGGAGAATAAAGGGGACAACTTTGTCTATCCCTTTAGCCTATTATAAAAAGTGTCTATCCAGGGTACATTTTAATTATTCAGGATAAAAAGCGTCTCTATCTCCTGTAACACCTCTTTTCGTTCTTTTGAATACAATGCTACTTGCAGGAGGAGAGTATACACTCAATGCTACGAACACCTACACAAACAAAAGTAGATGCAAAGAAAGAAACTGTATCAGCCAAATCTACTTCCCGCCCTTCTGAGCTTTTTGTACATCCAATGGTTTTACGGGTCGTCATCATAGCTGTGATAGGGAGTTTAGGAATAGCTGGCTGCATAAAGTTTATAACAAACATATCAACAAGCAAACCAACTGTTACACAAATCGGGATTACAAACTCACGCTTCTCGCAAAGCACATTAGATATCACAGAAGGAAGTACTGTACGTTTTAAGAACGCAACACAAAATGTCTATTGGATATGTATAGGGCAGAACGCGCATTGTATGAGTCATGGTGATGGTCCAAAAGCCTTATACAATCTTGGCATAATCGTTAGTAGAAACCAAACTGTTAATGCGACGTTTAATGCACAAGGAACCTACCCTATAACGGCTGTATTCATGCCTGAGCTGAATCTTGTCGTGAACGTTGGTAAAACACAAGGCGGAGATAGCTCTGGTACAAACGATAACTCTACAAACTCTAGTGATGACAACGGTACAATACCTTCTAACATTAACTCGTCTTCTAATCAACAGAATGTAAATGGCACCAACTCGGATGATGATGGCTCAAACGTCTCCTCACCATCAAATAGTGATGGGTCGAACGATAGCAATGCCAGTTCTACAAGTAGCAGCGATAATGGAGGGAGTAGTGGCGGTGACGATGGTGGTGATAGTGGTGGTGGCGGTGGTGGTGGAGATGATTAACAGGCTCTATCAATCAGCATTTTTCTCAACTACCTTGTAATCTTCCGGCGTATTCACGTTCACAAAAGAGCGCAGTTGCGGATCAATGCTTCGCAACTGCGCTTCATCTATATAGCGCACTCGTGCAACATCTAATAGGCTGCGCGGATCACGGCGTCCAGCACGTAAACGCCCCTCTATCACAGACAGAATGGAGCGAGGATACATAGCAAATAGAACCTGCGGAATATCATTGACAACAGGTACGAGTAGCGATGTAGCATCGAGCGGCTGCGAGAGCAAAAATGTGACCATCTCTGGCTGCACAAACGGCATATCCACTGCCATCACGAGTGCGTGAGACGCTTGTATAGAGTGTAGTCCGGTATATATACCCATGAGTGGACCAACATCAGGTGTTTCATCAATAACGATAGGAATATTGAGATGCTCGTAAAGTGCTGCCTGTGTTGAATTTCTTACCACCAGCACAACTTCGCTGCATTGAGCAATAAGCAGAGTGGCAAGATGTTCTACAAAGGTGGTATTGGTATTGTCAGGAAGTAGTAACGATGCCTTATCTCTGCCCATACGAGTACTACGCCCACCCGCTAAAATGATGCCAGCCGCGTGAGCATGGCAGGGGCAAACCCTGTCACTACTATACATAGTACACAGCACCCGCTGCAAAGCGGCAGGCAGTATAGTAGTGACAGGGTTTGCCCCTGCCATGCTCATCTTTTCTTGTCATGCTCCAAGCATACATAACCATATCCTAGCGTGTCAACGCTTTTGTTTTGCGTCTATTGCCTTTAGGAATGTACTGTTGACGGCTTTGGTAGGCAATGAAGTTGTCGCGTTCGGCTGGATATTTACGGATGAGATATACCACCCACGTAATTGCCCAGGCGATGAGAGCAACAACCCACAGAACACGCCAGAAACGCCACGCGAAAAAGTAGTCAAAGAGGAACACACGCGAGAAGATCAGGGGTAGACCGACGAAGCAAATCACCGCGAACCAGCCAAGATACCTGTCCAGCATGTATTTCAAAATGGCCTTACTTTTGACGAAACGCTTGCGACCCTCAACCGAATAGTAGAAGGTAATCAGCAGACCGGCACAGCAGAAGATGAGCCAGGGCCAAAGATAATGAAATGTCTCTGGTCCCGTAAGCCCTGCATTAGAGCCAGCGTCGGTCGGCGTATCAAAGAGCCAGTGATAGAGGTCGAAATGCTGCATATAAAAATCACTCCCTTCTTCTAAAACCTCATAATTGTTGCTATGATAGCATGGATAGGGCAAAGCGTCTATAGTGTGTTCCCCTGGTCTGCTGGCCCAATCCAAAGTTCATGCTGCTGATCCCAGTTCCAGTCGTATGTCGCCATGGCTAACGAAGGCAACTCTTTTGCTTCTAAGGAAAGACGGGGCCAGCCTGCAGCGATACGTTCCAGAGTTTCGGGCCAGGGACGAATGCCACTAAGAGCATCGGCAGCCTCAACACTACACGCACCAACAGCACAGGCCGTAGCAAGCGTTTCCTCTGGTGTCATACTCTTGAGGAAACCCATTAAAAAACCTGCTATCGTCGCGTCACCAGACCCTGTTGTACCGACAACATGCGTTGCAAAACATGGTGCCCATAATTCGCGATTGACCCACGTCACAAACTTCACAGGTTGTATTGGGCCAGCACGACCCATTTGGGCTAGTGCTAGAGCATCAGCGGTACAAAGATATAAACCACGATGTCCCATCTTGATACCAACAAGCTTTACACCCATATCTAATAAAGACTTGCCAAGCATAGATACGACATCAGGGGGTATTACATCTATTATACTCTTTCCCTTTGCCTCCGACAGGAATTTTTCAAAGAGCGGACGATGTAACAGCAAGAGCAGTTCTTCGATACTGGGCAAAAAGATATCTACGTAGGGTAGTGTCGCGGCAAGAATAGTGTGCCAGTTCGCACGTCCTGCCAGGCTATCCGCTTCCGGCATGGAGAGGTCAAGTGATGTGGTGACACCTGTTGCTTTCGCTTGTTGAAAAAGAGCAATAAGTTCCTCACCATTATTGCGATACATGCTTGCCATGAGCGGAGGATAGCCAAAATGAAAGAGGCGTGCATTCGTGAGTAAATCATAATACACATCACTGGCCTGAAATGTATCGTTACAGCCTGGAGCATGAATAATAACACGATCAGTACCCGGCGCGCTAATAATCACCGAATACGAACTTTCCTCTCCCGGGGACACCACCATACCAAGTGCTAGCTCCGGCTCATAGCCTCGCAACACTTGCAGAATGGCCTGCCCAAATAGATCGTTGCCAATCTTACCCATCAACCGCGTTCGCACACCAAGTATATGAAGTGCGAGACCTGTATTTGAGACAGGGCCGCCAGTTGCAAGAAGAGCCTTGCCAGCTTCAATCAATCGACCGGGAGCGAATGTGATGCTACTTGCTGTGAGTGTTGGAATAATATCCAGGCAGATATGGCCCGCGACGATGGTCTCGATCGGCTCAGGCGCGTCGATACGCGGTATGGGCAAAGGCTGAGTGTCTACCCGGGCTGCTGTAGACATCATCTCAAAAGGGGCTAATTGCATTGAGATCAACGGACGCCCACAAGGGGCTACCCTACTATACGACGTTTTTATGTGCTCTGCATGCTGTGTATAGTAGGGTAGCCCCTTGTGGGCGTCCGTTTGTCTTTTATTCATGTCTCATTCCCTTTGTCTTTTATTCATGTCTCACTCTTCTAACGAAACAACCTGTGCAGTCCGTTGTGATGTAAGAGCGGCAGTGAATAGGTAATGGCTCTGCTCAGTTTCCTCCGGTGTCACACAATAAAAGGGTTGGCGCATGGCGTTCGGATGTGCCAGTTCATCACAAAATGCTGCCCACATTTGCAACACAGAATCGGAGAAGCCGAACTCAAAGATGCCGCCTGTAATGCTTGGATAGGCTGATTGAGAGCCGAGGTCCTGCACCTGCCACGCCTGTGAACCTCCAGGAGTGTAGGGCAATGTGCGCAATGTGCGTGGATATTTAGTACTGAACTCGGCGGAGAACGCGGTGCCTAGCACATGAATATACCACGTGTTGCTCTCGCCGGGGGCGATACGTTGAGTTTTGAGCGTCATAGGAAAATGTTGCTCTCCCTGCTCTACTTCGCAAAACAGGGTAGCATTATCCCACGTCTCACAAGATACTCTGTGTCCTTGTGCATCGGGTCGCTCTTTGACAATCTTGGAGAGCAGAGCACGTACATTCTTGGGATACCAACCGGCACGTAGCGGCACATGCAGCACATGCATACCAAGATCGCCCATACAACCATATTCGCCATTGGTAGCAATACGCCGTTTCCAGTTGATTGGTTTGTTGGGATCGAGATCACTACTATGTAGAAAGCCCGCCTGCACCTCTAAAATTGTGCCAAAACGCTCCTCACGAATATACTGGATGATTTGCTGTGCTCCTGGAAAGAAGGGTAGCTCAGATGAGCAACGTACAAGCACGTCCGGATGTGAGCGAATCGTCGCCAAAATATGAGCGTTCGCGTTGAGGTCGATACCGAAAGGCTTTTCACCAAAGAGATGTTTGCCCGCCTCGATACAATCAATGTAGACCTGCTCGTGCAGATTATGCGGAATAGCACAATAGATAGCTTCTATGTCAGATGAGTTAAGCAGGTCATGATAATCCTGTGTTACAACCTGTAGACTTTCACCGAAGGCATCTTGGAACCATTGCAACATAGCAGGGTTGGCATCACATACACCTAAAATACGCGGCGTCACATCCTGATCGAGCAGGTGACACCAGCGAGCAACTGCGCTTGCGAACTCGCGTCCCATCAAGCCACAACCAATAATACCGAAATTGAGAATACGTTTTGCCATTGTGCTTCCTCCAATAATCACATGATGGTTTTTCATGGGAACCGATGTATCGCGTCCTGTGGACAAGATGGAGGGGCCACATGTAAGACGATATATTTTCTCATGACGTATTTCCTCCCAACCCTACCCCTCGGACGCGATACATCGGTCCCTACCGTTGCTGTAAAAGTTGTAATGCCTGCTGCGGAGTCGCATCGTTATGCACAAGTGCCATCAACGCACGAGTCATCGAGGCAGGTCGCTCATGCTGAATCACGTTACGCCCATAGACGATACCCGCCGCGCCTTGTTGCATCAACGCATGAGTGCGCGTCACAATCTCCTCATCTGACGCCTTACCACCACCGCGCACGAGTACCGGACGCCCACTCGCTACCTCAATCACCGTGTGATATTGCTCTACATCGTCACATGGGTCCGCTTTGATGATATCCGCTCCTAGCTCAACCGCTTGCCTCACAAGTGGCAGTATCTTTTCCAGGTCGCCATCCACCATGTAACCACCCGCTTTTGTGTTGGGTTGCATGACCAGAGGCTCAATCATTAGCGGCATCCCGTAACGATCACACTGCGGCTTGAGACGGCAAATATTTTCGACACATTGCGCGTGTAACTCTGGTTGCTCTGGTAGTAACAAAAGATTGACAACGACACAAGTTGCATCGAGCAGAATAGCTTGCTCCACCGCGTTCTCGATGATACGACTATAGAGGAAGCGTGGTAGTTCCTTACCATAGACATTGGCCACATCAGTACGCAAGACTAATGAAGGTTTGGCCTTACCTGGAAGAGCTTGTAGTAATGGAGCAAGACCAGGAGTGAGTTGAATCGCGTCGGGATTAGCGGCTACGATGGTTGGAATAGCGGATCGCATATCCTCAATGCCACTCAAAAACGAGCGTTCATTAAAAAAACCGTGGTCGATAGCGACATCAAAACATTTCCCATCGTCGGCAAGTAATCGGTTCAAGCGAGCGGTAGCGTTCATAAATAAGACCTCTTGTAGCAAATACAGAATGACTTAGTTCTTTATGCTAGTGTATAGCATGATTTTGCGGAATGCAAAGGGTCAAAACAAGGGCACCCGCAAGGGGATGCCCCTCCCATATACGAATATGCTTGAGAAATTACATCGTATGGGAGGGGCATCCCCTTGCGGGTGCCCTTGTGACATCAGTTACCCTATTTCCCGTGATTAAATTCGCCAATCGCCTTGCTTACATCGGCAGGTGAGCCAAACTTGTCCTCTTTGAGTTGGTGCAATGTTGAACGGATTTCCTCGTCGGCTCCGTTTTGTTCAGCCTTCTTGACCAAATCATCCTTGCTGGCAGGATAATCGACGCCCTTGAGAAATTTCTCTACCTGAATCGGATTGATCGCCATAAGTAGTTTCTCCTTTACTATATCTGTACAAAACACGTATTGTTCTTCCTCATGATACACGCATTACACAACGTAATTGGTTCACAAAAGCCCTGTACGGGTCTGCTTCAGCACACCCTCTCGCCGATATGTGTAAGAGGGTGTGCTGAAGCAGACCCGTACAAGATAGCATATGCAGAAAGATTTTACCCTTTCACTCCTGTCAGAGTTATACCTTGCATGAACTGGCGTTGCGCGAAAAAGAAGACAATCACAACCGGTACGGCGATCATGATGGCGTAGGCGGCTTCGGCACCAACGTTGACCTGATACAAGCTTGTATGGAAGTATTGCATACCTAGCGTGAGCGTGAACAATTTCTCATCGTTAAGATACAGGAGTGGTCCAAGAAAATCGTTCCAACTCGCCACTGCTTGCAGCAAAACGACAACCGCAAGGGCAGGTTTTGCGAGTGGTAACACAACCTGCCAGAAGATGCGTAGCTCTGATGCTCCATCGAGGCGACTCGCTTCAATCAACTCCGATGGAATTGAGCGGAAGAACTGGCGCAGCAAGAAGATGTAAAATGGAAAACCAAAGAAGCACGGCACGATGAGCGGTAAAAACGTATTGATCCAATTCAGCTTACTGAAGAGAATATACTGCGGAATCATCAGGACCTCGTAGGGAAGTAGCATTGTACTGATGACTACGAGAAATAGTGCATTACGACCACGCCACTTGAGGTGAGCAAAGCCATATGCAACAATCGCACTTGATAATAGAACGCCGACAACTTGCATCACGGTGACAAAGATTGAGTTGCCTAAAAATGTGAGAAAGGACACCGCTGATAATGCGCCAGGGTAGTTTTCGGGATGGGCAGGTGATGGAATCCACACAGGTGGTAACTGAATATTCTGTGCCTGCGATTTCAGCGATGTAACAATGAGTCCCAGGACAGGCACGACGAAGAATAGGCTTACGAGAATAAGCACAAGGTGTATCACTATGGGACGCCCAACGCTATTCTCTTTCTTCTTAATCGGCATACGTATCTGCATAAACATCTCCTTGTTGTGTTGTTTCCTTTTAGGACTCGCCACCTTCGTAGTACACGGCAAAGCTGCCAAGCCTGAACAAGACCAACGTGAGAATAAGTACAACAATAAACATGAGCCAGGACATTGCCGAGGCGTAGCCCATACGTGAATTGAAGAAGGCGTTGTTGTAAATCAGCAAGCCCCATGTAAGTGTCGAATTGGCGGGTCCACCAGCACCACCAACGCCGTTACTCGTCAAAAAGAAAATGCTAAGGAAGTTTTGTAATGCAGCAATCACGGCAAGTATGACGTTGAAGAAGATGACCGGGCTGAGTGAGGGTAGCGTTACGTTTAGCAAGCGTTGCCACCAATTCGCACCATCAGTAGATGCTGCTTCTATCAGGTGCTTTGGCACATCCTGTAAGCCAGCGAGGTAGATAATCATGCTATTGCCTACGCCCCATAAGCCGAGGATAACCAACGCTGGCTTTGACCAGTCAGGCGAATTCAACCATCCCGGCCCTTGAATATTAAAGAGTGCCAGGACGTTGTTGACGATGCCCTCTTGTGGATCGAGCACGAGCAGGAAGATGAACGCACTCACGATGACTGGTAGCATGGTCGGCAGGTAGTAGAGCGTGCGATAGATGCCGATGCCGCGCACACGGTTGTTAAGCAGCAGAGCAAGAACTAACGCGAAAACTGTTCCTAGCACGACACCAAAGAAGGCAAGGTAGAGTGTATTGAACACCGCTACACGAATGTATGGGTCCGTTGTGAAAATGAGCACGTAGTTCTGCAAGCCAACCCAACGTGCAGGTTTGATCGCGTTATACGACGTGAAACTGTAGTAGAGTGACGAGATCATGGGAATGAACGTGAAGGCAAGAAAGCCGATAATCCACGGCGTAACGAACAACATTCCGTTACGCTGGCTGCGCCACGTTTGCATATTCATACCGAGAAACGTACGCCTTGCTACTGCTTTCTTGGAGGAGTCCTGTGCGTATTCTTTCGCCGACGTTGTTGTAGCCATGCCAACCTCCTTAACTGCTATAGTCACCATCGGTAATCGCGGCCTGTAGAGCCGGTTGCAACAGAGCATTTGCCTCAGACAAAGCGGTTGCAGGGCTTGCTTGTAGATTGATAACCTCGGCCTCCGCGTTCTCGATGGCTTTGTAGTACTGCGTTAACAGCGGACTTGGCGTGAGCCACGGTCTTTGCGGTCCAGCCTGCTCATCCGCGTTAAGAATACTGGACCATGTGGGGTCCTTTTGATAAAAGGCATCCTGGCGCGTTGAAATTTTCGCGGGTATATACGACTGTTGGCTAAAATGCGACGCAAAAACCTTATCTTGCAGCATCCATTGCGCGAACTCCATCGCCTGTTCCGCATGTTTCGAGCCTGTCGGGACCATGAAGGCATAGCCACTATGACAGATGTAGCTTTGTACACCAGAGGGAACCGGAGCAATACCAATCAAATTGTTGAATTTGTCTTTTCCAATCGCATCGCGCTGATCTAATTCCCATGTCCCAATAATTTCCATACCAAGCAGTCCTGAGATCAGAGGGTCTGTTGAGAGGCCAGCACCACTACTGTTCGTCGTAAAGCTATTGACGTTTGAGGCACCGCCGAACTTCTTCGCGATCTGTTGTTCCCATGTGAATGCTTGCTGCATTTGTGGCGAATCTATACGCACGACGGGTTGAGAGCCATCCTCAAGCGGTGCTCCAAAGAGATGTCCAATCTCAACTTGATTGAACTCCCAGCCGACCCACGGCGCGAAACCAACCTTCTGAATACGCCCATTCTTGATGCTATCAATCTTGTTGGCGTATGCCATTAACTCGTCTAACGTCTTAGGAGGTTTATTGGGATCGAGGCCCGCGTCTCGCATGACCTGCTTGTTATAGAAGAGCAAGGTATCGGGGTCCCAGTCAATCGGAATACCATAGGTGTGACCCAACCATTGAGTCGAATCCCAGGCATATTTTTCGTATTCCGATGCTTGTAGACCTGGACGGTTTGTAAAGCTGTCAAGTGGCTGCAATTCGCCACGGGAGGCCCAACTCGCCAAAGCGTCGTAATAGCCAATTACAAGGTCGGGCGGCTGATGCGCTACAACCGATGCCAAGAGTTTGCCAGAGCTATCATCGCCAACATTCTCATACACCGACATCGAAACCTGGACATCACTATGCGTACAGTTGAAATCTTGAATGGCTTGCACCATATGAGGGTTGGGCCACGCCATCCAGCTAATTGATACGGCGTTCTTCACAAACGGCTTGCCATTGCACATGATGGTCATGCTTGTTTTGCCATCAGGACTACCTCCACCGCCACATGCAGCAAATAGGGGGAGGAGCAAAAGAAACGCACTCACCCAAAGCACATGCCTTTTCATAACATGATGCCTCCTTCTCAAAATATCGTTACACGGCTGGTACACAAGACGCTTGACAAGAGGAAAGTAGATATATTTTTGGAATATTCTACACACTATTTGTCTCAGACAAGTTGATATATTTGAGTAGGCACACTATCATTGTACGTATTGTTGAGCGTTTACTATGCTGTGATAGCTATTATACACTAATTAACACAACACCAACACAAACGCAGAGGCCCGCGATCACCTTTCTAGTAAGATGTGTGCGTTCTTTCAAGAAAAGAGCACCAGCTAGCACAACAATGAGCGTTGAGGAGGACATGATAGGCACAACTCTGGATGCATCAGCGAGGCTAAACGCCTTCAGCGTGAAGTAATAGCCCAGAACGCTTACTACCGCAAGAAGTGCGATTTTCCAGAAGGCACCCTTGAGTTCCTGTGTGATTGTTTTCAGAGGTAATGGAGGAAGAAACGTGTTATAGAGCGCGGGCACAAAAAAGTTGAGAAAGGCATAGACGGGCAAGGCATAGGCAATCGAGATACGTTTATCAATCGTCAAGCCAACACCAAGACATGCCGCCGCAAATAACGCGAGGAAAAATGGCGTATCAAACTTGATAGTCGTGCTTTTATAAACAACGAGTAGATTGCCTAGCAGAATGAGGACAACGGCAACCAATTTTAGTAGCGTAAAGCTTTCTCCCAGAAAGATAAGTGACGCCACAAACGTTACAACAGGTGTGAGCCTATCAATAATCGTCAACAGTGATGCCTCAATCGACTTGCTCACAGTGAAGAGTAAGCGATCACTCAACCCATAACAAACCGTCGAAATAACAGTGAGGATAAACACAAGCGTCGAGATTGGTCGAAACGAGAATGGTTCAATAAGAAATAAGAAAAGGGCACACACCGCTGATGACAAACCAAAGATAACCGAATACGCCCTCGGATGTGCGCTATCAATGCTAATGACACGCGACAGAAGCGCAAAGACCGCGAACAGCAGCGCGGCGAGTAGTGCGTAGATGAGCCAAAGCATGGTGGGGTGCGCTCCTTTAATATATCAAATTAATGCATTGTGAACATGACAGGGGCAAGCCCTGTCACTACTATACAACGCAAAGCTACTGCGTAGCTTGCTATGCCAGTCCGAGTATAGTAGTGACAGGGCTTGCCCCTGTCATGCCCCACAACTCTTGCAAAACCTTGTTACCGTCGCCCATGCCGCACCTTCTTTGGCACTGACGCCTGTATCTTGACCCGGCTTTGTGGTGTCACGTTCACATCGGGATGTGCTGAGTGAAACTTTTTAGCAAGTTCAAGCATGGCTTCGGCATCCTTGAAATTCGCGGCCTCAATCGTGATAGGCGTACCGTCAATCACCAAGCTGATCTTAACAGGATGTTGTTCCTGCGTTATTGCCGCCTGTTTCGCCTCATGCTTTTCTCGTGCTTTAAATAGTCGCATTGCGAGAGGGCGTGCGATATCAAGAATTGTAAGCAGACCAGCGATCTCACCAATCACATCCCGCTGTGCATAGATATCGGCTCCTACCGTATGAGCCGTCGTTTGTACATAGTTGAATATCTCAAATAACAGCTCAAGCCCACCACGTTGCCCTGTATAGACAGGCTCAACTGTAAACCCATCCTGCTTCATCTCGTCAAGAATGCTGCGTCCAACCTCGCCTATTGCTACAGGGTCCGCATCGTGGTTATCTTCTGCTATGATTTCTAAAATAATGGGTTTCCTCTCCTCTGCCATACCTATGTACCCTCCTTCCTCGTCCTTGAGTGTTGACATATTTACCGATAGTAGGTCATAGCATTTCCATTATAGCGTATAACCCCGCTATTTTGTGTAAATATAACAAGCAATTGTAGGTGTCAAGTTAAGCAAGGATGAGTTTGTAATGAGGGGTGTTCAGACAATTGGCAGCATGACAGGGGCAAGCCCTGTCACTACTATACACGGATCCGCGTGGCAAAGCTACGCAAAGGGTGAGTATAGTAGTGACAGGGCTTGCCCCTGTCATGCTCTCGACGCCCTGTTTCTGCCTCAAAGTAAACTCAACAGTTCTTAGCTTGATACGTATGAGGTGTAATAGA
>CAZZVE010000119.1:0-14704 GCA_964657325.1 uncultured Ktedonobacterales bacterium
TTCTACTGATATATTTCTAATAGGCGGCTATACTTGCGAACTCTTACATGCTACGGCATGATGCTTCCATGAATATGGCACGAGGAGACAACAGTTCTATGCTAAAAGATAAGAGAGTACTGCTGGAAAAAATAGAGGCACTAGAAGAGACCATCGAGGTGATGCAAGATAAGGAACTTATGAAAGTCTTTCGTGAGAGTGTTAAGGCTCTACAGAACGGTGAAACGGTAGCGTGGGAGGACGCGAAAAGGGAATTATTATCATCTTGTTGAACACTCCCTTTCTTTGTTATAATGCTGATACGATATTACTTATATCATTATGCGATTATGACGTTGGCTAACTCTCTCTGTACGGCTCTGATAATGCGATTTGATGAGTTAGTGGATATATGTTGATTGTAGAGACCAATTTATGCGATATAACAAAATAAGCAGGATATGTTGATTGTAGGGGTCTAATTCTATTACACCCTGTTGGCAATTGATTCCGTCTACAGGATTAATGAGATGGTTCAACAGCCTCAAACATGGTCAATCGCCAACAGGGTGTAATAGAATTAGACCCCTACAGTCTATGGTACCCTTGCACGCTTGTTCATCTGCATTATCACGTTCTCGTGGCAATCGATCGCCACGAGGACGCGATACATCGGTCCTTACAGGATAACCCCATCACATTATTTCATTCTACTAACACATACAAATGTTTGAGGACGTGAAAAGCATTTTCGTTGTCCTTAATAGTGTATAGTGTCATAGAGGGTGTGCTGAAGCAGACCCGTACAGAGGTTCAGCTGCCACGTTTACTCTATAGACTAGGAACGAGAAGCTTTGGGTGGCATTGTGAATATATTTCTAACATGCTATTGGCTCTGTTTTCGGGAGGGTGTATGACCACACCTACCGTGTTGTCCGGCTCGCTAGAAGACTTTGGACTTGTCGAGGTCTTGCAGGTGGTGGAACTGGGCGGGATGACGGGCGCGATTCAGCTAAAAAAAGAGAATGGTCAGACTGGTATCGTCTACTGCAACGAGGGCAAGGTGGCGAACTGCTCAGAGTTCGACCCACTCGCGTTAACACTGGGCGATGTCCTGCAACAATTGGGCATGGCAACGCATCAGCAGATTGAGGACGCCTTCAAGCAACAACTATCCGATGTTGTGGGTAAACGTATCGGCGAACGCCTGATTACAATGCGTATCATCAACGATACGCAACTCCGTGAAGCGTTACGTACAAAGGCCCTATGGACTATTCGTGAGTTGGCGATGTGGCCTAAGGGAACATATGAGTTTATTGCTAGCCCCGACGTGCAAAAACTGCTTCCCTATGGTGACGTGCCGCTCAATATAGAGGTGATGCGTACCGCGATGGAGATTGTACGCTATAGCGACGAGTGGCAAACATTAGAAGTTGCGTTACCGCAGAAGATGCGTACAATGCTACGGCTCGTAGAAGAGATTCCACGTGCCATGAACTTTCATCGTCATACACTTGAAACGTTTATGCTCATCAACAACTATCGACGAGTGCGCCGTATCGCTAGTGCGATGCGTCGTCCAGAGCTAGATGTGGCGCGAGAACTCGCGCAACTTGTACAGCAAAATCTTGCACACCCCGTGTTTCAAGAGCAACCGAATCAAGGCGATAGCCGCAGGACGCGCTTGCCCGAAGCCGCCGAGAAGTTACGTATGGAAAACTTCCAACTACTCGACCTGATTAGTCGCATGGAACAGGAATGGGAGAGGAAACATACGCCAACCGAACAACTTCCCACACTTGTGCGTTTCGTGAATTGGACGATGGATGCGCTCATTGACGCATACCGTAGTAGCAAAACTGAGCTAGACCCTAACATGCTCAGAATGTTGCTCATCAACGAAAATTTGCTGTACATGGGAACGTATGAGTTTCGTGTTGACCATAACAACATTGATGTTGATGACTTTACAAACCTCTGTGATGCCGTCATGAATGATAGTATGCATGCCGCTACCGATTTTTACGACGAGGCTTCATCAGTACTGCAACGGATGTTACGCACCATCTTTTCTTCTATCAATGCACGCGTGGTTAGTCCGCGCGAACGCCTTGAGAACCAGGAGGTTTGGGAGGCCATGTTTGAGCAATTCGCGCTGACACGCACTGGCGTGATGTAGAAAAATAAAGAACACATTTCCCTGTGCGGCTATGCCGCACAGGGAAATGTGTTCTTTATTTGTTAGAAGAGGGATAGGAGACAAAGACGCTTTTGATTTCGCTGAACTCTTCAACCGCACTGGAACCAAGCTCGCGGTGTCCATTGCCGCTGGCCTTCATACCGCCAAAGGGTAAGTGTATCTCTGAGCCTGTGGTCGCAGCGTTGATATACACAAGACCAGACTCGATGTCACGGATGGCCTGGAATGTCAAACGACTGCTTTCAGTGAAGATGCCTGTCGAAAGCCCGTATTCCGTCTCGTTCGCTACCTGGATTGCCTCTTCATAGGAGTTGATGGGCACGATAGAGACAAAGGGACCAAAAACCTCTTCGCGTGCGATCCGCATGTCAGACGCAACGTCTGTAAAGATCGTTGGCTTGTAAAATGCTCCATCACTATATGCATCATCGGTCAGTGCGACACCACCTGTTACCAGTTTTGCGCCTTCGTGCTTGCCAATCTCGGTATACTCATGTACCGCTTTGACGCGTCCTTTGTTTACTAAAGGCCCCATCTCGATGGTGGAATCAAGTCCATCGCCAACACGCAACTTTTCGGCAGCCGCAACGAGACGTTCAGTAAACGCTGCTTGTACCGATTTTTGCACAATTACACGACTCGTCGCGGTACAACGCTGGCCCGTTGTACCAAAGGCGGCTAGCGTAATGCCAGCAACGGCAAGATCAAGGTCCGCATCCTCTAGCACAATTACCGCGTTCTTCCCACCAAGCTCCAATGTGCAACGGCGCAGGTCGCGTCCACAAATCTCGGCAACATGGCGTCCCACCTCTGTTGAGCCAGTTAGCGAAATCATGTTGATCCGTTTATGGCTTGCCAGCGCATCTCCTAAAGTTCCTCCTGGACCCGTGATGACGTTTAGCACACCATCTGGAAGTCCTGCTTGCCGCAATATCTCCGCGAGTTTGATTGAGAGCAATGGTGTATCGCTCGCAGGTTTAAGGATTACCGCGTTCCCTGCTAACAACGCAGGGAAGGTTTTCCAGGCGGGAATGGCGATAGGAAAGTTCCACGGTGTAATGATACCGACGATGCCGAGTGGGTGGCGTACCGTCATACAAAACTTATTAGGAAATGCAGATGGCACCGTTTCGCCTTCCGCACGGCGTCCCTCGCCAGCAATAAACTTGGCAACGTCAATGGCGATTTGTACATCTCCACGTGTCTCTTTAAGAATTTTGCCCATTTCGCGTGTCATGAGCGTTGCAAGTTCCTCTTTTTGCTGCTCTAATAGCAGGGCGGCACGTAGCAAAATCTCGCCGCGTTCGGGTGCGGGAGTCGCGGCCCATTTCTGTTGCGCGCTAAGTGCCGCGGCAACGGCATCCTCGAGGTCGGCAACCGTCGATTTTTGAAAGTGCCCGATGACCTCACTTGTATGTGCTGGATTTGTACTGGCAAAGGTTTCGCCGCTTCGAGAGTCGCGCCATTGGCCACCAATGAAATTCTGAAATACTTGTTGAGTAGGGGAAATTGAAGACATGCAAATGCTCCTCGTCGAGTATGTATCGTCGTTGACCAGTTTTGTTGTAACATCTGTCAACCAGTTAGACAAAATAGAAAACTCTACAGACACAGTATAGCACGGGTGATGCACTAAGTCCCCTCGTTCCAACTTGCGACCCCTCGACACGACCTGTAAAATAGAGAAAACAGGCTATAAAGAAGAACATAAAAGGATACACGTTATGTCAGAAGAATATATACAGATACAAACCTATGCCACCTGCAATGAACGAACATATGCTATTGTTGCATCACATTATCGGCTCGTACTGGAACAACTCGGCTGTACCGACACACAGGTGCTGAACTGGCTTGATGAAGTGCGCTGGCCCACTTCAGATGACGACGGTTTAGGTGATATTTACGCGGCCCCATTTACACTTACTCCTATACAAGAAGAGATGAATCCCCCTGCCACAATAGAATGTGCAGGGCTAGAAATACATCTCTATATCGACGCTGCCGTACCTAGTACAGAAGAGCTTCCTTCTTGGATAGGCTTCAATCTGCTTTTTGATGCGAGTACACTGCACGAACATCCCGCTTCGCCCTATTTAGCAAAGGTAGGTCCTTTATTGTGGGCAATTATACAGAAACAAGCCGGGGCATTTCGTGAGTTAGGTGCGTATCTTACCGATGGCTGGCAGGAAAACCAACCGTGGCGTGCGCTGGCTGCACAGTTGGGCAATCCCTGGGATTTCGACCTGGCGATTTTCCCTCGCACAAAAGCGGAACATTTTGCGGAGGTACCAGCTGGTTTCAAGGGAACAGTAACTCCACAAGGTTTTGCCTTTGCTCAAACAAATCGCTGGCAGCAACTTCCTTGGGAATAGAATATAGAGCAGGGACTCTATAAAATTGAATATGATGGATCACATTTCTAATCCTCTCCTAAGGTTTGGAACTACTATAGTATGTTATGATGAGAAAGCTGAGTAGGGATGGTTGAAGTGGAAGAGGACTACATCTTGAAGATTATTACACTCTATTCTCTACATGGTCTGAGGTACGCGCGCATGCGTCACAAATGAATTGGCCATCTATTTCCACGATATTACAGAATGCAAGCAGGCGGAAGAGGTAGTACCAGCAAGCTATGAGTTGCCCTTGCAGCAGGAAGAGCAGAAAACAAAAGCGTCTTAAGCAAAAAACATATTTGGAGGATTACTACATGTCGCAACGTGTTTTAGTTGTCGATGATGAGGAAAGTATTTTAGAAGTTGTCCAGATCGTCCTGGAGGGTGAAGGCTATCAGGTTCAAACAAGCATGGACAGTTCTTTTTTGTACACTATCTCGCCGCCACTCCCCGATGTAATTTTGCTTGATGTTCTGCTATCAGGCGAAGACGGGCGCGAGATTTCTCGAAAAATTAAGGCTAATACACAATTGCAACACATTCCTGTGATCATGCTCTCGGCTCATGCTGACGCCAATAAGGTTGCTAATACAGGTGGTGCCGATGCTTTTCTCGAAAAGCCTTTCGATGTTGACGCTCTTATCGCCATTGTGCAAAAGTACGCGACTGCCGTACAAACCTCTAACCAAGAGTAACTGTTCGTTCAAACGCTACTACATCTCTTACTGTACGGCAGTGTAAGACCTTGTCCTTATATGGTTCCAACTTATGCACGACAGTGGCATGGCTCATATAATCGTCTCCGTCAGGCGGCTGTAGTGTATAAATCGTAGGGTCACGTTCGTAGTTTCTGGAACTTTTATAGAAGCGGTACAAGTTCAGGTAGCCAGCATGACGGTTGTTGCGAGCAAGATCGGCCTTGATATGACGCATTATGATACGCCATCTGCGAATACGCCAGGGCAGATCAAGCCAAACAATCGTGTCTGCCGCCTGTAACAACTCGTCTATCCATAGAATAAAGCCGCCCTCAGTCACCCATGCAGGCTGTGCTGCGATGCGTTTAAGGTCTGCCAGCCGCACATCGAGTGGACGTTTCGCGCCGAACCCACCTTCGTACCCCACCTCGTCAAGGTCGTAGAATGGAATGCCTAGGTGTGTACCTATCTTGCGTGCCAGCGTCGTTTTGCCACTCCCCGTTCCACCTATGATATGAATGCGCCGCATGAAATGTTTCCCCTTTTATATTCTTCAAAATCCAGTAATTCCTCTCGGCAGGAGGTTGCAATTCATTGCGTCCAAAGATGGGTCGGAAGGGGTACCTGATGCATTATTGAGACGTTTGCCCCACCGCCCCGTTTTTGGGCGCAATGAATTGCCGCCCTACCGAGATTATTGTCTTCAATTATCAAAATTCATCAGAAACTCTTCAACAACTCTTTCGGCCTCTTGCGTCATTGTATGAATATCTCCCCCATCAATCCAGACAATGCGCTTGTCACGGCGAAACCATGTGAGTTGTCGGCGCGTGAAATCATGAATGGCGTATTTCAGGCGTTCAACCATCTGGCCTTCGCTGGGAAACTCTCCATGCAACCAACGATTTACGAAACGATACTCAAGTCCAAGTGCATCTAAACGTTCGGAACTGATTCCGGCATCAAGCAAGCCTTGCACCTCTTGTACCATACCTTGCTGGATGCGCTCATCAACGCGTGCATCAATGCGCCTATACAACTCCTCTCTAGGCCACTGTATCCCTAGGAGAAGGCAATGATACAGTGGAGAAGCAAGATTACGTTGCTCTGAAAATGGTTTGCCTGTACTAATGCATACCTCTAGTGCACGAATGACACGACGAGGGTTGTTGCGATCAATGGTGACATAACTTTGCGGGTCGCGCTCTTGAAGTTCATGTAAAAGATCGTGTAGTGGACGTTGTTCTAGCTGAGCGCGTAATGCAGGCTGCGGTGCGACCTGTGGCATATCCAGGTTATCAACAACAGCTTGAATGTAGTGAGGTGAACCGCCAACCAGAAAAGGTAGGTGCTGACGTGCTAAGATAGCCTGAATTGCCTCGTTAGCAGCATGTTGAAATTGTGACACTGTATATGTTTCGCTGAGTTCAACAATATCTAAGAGATGATGGAGCACCAATGCTTGTTCTTCTGCTGTCACCTTGGCTGTCCCGATATCGAGACTCCGATAGACTTGACGCGAATCAGCTGAAACAATTTCGCCATGAAAATGTTGAGCTAACGCAATACCTAATGCACTCTTGCCTGATGCTGTAGGGCCAAGCACAACAAGAAGAGGAGGTTTATTATCCGTCATGGCGTTTTTTGTTGTCCATGTCTGAGAAGCTGATCGACACGCAGTACTAATCCCACACCCACCGCGATACCCATGATAATGCCAAAGGGAGTGAAGCAGCCAAGCGCGAACCCCGATGTTAGAAAGAAGCCTAATACGCCTCCAACTATTGCTGCCGCTCCAATGACGAACTTACGTTGATGATGCAAAGCCCAACCCGCGCCGTCAAGAATGTGATCACTGAGTTTCGGTGTTGTACCGAGTGTTGCGCCAAGGGCAGTGATAAAGAGCAAAATGCTGAATTGAAGTTTGGGCGAAGCCCCATGTATACTGAGTTGCCAGATAATTTCGACCAGAGCGAGCAGGGCTAATGCACTGCCCATCCCTGTACAGGCACGGTTGATTATGTCATGAATGGTCCAGGTACGACTCCAATAGACGAGCAATGAGCCGAGCGTAGCCGTTGGGACGAGCAAGGGAAGCAACAAAAGAAACCATGGACTTGGCGGCAATGCTGTATGCACTAAGGGTGTGAGCAATGTATAGGATAAGCTAGCAACCATACAGGCGGCGACAAAGGCAAAGATATACTGCATCCAAGCGCGTTGTTTAGCACTCGCGTGTAATGGGTCCCACGTTTGAGAGGGAGTACTATTCGCGCTTTGAGTTGTTGGAGTGCCATATTTTAGTTTGTACTCGGCGTCCCGTTGCGTCGCAGCTTGCGGCAAGCCTGTTTTGGGAGCAATTCGTTGCGGTGTTGCAACCTGCACCTGTATCTGTCCTTGCCGTATCGCAGGTCCTTTGCCCGTAGTGGGAAGTCCTCCCATTGTCAGCGCGTCCTCGTCCTCGTCCTCATCGTTCAGGTCAGCTCCAATTGTTTTCCCACCACCTCGTCGCCAATTTTCTTGTATACCGAGACTGAGAACGTCAACCTCAACCACCACGAGGATATCTATTTCCTCATCCTCTGGTGAGACAAGTATGGTGCCTGTATAGTGTGTCAAGCCGGGAAGCTGTGTACTGTTGATACGCACATTGACACGCGTGCTCATGCCATCAAATAGCGTTTGGTCTACCACAAGCCACGGCTCGGTCGCGCGAATAATGCCTCTAACATGAGAGCCTTGATTTCCTGTGATGGTAAAGGTAAGTGGCGCTGAAACGCCTGGATAGACCTCGCCAAAATCAATCGCTCTCGGTTGCACTTGCACATTTGAGCGTGGGGCGCGTGAGAACCAACCACGACCAGGAACGCTGGGAATACTAGGAGCTGTGCTCGGTTCAACTTTTCCTGACTTACTACCATTAGCTGCCAATGGTGTCACTGGACGAATACGAGCATTGGGACCCATCACTGTACGCAGAAATTGTTCAACGGCTTCTTGCGGATCATCGACAGTGGTGCGGAGCTGTCGTGCGGCTCGGGCTAAACTTTCCTCGCCAAGTTCACGTAACCACGACTCGATTTCACCCGATGCGAGATAATCAGATGCCTCTTCGGGATGGCGGGCGCAGAGGTCCGCGAGTTCCTGTGGTGTCATTGCCTGATCGCCATTATCGAATACAAATGTACCAACACCCAATAACGCACGGCGAAAGGCAGCGACGTTTTGATAACGCTCTGCAGGCTCCAGTGCCGTTGCCTTTTCGAGGGCGCGTGCGACACTAGGCGAAATACGTGCATTGATGCTACGCACATCTTTCAAGCCAAAACCCGTTTCGGAAAGCGTATTTGTTAGCAATTGGAAGATCGTCATTGCAAGTGAATAGATATCGGCGCGCTCATCGGTTTGTGCTTTACCATATTGTTCAGGAGGCGCGAAACCAGGCGTGCCGAGCAGTTGTGTATCCTGCGCACTTGTTGAACGAAAGAAGCGTGCAATACCGAAGTCAATCAATTTAATGCGTCCGGTACGCATCAACATAATGTTGCCAGGCTTCATATCACGGAAGATGATGGGTGGATTTTGATTATGTAAATACTCTAATACATCACATAGCTGACGCGCCCAGCCAAGCACACGGCGTTCTGGAAAGGGACCGCCATTGCGCTCTAATAAGTCTTCAAGCGTCGAGCCATCGACGTATTCCATGACCATGAAGTAGCGCTGGCCCTCGGTAAAAAAGCCAGTGAAGGACGGTAGGTTTGGATGGTTTAGGCCCCAGAGCATTTTCGCTTCATCCTTGAAGTTCTGAATAGCCTGTTGCCGCTCATCCTGCGGCACCATGGAAAGGCTCATCTCTTTTACCGCACATATCGTTTGTCGCTTCAGGTCGCGTGCTTTGTAGACTGCGCCCATACCGCCCTGTCCAACCGTGCCCATAAGCATATAGCGTTTGTGGAGCAGGGTGCGACCGAGATGCCCCGTCTGTGTGTTCGGTTGCCCACTTTGCTGACTGATGACGACCCCCCAAATATCTCTTCTATAGCTAGTATATGATGTGTATGTGCGCATTCCAGTATAACATACGGTCTATAGTACATACTACCTATATTGGAACTGCTGTTCATGTCGCTTTCGCTGTTATCGTGCCACAAATTCTATAAGTACGAACAAAAAAGAAATACCGCTCTGTCTGTATAGACGCACCATACCGCATATTCTATAAAACGGGTGAGTATATGATTACTAGCATGAACGAAAAAAGACGACGTTATAAAGATATGGACAGAGCATACATTCTCTCCACCTTCTAATAACTACGTTTAAAGAGGCAATTAAGTGGCAAGATGAGTGGAATTAGCAGGGATACATTTGTTACTTGACTTGCGCCAATAAGTTCATGATTGGAGCTAACGGTGGATGATACTGTACTGAGTTTAGCTCTATTTGCTGTAGTAACTCACATGCATTTCCTAAATGAATTTGGTTTATGGCTAATGACATAGATAATCCCCTTCGTATCTCTCCATCGCTGTGAGTATACCATGTCGGAGATTACGTGTCTTGTGTCAGGTCTTCTTTCAAGCTTGAGACGGGAGAAGCCGATAGAAGAGAACAAGGACGCGTTGTTGGATATTCTTATTTGCGGTCGAAGTTCGAGAAAGGGAGCGTAGGGATGGTTGATAGCGTAATGAGCAAGGAGGTTCTGCCACATCCACGCACACTTGGCTGGATAGGTACGACTGCTCTAGCAATGGGTGGTAGTAATCAAAGCCTTTTTCTCCTCGGTGCTTTACTTCTAAGTCAAGGAAGTGCTGCTGTTCCTTTGCTCATCGTGGGGCTAATCTTGAGTTGGGTAGCGGCATTTGGTTGGACAGAATTAGTTTTGATGTTTCCGCACCGTGTTGGAGGTATTGCCGCGACATGTGCCGAGGCATTTCGCCCCTATAGTCCCGTGTTGGCAAACCTGACTGGAATGTGTTACTGGTGGGGTTGGGTTCCTACCTGTGGCCTGACAGCCATCTTATCCGCGACAGCGATCTCCGAATGGTACATGCCCTATGTACCTATTCCCTTACTGGCTAGTGGCCTCGTTGCGCTCTTCACTATTGTCAATCTCTGTGGAGTGCGTTGGGTTATCCGACTGGCGGTGCCTATTGCCACTGCATCGGCCCTACTTGCCTTTCTTTCAGGACTTATTCCAATTGTCTCAGGCCATGTAAACTGGCAGCAGGCACTAAATTTTCATCTTGTCACGCCATTCTCAGGCATGTTTGGAGGTTTTACTAGTGCAATGGCAGGTCTCTACCTGGTGGGCTTTGCAGCTCCAGCTTTTGAAGCAGCCGCTTGTCATGTGGGGGAGACCATTGACCCAGCTCGTAATGTGCCACGAGCAATGTTCGCTAGTGGCTTTGTGGCAACACTCTTTTTTGTCTTCTTACCTATTGTCTGGCTTGGCGTGTTAGGTACTACGCCACTTGAAGGAGACCTTGCGCAAACACTTGGCCCAACATTTGCTCCTTTGTTCGGCAATATCGCCCGTTCCGCTGCCATCTGGTTCATGATGTTTAATATGTTTCATGGAACGATACAGCCGTTAGCAGGAGCGTCTCGCACTATCTCTCAGCTTGCGGAAGATGGGTTGCTTCCTAGTATGTTAGCACGTCGCTCACGTACGGATACGCCGTATATAGCAACTTTATCCACCGCAGGGATGGCTATTGTGTTTCTGCTCATCGGGGATCCCACGTGGTTGATTGCTGCTGCTAATTTAACCTATCTTATTGGTATCGGTCTACCTTCAGTCGCTGTCTGGCTACTGCGCCGCAATGCCGCAACTATGAAGCGTCTCTACCGTGCTCCGCGAGGTACTATTATACTCGGTCTACTTGCCTCCGCTATTTGGGGGATCGCTACTCTGTTCGGATTTGAACAGTTTGGCTTGCCAACCGTAATTGCAGGTCTCGCTCTTGCATACTCAGGGTCGTTGCTCTATGTCCTGCGCCGCTGGGAGGATCGTCTACGAGCAGGAAAGTCGCTATCATTGCGTTCGTTGCATGTGAAACTGACTGGTGCCATGCTCCTTGTTCTGGCTCTTGACGGGGCGGGATACTTGATAGCCGTAAGCAAGATGACACAGCAGGACGCGTCGTTAATTGCGGCGTTAGAAGATATCTTCGTGGCAGTGGCGGTGCTCACAATTACTGTTGGTTTGGTGTTACCTGGCATGATTGCTCATGCGGCAGAAGAGGTTGCTCACGCTGCTGATAACCTGGTAACAGGTACACTGAACGACTTCTCCCGTGCTATGCAAGCTCTCGAAGCGGGAAATCTGGATGAAGCGCACGCGCGTGTAAACATCGTCCCTGTAGTGGTGCATAGCAACGATGAAATTGGCGCGATGGCGGCTAGTTTTAACACGATGCAAGGGCAGATAGCAGAGGCTGCTGGGGCACTCGACGGTGCACGCGAAGGTCTGCGTCAGGCCCGAAACGAATTGACCGCGAGCAATGACAAGCTAGCAGATTTAGCAACCATCGATACCCTCACGGGTCTGCCTAATCGCACCTTGTTGCTCGAATATATTGAAACGAGGCTTCCGATGGCTGAGCAAGCAGGAAGTGATATGGCTCTACTTATGCTCGATCTTGACCGTTTTAAGGAGGTTAACGACACCTTTGGTCATCGGCTTGGTGATCAACTCCTGCAGTTAGTCGGGGTACGCCTGCGTCAGGCTGTCAATGCTTCTGCAATGGTCGCACGTCTTGGTGGTGACGAGTTCGCTGTGTTTCTCCCATGTGCTTATGAGGCGAGTGTGCAACAAACTGCTGCACAGCTTTGTACGGCACTTGAGGAACCATTTCTCGTCGAAGGATACCCACTCCAGATTGAGGCTAGTGTCGGAGCCGCACTTTATCCAGCACATGGAAGCGACTCCTTAACTCTGCTACGGCGCGCGGATGTAGCCATGTATAAGGCTAAACAAGGGCGTGAAGGCTATGCTCTCTACGATGCCCGTTATGACCAGTACAGCCCACGCCGCCTTGCCCTCCTGGGAGATTTGCGTCAAGCGATTGCCTCTCATGAATTGCGACTCTACTACCAACCCAAAGCTGATTTAAGAACGGGGCTTGTCAAGAGCGTCGAGGCTCTCATACGTTGGCAGCATCCTATACATGGCTTTATTCCACCTGATCAGTTTATTCCTCTTGCAGAGCAGACAGGACTGATTGGGGCCTTGACTCAATGGGTGGTGACAACGGCGGTCAAGCAGTGCAGATGTTGGCTTGATATTGGACTTAATCTGAGTATATCAGTGAACCTTTCTATGTCAAATCTGCGTGACATAGGTCTTCCAGATACTATTGCCGACCTACTTGCGCAGTATCGAGTTCCTCCTCATCTCCTGTGCTGTGAGATTACGGAGAGCGCGGTGATGGCAGACGCTGAACGTACCTTACAGGTACTCAATCGCCTCTTCGCGTTGGGGGTGCGTATCGCCATAGACGACTACGGAACAGGCTATGCCTCGCTGTCCTATCTCAAACATTTGCCAGCCGATGAACTGAAGATTGACCGTGCTTTTGTTCAATATATGACAACAGTTCAGGCAGATGAGGCTATCGTGCGCTCAACGGTCAGCATGGCTCATAGTCTGGGTATACAAGTGGTGGCGGAGGGCGTAGAAGATCAGGGTACCTGGAATCTGTTGGAGTCGCTTGGTTGCGATATCGTCCAGGGCTATTATCTCTCACGTCCAGTATCCGCTCAAGATCTCGAGCACTGGCTGGATGACAGGAAAGCTACGCGTTGGTTGGATGATAAGAAAGAAGTCGTTGCGCTATAAACGTGTTTTAACTGCTTAACCATATACATCGATCCCTACATATGTCTTTTTCAAAATCCTTCCAAAAGCCTTGTAATTTGCTCCAAAATAGTGTACTATCATTGAGTACCCAATTTTTCCAAAGATAATACTCGACGCCTATAAGCGTCGTTTCAGAGTGGGTTGTGTTTCGCTTCTGCATATGTAGACCGTCGAGGTATGTGCAGGAGTGTGTAGGCACAACCCGCTCTTTTTTGTGCTATACTTTGAAAGAACTACCTCTTTTCTCTTATACTCTACTGAACCTACAACTCTTGTGGTAACTATAAAGGAGCTTCTATGGTTCTCTTCCATTGGAGGAAACTCATTCTCACACTTCCTCTTTTACTGGCGTTCACACTACTCTTTGTCGCATGTGGAGGTGGAAGTACACCTCAGGTGCAGACGAAACCAACGCCCATTCCTACGCCCTCGCCAACCGCAGGGCCTGGACAGCAAATACTCGATACAATGGCGAATAAGCTAAACACCGCTAAGACGTTGCATGGCATCTTCAATTTGACCATTACGGGACAGACTATTAATGGCGCGATAAATACTGAGGTGTGGAATGCTACACCAAATAAAAATCGTACTGTTGTGCTTCAGTCCTCAATCTCACAACTGACCACAGGAACGGTAAACGTCACCGATGGTAAGCAACAATGGCAGTATGATCCTACACAGAAGGTCGTTTACACAGGACCTGTAGCAACACTTACTACGGGAACGCAAGGAGCAGGTACACCTACAAGTAGTGGTCAGGGAGCGGCAGGAGGACAGGGTAATCAAAGTCTTTTCTTGCTCAATCTCGTGCAAAGTGTCTTTACGCAGAGTGATGGTACCTTAAAATCATCCTCAAATACGGTCAACGGACAGAACGTTTATGATATCGCTGTTGTACCATCGACAAGTCATGCTGGCGCGGGGGGGCCTGCGAACTTCAACTACACTGGCGATGTCTACATTGATAAGACTACTCAGCAGCCTGTACAGGTCAAGTTGGATATTCTGGGTATCGGCAATGTAGTGTTGAATATACCATCGCTCGAACTTAACCAAAGCATTCCTGCTAGCACCTTTACCTTTGTTGCACCATCCGGTGTCAAGGTCCTACCATTCTCACAACTAAGCGCGACACCTGGTACTGGTACACTGACACTTGCAAAGGCCCAACAACAAGCGGGTTACCACCTTTTAAGCATTCCCGCGAACCAAATCGATTATGCACTCAACGGCGTGAACGCACTTGGTGCTCCTGGCAATCAGACCTATACACTCAACTACATCAAGGGTAACGCAACCGTCACCATTGCTGAAGGCAAGCCGCTTGCCAACTTGCCCTCCTCTGGTCAATCAGTAACTATTCGAGGCACAACCGCAACACTTTCGAGTGTAGGCGGCAACACAACACTTGCTTGGACCGAGAAAGGAGTCGGCATTCGTATCAGCTCAAACCTGAGTAGTGATCAGGTGGAGAGCATTGCGAAAAGCCTAGTATAAGATAGCTACCATCACGAATAAAAAATAGATGGAGTGCAGGATCGGCAACGCCGATCCT
>CAZZVE010000120.1:0-14688 GCA_964657325.1 uncultured Ktedonobacterales bacterium
AAAACATGCATTGCATGTTTTCCATCATCCCTGTATGCTATTTCTTATTCCACCTCAATCGTATCATCGGCAATACTTGCAGGGGTGTTCAGCATTCTTGTTACTAGCCCCGCCATATCGCTAGTAAACTTTGAGTTCGCTACAACCTTTGTCGCACCAGCCTGCAACGCCTTCGCGCGAGCCTCAAGGTCCATATGCGAACCAAAAGCAAGCACAGGTGCACCCTGTATGGTCGCAGCCCGAATAGCTGCCTCCCAATCAACACCTTTTGCCGCTGTATTGATAATCACCAGCATAGGCTTTTCTGCTGCTCCTAGTTTTTCCTCAAATGCTGGCAACGTGCGTACTGTTGTGACATTCATGTCATAATGCTGCAACGTATCACGTATCTTCACTGAAAAGAATAGGTCTTTTTCTAATGCCAGAATTCGTGTTGTCACTCTACTATCCTAATCATCTGAGCGTTCGTAAACTGGACGACGGAAGCTATCTCCCAACTCTTGATTGATCAAATCCATATTCATATAGAGGTCAGGAGTGAGAACATGATGTGTGCCAGTGCAATATGGTTTGTCACACTTCTTAAAGTGGCTCGTCTCAAAAATCAGGTTGCCGTTTTCAACGGTCAGCCAGATATGTTTACGTGAATAGCCATCGCCCCACTTGAGAAGTAAACCGCCACTATATTCGTCGAAGCGCCCTTGTCCATAGAGATAATCGCGGTTAAACATATCGAGCAACTCACGTACTCGGCTGGCGTTAATGACGCGAGCTACCTCTGGTAACATATGTGTCGTTGCCTCTTGCGACAGGTCTTCTTTAGGAATAAACAATTGACGTGCTGACCCCTGCTCCTCACGAATCATTTGCTGAATCGCTCGCCCCTCTTCATTAGAAAGTCCATGCCCTTGCCCTAAGATAGGATCCCTCTTTGGCTGACGACCCTTTTCAGGTTTATATGAACCGCTCACGGCGAAAACTCCTTGTCTTTTCCAAATCTTGCACTACTATATCGTTGTATCTATTCCTTTACTGTACCACGCGATGAGCCGCTTTGCCACATACAAAGTGGCCTCCGCAAAAGAAGAAACTTTTGTTGTATAAAATGTCTTATGCTATAATTTGTTTGATAGTCAAACTAGTTGATTATCAAAAGGAAGAGAATATGGTATCAGAACGTCTTGCTGAAGATTTGTTAACATTGTCGCGTATGCTGCGAACACGACGACAAACCGATATGACGCCACAGCAAATTTGGCTTCTGCGTCACTTGCAACGGAGTGGTCCAACGAGTATTGGGGAACTAGCGAACGCGTTAGGTGTGACGACAGGTTCCGCAACAATGGCGTGCAAACGCTTGGAAAAAGCAGGGTTGTTGACGCGTCAGCGTCAGGCAAACGATGAGCGTATCGTACATGTCATCTTAACCGAGCAAGGTCGTGCTCAAATAGATGCATGGAGGCAATCTAAACTCGCATCTGTTGCAACACTATTAGAGGCGTTCGATCCACAAGAGCAGCAAACGTTCCAATACCTCGTCGAGCGTCTTCTAACGGTAGCAGAACAAAAAGGATTTGAAGTATGACAGCCATCATTAGAGTTAGGGATCTCGTAAAAAAATTTGGCGAACATACAGCCGTCAATAGTATCAGTTTTGAGGTTGAGAAAGGAGAGGTCTTTGGTTTGCTTGGCCCAAATGGTGCAGGTAAGAGCACAACAATTAAAATGTTGACGACGCTACTACCAACAACCGCAGGCAATGCATGGGTGAACGGCTTTGATGTTGTGCATCAAACAACCGCTGTTCGACGCAGTATCGGCTATGTACCACAGGCACTCTCTGCGGATAGTACCTTAACAGGCTATGAAAATCTCCTGATTTTTGCGAAGCTGTACGACTTGCCAAGAAACAAGCGTGTTTCACGCGTGGAGGAAGTTCTCTCTTTTGTGGGTTTGACGGATGCAGGCCAGCAACTCGTCGGTAAATACTCCGGTGGAATGATTCGACGTCTGGAGGTTGCGCAAGCTCTTATTCATCAGCCAAAGGTGCTGTTTCTTGATGAACCAACGGTTGGTCTCGATCCAATCGCACGTCAGGCCATATGGGACCATTTAATGCGCCTCCGTGCAGAAACCGACATGACAATATTCGTGACAACGCATTCGATGGAAGAGGCTGATAGTCTTTGCAATCGCATTGGTATTATGCATAGAGGCGAGATCGCGGTTATTGGAACGCCGGACGAACTGAAAGCAAATGTTGGTGGGGAAAACCCTACCCTAAATGATGTGTTTATTCATTATGCAGGCGATGCACTAGAATCAGGAGGAAACTACCGTGAAACTTCACGAGCAAGACGTACAGCAAACAGACTTGGGTAGTACACTTGCAGTAACGCAACCAACGCCAACGTCACCGCTTGCAGAACTGATAAATTTTGTAAAAAAGACGATGACAATTGCCGAATGGGAAGTGCGAAAGCTGCGTCATGATGCAACCGATCTGGTGACAAGAGCCGTCCAGCCAGTGTTGTGGCTTCTCATTTTCGGAGAAGTGTTCACACGTATTCGAGCAATTCCAACAGGCAATGTAAGTTACCTTGAATATATGGCACCAGGGATTCTGGCACAAAGCGTCTTGTTTCTCTCGATCTTTACAGGCATCACTGTTATCTGGGAACGTGACCTGGGTGTGATTCACAAATTCCTGGCAAGCCCAACACCACGCGGCTCTCTCGTACTTGGTAAAGCACTTTCGACAGGTGTACGCGCACTACCACAGGCGATTGTCATTTATCTCTTAGCCCTCGTTCTGGGTGTTCGGATGAATTTCAATCCGCTTAATCTCATTGGAGTTCTTGTGCTTGTCATGCTTGGTGCCGCTTGCTTCTCAACGTTTTCGTTGATTATCGCTTGCCTGCTCAAAACGCGAGATCGTGTCATGGGTATAGGGCAGGTGCTCACTATGCCGTTGTTCTTTGCGAGTAACGCAATTTATCCCATCTCCATTATGCCTGGCTGGTTACAAACTATCGCTCAGGCCAATCCCTTGACCTATATCGTGGATGGGCTACGTACACTCATGCTGGTAAACCCACCAAAGGCGGGGAGCCTCTTGATAGATTTTACTGTGTTGATCCTGGTAACGATAGTCATGATTGTTATCGGTTCCCTGCTCTATCCACGCATTGTGCAGTAGGCCGAAAAGTGAAACTAGGGTACCTGCAAGGGGATGCCCCTCCCATATGACAATAACCTGTGAAGAACTGCTTCGTGTATGGGAGGGGCATCCCCTTGCAGGTGCCCTATCTCAACATTTTCTTTGCGTACATCCTTTATGCTGGAACCTGATCCTGTGGACGGCCCTAGTGACGATGCTGATTCAAAAGCCATTATCGAACATATGACCTTGACAAATGTTCTTATTGCTAACTATACTTTGATTACACAGACTTTGTGTATAATCTTGTATCTTATTGTTGTAAACCTGTTGAAATAGGAACACATGTTCTAGTTAAATACTAGAATAGAGAAGCGCAGGTACTCAATGAGTATAGATAGGAGTTTGGCGGTAGGGGTCGAGATGGCGAGCAGTGGGGCTACTGTTGCGCTAGTTGATCGACATGGACGTATACTTCACAGGTGTTTAGTGAAAACTCTGCGCGGGCGTCCCGCTTATGCCACACTTGAACCGTATTTCAATGCGATTGATAGTATGATTTCCTATGCTCATGCTCAAAAGCTTTATGTATGTGGTATCGGCGTGAGTATTCCAGGCTCACTTGACGCTGCAACACAGAAACCTCTGTCTATCCCAACGATGCCCGCACTCAACGGTATCCCTCTACGGAACATTCTGCAAAATCGTTATGGCCTACCTACGCGCCTTTCCATAGATGTAGATGCCGCCGTAGTAGGCGAATATCACTTTGGTGCTGGTCAAGGAGTGCCCCGCCTCCTGTTTCTCTCAGTCAACGCGGTTGTAGGAGCCGCGCTTGTGAAAAATGGACAAATAGAGCAAACGAAACTACAAAGTTATACAGGTCATATTGGTCATCTATCCGTGTCAACTAATGGGCCGCGCTGCAGTTGTGGCAAACATGGATGCATAAACACATTGCTCTCTTTTGATGCCATGCAAAGAATTGTACAACGAGCACTTCGCCGCGGTGAGGAAAGCAATCTAACGCAACGTATCCTCAATCATGAATATTTCAGTCCCCAAATGCTGGCAGAGGAGGCTTATCGAGGAGATAGAGTTGCTCTAAAAGTCTATAGTGAATTGGGACGCTGGTTAAGTAGTGCTATCACAAAATATATTACTCTTTTTGAACCTGATGCCCTTATTCTCGGCGGTAGTGTTGTTCAAAACAATGAGTTGCTACTGATACAAGTACGCAATACAATGGTACTCGCAACACCATCCTCTGCAAACGTATCAACTACAATCAAATTGCTTTCATCGACATTAGGAAGTGATGCAACACTAGTGGGAGTTACAGTTTCTCTATTTTAGCATTCTTTATACATTCGTGCCCATTTTTGGGCTTCATGGAAATACTAGGCTACATTGCGTTTTTGAACATATAACCAGTATACTATGAGATATGGAAGATGAGCAGATTTCTGTTATTGTGGTTGACGATACACCCATCAAACGGCGCGGTATATGTGAGTTTGTAGAAGAAACTCCACATCTCTCTCTTCATGCTCAAGTGGGGGATATCGACGGTGCCATACGACTTGTAGAGATGCTAAGTCAGGAGCAACTCAAGGAATTGCCCGCGCAGCACTGGCTGGTACTTTCCGATCTCCGTTTAGGCAATGGCAACGGTGTTGAATTGGGGCGCATTCTCCTTGATTTAGCTCCTACTCTGCGTGTCGTCATCTATACGCAAGACCCAAGTTGGACGCTTGCCGCCGAAGTATTTCGCCAGGAATACACAAAGCGTGGTACACTCCGCAGCGCGGTCCGAAGAGCAGGACGAACACAAGGGTTACATGGCTATGCACTCTTCAATAACATGGATCCGTCCTACCTTGAACGTATCGCCGCTACTGTGGTGTATCGCAACGAAACTTTTATCGACCCTGAAGTTTTGAACTACCTGCTTAAAAGACTGCGTGGGCAACGTTTGACACCGCGTCAGGAAGAGTGTGCATCGCTCATCGCAAGAGGTTTGAGCAACGACGATATCGCGGTTCATATGGGTTTTCTTAACACCAAAGGCAAACCAAATATTGGTCCATTAGAAAATATCGTCAGCGAACTTTACAACTTTTTCTCTATAGATGGCGCACCCAGTGATCCTGGCCGTCGTGTTCTCCTTGCCCACGCATATGAGGCATACGCAGGATTGCGTCAAGATGCTGCGGAAGATGATTTGTAAGGACCGATTTATCATATCTTGGTCGGTGGTCAAGAGATCAGGGGAATGTGAAACACCAACTTCGTAGGGACGCGATACATTTGGTCTACTACAACAGATAATTGTATTCTTACTTTCATGTTGTCGTCTACGTTCTATGCTGTACCCTCGACTCCAAAAGTGGGCCAGTATTCGTGTCAATACTATTGACTGTCTGTGGCAAAGGTATGCGTAGCAGAACTTTAGTGCCATGATCGGGCTGTGAACGTGGTGTTGATTGAATAGCAATTGCTCCACCCGCCTCTTTTGCTTTGAGTTGAGCTTTGAAAAGACTAGTTTTCTCTGGCGGTACATTTCTATAATCAAAGCCACGTCCATCGTCGGTGATCAGGACTTCTAACATGCCATTGTTGTTTATTGTGTGTACTGTCGCAAAACTTGCTCCCGCGTGATTGTAAATGTTGAGTAACGCTTGCGTGACGGTATATGAAACAGCTTCAGCAATTTTCGCGCCTTCCTCGGTTTGTTCCAAGTCGGCACTTAGAGTATCGAGTGCCCACAAGTCTGACTTCACCTTGAGAAATGACTCAGAATGCAATGCTGGCAAGTCTTCGCGGATGAGTTTTTCAAGGTGTAGCCGTAAACCAAGACTGCGACGTTGATATGCGTCCTCAACCAAGAGTTGAAGCCCACGGAGATCGCCTTCCAACTCTTCGCTGATCTTGCGCACCTTCCCAAGTGCCTCGACAATTGGCTGGACCGCGACCTTTCTCTCCGGGTCATGCTCGGCCTCCACCCGCAATTTGTGTTGCCAGTGACCGAGAAGCGAACGGATACGCAATGCTTGCTGCTTTGGTTGGTCATGAATACGTTGTGATAGTAGCGACCTCAGATGCGCATCAGCGTGTAGTAAGAGCGAAGTTGCTTGCTTCAAATCTCTATTGACCTCTTGCACTTCAGCGTTTACCCGACGTAACTCTTCCGCTGTTCTTTGCTGTTGTTGCAGTGCGACTTCGCGTTGTTCCAATGTTATATGTAGCTGGTCAACTAGACGTAGCGTGCGTATGGCGTAGGCAAGAAGCAACGGATAGACCGTTGCGAGTGCGTAAAATATGGGCAGAGGCAATAGCGTTTGACCATCTAAAAGAATGGGTAGGACACCGAAGCAGAAGCCTAGACCGACGCCTCCTATCCACAGCGTTAGAAGATCGCCAACACGTTTACGCACCCGCGTAGGAATAACATCTGATGCATTCCCCCTATGCGGAAACAGGCGTCCAGCACGAATAAGTGAACTTATGCCAAGCCCAAAGCTGATAACTCCTCCGAGCACCCCATAGCTCAAGCTAATTGTAAGGTTGGGACGAGTTGGCACATGTTGTCCAAAGAAAATATAGGAAAACCACTCGTAAGCCAGGAGCGCGAGAATGGGTAAGTATGGGAGACCATCGATAATCAGGCGTGGCATTCTTGCTGTGCTCAACGCCTCCGGTCTATATGTTAAGCTGAGATGAATAAATGCGGCACCAAGTAAGGCAAATGAAGGAACCCAAAGCAGTTGAAAAACAGCATCGGCTGGGTATGCCTGTTGTACATTTCCCCAATGGCTATAGAGGAGCAGCAACATAGCAGGTGGAAGTAGGGTGATACCCTCTACTGCTCCTGTCCATTCCTGTGCTGTTATAAGCAATATCGCGCCAATCACAAGCCAACTTAGACCAGCGATGAATGCTAAGCCATAATTTTGCCACCACATATCCCACGTGAACTCTGCCGCAGGGCGTGTGAAGACAGTATATGTACCATCACTATTTGCAAGCTTGTACGTGATAAGATCACCGGGATGGGCATGCGCATACACATGCTCAAGTCCTGCTGACCCAGACTGATTGTTCGCAGTAAGAATATGCGTATTGTTTGTTAATGAGTTGGCGGTAGCCTTTGTAGGTGGTAATTGGGCGGGTGTGGAGACAACAACAACCCCTCCGTCTGTATCGACGGCCCAGATAAATCCGCCAAACGTTTTCCCGACTTCATTCAGTAAACGTATATGTCCCGTAGCACTAATCAGCAGTAAAGCTACAGCAATGACGATATACATTACTATAAAGCGGGGACGCAGACGTTGCCACCATGCTTCAGTTATAGGTAATGAGGAAGTAGACACATCTTAGTGTAGCATGTCTGCGTAGCTATATGCAAGGTCAAAAAGTATAGGGACCTCCATCTATTAAGGAGACCTCGGCCGTTTCTCTTTTTCCTTGAAAAAAGCGGGACCATGTGCTATAATAAATAAAGAATAGTTGCACGTTTGTACAGGTATTCAAAAGAGGAGCGTTGAGTTATGACTGGTCAGCTTACCAAAGTAACAAAAGAAAATTCATATAGTCAAGGTGATATATGCCAAGAGCGCACTATTCACGTCGAACATGCGCTGGAAGTTCGCCGTAACTTGCTTTCAAGTACAGAAGCGACACGTATAGCCGCGCTGTTTTCAGTATTGAGTGACCCGACCCGTTTGCAGGTTGTCAATGCCTTGCTCCATGCTCCAACAGGCGAACTTTGTGTATGTGATCTTGCAACAGGATTAGGACGAGATGATACCACCATCTCACATCAACTTCGTGTGTTGCGAAACCAGAAGGTTGTTGCCATGCGTAAAGCTGGACGTATTGTCTACTATCGACTAGTTGACGAGCATATTCGTCAATTGCTACGTATGGGCAATGTCCACGCGAATGAAGCTTCTCACTCCTCCATCCAGGAAGAAATCGAGGTATCAGCATGAGCAGTATCTCTAGCCACGCTGCTTCCACTCAGGATCATGCACATGCGCACAACCACGCTGACCACGATCATACACATGGTATGGCAAAACAAACGCTTCGTATCGCTTTTTTGTTAACGATACTCATCCTCGCGGCAGAATTGATTGGCGGTCTCCTGGCGAACTCGCTCGCACTTCTTTCGGATGCAGGCCATGTCGTGACCGACCTGTTCGCGCTTGGATTAGCATGGTTCGCAACGGTACAAGCAGAACGACCTGCGGATGCACACAAAACGTTTGGCTATCACCGAGTTGGTATTCTTGCCGCCCTTGCAAATGCCATCACGCTTATTCTAATTTCAGTTGGCATCTGCTGGGAGGCCATTCAACGCTTCCAGCATCCACAACCTGTACAACCGCTCATTATGTTTTTCTCGGCTAGTATCGGCATTGCTATCAATCTCTTTATTGGATTTGGCCTACGTAAAGAAGAGCATAATATTAATGTGCGTGCAGCAGCTTTACATGTCTTCGGCGATGTGGGTGTGTCTGTTGGTGTCATAATCGCAGGAGCCATTATTCTGTTCACAAGATGGACGCCACTTGACCCTATTCTTTCAATTGGAATCTCATTGCTTATTATTATCAGTTCGTGGCCTATCTTGCGCGAGGCAGCGGATATTCTGCTTGAATCAACGCCGAAAGGTATTGTTTTGCCCAAACTCGTGGCGGATATGCAGCGCGTTGATGGAGTGAAAGAGGTACACGACCTGCATGTATGGAGCATCACAAGCGGTATGTCCGCGCTGTCGTGTCATGTCCTGATCGACGACTTGCCCCCAAGTGGCAGTTCCCCTATTCTTCAAACCTTGAAGAATATGCTGCACGAACAGTATTCAATCGACCACACGACGATTCAGTTCGAGTGTAGTACGAAGGGTGCCTGCTGCGAAGAAAATGACTTATACTGCTGTATGGGTGCTAATGCTAAAGATGATGATTGCGGTTGTGATGACAAAGCGTCAGTTATAGATATTCCTAAAAGAGTAGATACTTCAAGTCGTGAGGCACGCCAATGAACAAATCCGATCTGCAAGCCGCGTTTCAAGCGGCAGGACTTGCAAGACTGACAAAAGATATTGATGCCCTCGCAAAATCGTCCATTCGACTCGTCACTACTCCTGCCACCGAAACTACGTTAGCCATTGGCAACTCGAAACTTGGTGGTGTGCCCGATGTTGGCCCTGATTTTGTATGGCCTACATGGAAGGGACTGCCTCAGTCTTTCATCGCGCAAATTCGTCTTGAAGACGCACACCCCTACGATGTCGATGGTGTGCTTCCGTCGCAAGGTCTACTCTGGTTTTTTTATGACGCACAGCAGCAAACATATGGTGCCGCCCCTACTGATAAAGGTGGCTGGTCCATCCTCTTTGCTGAAAAACCTGCTCATCTTCAACGCGCTACAGTTCCTGCAACACTTCCAACAACAAGCCAATTTCAAGCATGTACTCTAAGTTTTTCTAGCGAGATAACCCTATCGTTACAGCCACACTTCGAACTGACAAACTTTGATTGGACGGATGAAGAGCAACAGAAGTACGAGACGTTTATCGCTACCTTTCCAACTCCAGAAGATCGGAGTGCGATTCACAATCGTCTGCTAGGCAATCCAGAGACGTTACAAGATGATATGCGTCTGCAATGTCAATATGTCTCGAACGGAGTAACCGACGAAAGCGATTCAAAAGCAGTTGAGCTAGCAAAGGGCGCAATGGAGTGGCAACTGCTCTTTCAAGTGGATTCAGATGAACATGCAGGAATGCGTTGGGCGAATACCGGCTTGCTTTACTATTGGCTCAAAAAAGCTGATATGCAAACTCGCCAATTCGCGGCTTCCTGGCTTGTGCTACAATCTGAATAGAGGAACGCTTGTTCCTACTCTCAAAAATCGTACAGTAGAAAGAGATGCGCCCTATATGAGAAGGAGAAATAGTTCTTCGTTAGGTGGAATTCTGCTTATTGTCGTTGTCATTGCTGCTTATTTCCTATTTCGTCAGCCGAGTAACAACAGCACAACAGGTACAACTCCTGGTAGTACCCCCAGTATCACACCCGGTACGACTCCAACCACGCAATCAGGGAGTGGTACATCAAGTGGTAATACTCACTTTGGCGTGCAAACCAAAACGTCAGGCTGTCAGGCGCACAATGCCTTACCCGACTCAGCGTGTACTCCCGGTGCCGCTCTTTCCACAGGCACAAAAGAGGCTATCTGTGTTTCGGGCTATGCTCGCACCGTACGTAATGTCCCGGAAAGCGAGAAAATTCAGGCATATAGTGAGTATGGAATCACACATCATAGTACAGGAGAGTACGAGGTTGACCACCTTGTGAGCTTAGAACTTGGTGGCTCGAATGATCTCTCGAACCTATGGCCTGAAGCTGCTAGTCCGACCCCTGGTTTTCACGAAAAAGATAAAGTAGAAAACTATCTGCACGATCAAGTCTGTAAGGGTGCTATTTCACTGCAACAGGCACAGACCGAGATCGCGACAAATTGGCTTGCTGTCTATAACCAAATAGGCGGTTCGTAAGCTCTAGTAAGTTTAAACTAAGCCAAGTTCCTTCGCTTTAAGAACTGCTTGCGTACGGTCCCGCACTCCTAGCTTGCCGAGGATGCTACTCATGTGGTTCTTTACAGTTCCCTCTGTAACATAGAGACGTTCCGCGACCTGACGATTTGACGCACCCTGTGCAATCAACGCGAGTATCTCACGTTCACGCTCCGTTAATTGCTCAATATGCATTGTTGTGTCAATATAGTCAGAAGGAGTAACATAGGAATTACTGGTTGATGAAGGCTTGTTAGCAGTAGAAGGTGTGAGAGCAGAAAAAACCTTGCTTGCGATATCCGGCTGTAACAATACTTGTCCACGTGCAGCCGTACGTACTGTCATCGCTAGTTGTTCGGCTGTGATATCCTTGAGCGAGTAACCAAGTGCTCCTGCATGTAAGCCTGCATGAATAAGCTCGATATCATCGAACGTGGTGAGAATAACAATATGTACGTCGGGCCAACGTTCTTTTAGTATCTTTGTTGCCACGATACCGTCCATGCGGGGCATCCGAATGTCCATGAGAATCACATCGGGCAGTGTAGTTGTAGTAGCGAGGCGTTCGATGATAGCGAGTGCCGCTTCCCCATCACCAGCAGTGCCAACAACCTCAAAATCTGGCTCCAACTCAAGCAGTTTGCGAAAGCCTTCACGAACAAGCGTCTGGTCGTCAACAATCAAGATACGAATGTACGCTGTCATGCTGCATCTTCCCCTTCCTTCTCCTGCTGTTGTAAAGGTATGCGAGTAGTAACGCGATATCCCTGAGGTTCCTCATTCCCGTAGGTAACGTGCCCGCGAAGCAGCTCAATACGCTCACGAAGCCCAACAAGACCAAAACCACTACCAGGATATCTTACCTCTTTTTCTAACGCACCAGTACCATTGTCAAGTACAACTAACTCTATCTCATGCTCTTCATAACGAAGACGTATCAGAACCTTTGTTGCATGTGCGTGTTTACGTATATTGGTAAGTGCCTCTTGTACCGCTCGGTAGAGCGCAAGCTGTACGTCTGGCGAAAGGAGTGGCAGTTGTGTCTCCAAATCAAGTGTTAACTCTGTCTCAGAAGACGTGCTGCTAAACTCATGTGCGAGTTGCGTCAATGCCTCTGGTAAACTCACTGTTGCGATACTCGAAGGCCGCAAGGCTGCTACTGCGTTACGCACCTCTTGCATCGACTGAGCAGCTACGCGTCGTGCCTCGGCAACTTCAACAATCGCCCGTGCTGGATCTCGTTCTTGCAGTTTGCTAATAGTTTCAAGCTGAATGCTCAAAATAGTAAGATAATGACCAAGCGTATCATGAATCTCACGAGCCATACGCGTCCGTTCGCGGTCTATTGTCAATTCTTCCACCTCACTCGCGTATTTCTGAAGCTGCCTATTTACCTCTTCACGCTCGGCGTTTGACTTTTCCAACTCGCGTAAGAGTAACTCAGTACGTTCTTGCTGTGCGATGAGCAACTTATTCGCACTAGAAAATACCGCAACAAACGCAAAGCCTGCCAGAAGAAATATCCATGGCTGACTTAGTCCTATAACTCCCCCCTCAAGATAAAGTGTAGCACCAGCACAAAGATAGAGAGCACCGCTTGTGAGTAGGGCCAGTGGTAATGAAAGAAGTGTAAAGCAGACCGCGACTGTGACAAAGTACAGCAACCAATCCAGATAGATACCAAGCAAAACGGTTATTCCACTTGCAAAGGTAAGGATGGAAAGGAGGATGACACTTGCTGGCAAACGCCAACGCGCTCGCACACCCTTTGTTGTGATCCACCAAAAGACAAGCACGTAGAGTATTTGTGTTCCTGTAAAGATGAGTACATTCATGAGCGTAAGGTGGTGTGCTGAGAAGATACTGATGAGGTAGCCAATAACAAGCGTCACGTAGCCTGCACTCTCCGTCGCTCTTTCCAAGAATACTCTTGTTAACGAAGTACGACCTACACGGGAAACCTCTGTCTGGCTCATCTTTTCCTCCTTATCAAACTCTTGTAGCAAGTATAGCATAGGCTCTTTCTATGAAAGAAGTGCACAAAGTGTAAATAAATTTTCTTATAGACGAGAAGATACATTACTTCGGTCACATATGGGGAGTAGCGAAAAGATATGACCACGCAGGTGACTAGAGACACATCAGTAGTGCCTTCTTTCAAGCTACACTGAGGGCAAGCGTGTAAACATATAAAATTCGAGAAGGAGCAGAGAATATCATGTCAATCGTTTCCACATCTCAACATAAATTAACTCTTGTACAAAGGTTTAATCTAGGGGTAGCTATAAAAAAGAGTTTTGCATTGAACCCATTACTTACATTGCTTGGATTTGCGATGATTGTCACCTTGATTGCCACTTTTATAGGGGTAATTGTTGACCATCGTGTCATCACAGGTGTTCCGGCATGGGTTAAGCCCGCCAAATTTGCCATTTCAACAGGTGTCTATAGCTTTACACTACTATGGATGCTCAGTTTTATACAAGGACATAAACGCTTGGTCCGTCTCATTGCCAACGCCACTGCGGTCGGCTTTTTCGTTGAGATGGTACTTATCACTGGGCAAGTTATCCGAGGAACAACAAGCCATTTCAATTTTTCAACACCTCTTGACGGTACAATCTACATAATAATGGCAACGTTTATCACACTCGTTTGGTGTATGACATTTATAGCAGCCATTCTTTTATTACTACAGCGTATGTCTAATCCTATCTTTGCATGGTCGTTACGCCTCGGCATTTTGCTTTCTCTTATTGGCATGGCGGTTGCCACTTTGATGACATTGCCTACGGCTATGCAATTAACAGCTTTGCATGCTGGTGGACACCTTACAAATATTGGGGCACATAGTGTGGGTGTTGCTGATGGTGGCCCTGGTCTTCCATTTCTGGGCTGGAGTACCGTTGGTGGTGATCTGCGTATCCCGCACTTCGTTGGTCTCCATGCGCTACAGGTGATACCCTTCGTCGGATGGTTGCTTATGCTCTTACAAACAAGCACTCTACGCATTGGTCACAGACTCGCGCTACTCTGGACATTCAGCATCAGCTATCTTGGCGTCATTGCTTTACTGACATGGCAAGCCCTGCGAGCGCAGTCGATCATCGCACCTGATACCTCGACGCTGCAAGCGTTTGCCGCATTGCTTGCCGCTACTGCGTTCGCCATAATCGCTATCGTGACACATGCACATATGCGTGTGGTTGATCGAGGTTTGTAGGGACCGATGATGGAGGTTGACAAAATAATGGAAATACCCTTACAGACGTTTTCTATCTTGATTATTTGTCAAACCACGTCATCACGTCCTTGTTGGCAACCGAGAGGTTAAGAGGACATAATACATCGGTCCCTACGACAAGACCACTACGAACGCAAAATAATGCAGGTCGTCGTGGCATGTGCGTACAACTTGCCCGATGCATCAGTAATGCGTCCCTCGGCGGTCGCTATACGTCCACCCGTGTAGATCACTTTTCCTTCACTGTAGACTGTTCCTGTATTGCTGGTCATGGAGCGGATGTAGTTTACTTTGATCTCTAAGGTAGTATAGCCGACACCGGCGGGCAATGTTGTTTGAATAGCACAACCTAATGCGGAGTCAAGCAGCGTCGCGGCTAAGCCACCGTGTACCGTGCCGATAGGATTATAATGATATTCGGCTGGCTCGACTGTGAAAACAACGCGGCCCTCCTCGATTTCGGCAACATTCATATTCATTAACACGGCAATGGGTGGAGGTGGTATCTCACCATTCTGCATGGCACGTAAGTATTCCAAGCCGCTCATAGAACGTGCCTTTTTTGCTCCCACCATTGGGTCTTCCCAGGTGATTGTACGTGTGCGTTCCGTATTGGAAAGATTGCTCATGAAAAACTCTCCATTCATGCCCTATTCAGTAAGGTAACTAGCAGGTATAGTTCATTTAAGACCG
>CAZZVE010000121.1:0-5317 GCA_964657325.1 uncultured Ktedonobacterales bacterium
CTCCTCGTCCGTTTTGTTGAAAGAAGGACTCAGGTACGTTACGAATATCAGGTACCAACGTATAGTATCTAGCCGACAGATGCGAGCGAACCAAATCGAGCGACCCCTACGTATTTGTCAAACAAGTAGAAAGAGCGTGCCGCCAGCCAGAATGCAGTGGGTGATTGGAAGCCACGATCAAGCAGTGCGATTTCAAACTCTGATGGAGAAACATTCCATCGGTGCATCGCCCATGCGTACACCTTCTCGGGTAAAAGGCGTTCAAGCTGTACACCACTTTGTTTTTCTTGTATGGTGCTGGCAAACTGGTGCGATTGATAGACGATTTTTACGAAAGCTGGGAGTAGCTCACTCGTTTTGATGTGGTGAATCAACCCTTCTTGCCAACTCTGACTGCGTGTAGGATGCCATAGACGCACACCAATAATATTTAGCTGTTCTAGGGGAGGCAGTTGCCGTTCCTCCTGCCGTAACCAGCGTTGGGCACTTGCAGGAAGTTCTCCCTCAAGAGGAAAATTATACTGAATGGAGAGAAATTGCGCAATGAGCTCCGTGTAGTCATGGGGTGTACATGACGTGGTAGCGGACTTTTCTTTGGATGGTTGTTGTGTGAGACGAGCTTGTTGCGCGATCTCTGCAAGGTGCTTGCTCAGAACCTGGTAATGAACGTGAGGATAATCATCATCAAACAATTGATATGCTGCCAGCAAGTCTCGATCCGCGATCCAATGATCATTGGCGAAAACCCCTCTTTCATCGATCCGCCAGCCGTGAAGTAGTTGTGTCTCATACAGCTCAAAGGACGAATAGAACGGTTCTTGTGGTGGTGATTGTAGGGCCTGAATCATTTCTAACGCATCCCTGCGTTTCAAATCGAGGCACTTCTGTAACACAAAGGGACGCAACTTCTCGATAACTTGCTGCGACAAACCTCTTACCTGTGCATCTGGTAAAATGCGCAGATATGAACGTTCGAAGAAAGGAAGCTCCGCCGCCGTATTCATGACAAGTTGGTAGTCATCCTGTGTAAGCAGACCGTCAGAAACTGCCGCTTGGCAAGCATGGCGGATATTCACAAGGGCCTCAGTCAACTTCATGTAGTTGAGATCCTCTGGCGCATGCATAATAGCGACTTCGTCGTCACCATCGATCTCACCAGTTTGATATGCCTCAAAAATGTGACCAAAACCACGCATGCCGAAAGGAGCTAATTCTGATGCGCGTAAAGCTCCCATACTGGCCGCCCCCCATACATGAATACCACGGTTTAAGAGATCGAGTATCTCTTTGTGGCGCACCGAGGCTGATTGAAAGTAAAAGCCATCGATAATGGCTACGACATCTCCTGCCTCTAGTGAAAGACGGAGCAAGTCACCTGCGGCTACTGGTGGGAGTACCTCGACATTCGGTACTATATCGCGAATAACATCCTCGTCCAGAGTTGGGCCTGTGAAAACTACTACTCTACTCATTAGTATCCCTCAACCATACGAAACTGTGGTACGACTACGAAGACAACGGGAATATTGAATTCCGCGCGCGTGAGATCAACAAAGAGTGGAGGGCAAGATACTACAGAGCGTAAGCGCTTGAGTACTTCACTAAGATCGGCTTGAAGATCAAGATTACCCGTCGAAGGAATAGTGTGGAAGTGAGAGGTAGCACGTTGTTCACTCACTTTTGAGAGCGGACGCATCTGTTGAATCTCAGAATATGCTCCATGTTGGATATCATCACGAGAGCCGGCAATGATGGAGAGTCGAATCTGTGCCGCCTCGGTCAGAGCACGACTGAGAGCTACATCGCGATCAAGATGACAGCCGTACCCTTCGATGACCCTAGAATAGCTGGGTGAGGTCAGATGCACCTCAAAGCAGGTAATACCTGTCGGACCAACCAGTCCCTGAATCTCGACGGTCGCATCGGCTTCCTTGAATTGTTTAAGGAGCGGGGCAGTAGCAGTACCATCTACACTCGCCGGATTAATGAATATGCGCTGTAGTGTACCTGCTCGTGCACGAACAAGGGTATCGCGCTCGATTACTTCATAGAGGCCATGCAAAATAGCCTCATCCTGCACATTACCACTTGCTAACCCGTTTGAGGTAGTAAAGAATGTAGGCAGCAACCATGTATCGTGCATGGTGCTATTGACACGTACATAATTGGCTGGCACAAACGTCTCTACTAACGATCCTATTACTCGTGCTGGAAACCACTCGAGCGGTAAGGCGTCATGAATCAAATGGTGTTTATTCAGATTCAGATCGTAGATGGAATAGGGAAGCCGGTTACTCATCTCTCCGACCTGTGCCCAGATGGAAGGGAGGGAGGGTTCCTCAGCGTGCCATAGTTCGATGGCTTCCATAAGAGCAGATACGGTTGCCAATGCTTTCGTAATCCCTTTTCCTTGCGAGACTGACAGATTACGTGAGTTCGGGCGTACTGCTTGCACAACTGGCACCCCAAGATTATCAAGGCGTGTGAGATCAGCCACACGGGTAATGCCCATACGAGAGAGAAATGGTCTGATACGCTCAAGTGTATCTTCAGGAGTGCATACGCGATGTGTACCAATAAAGACAGCTTTCTCTTTCGTTTCGGTTGGTTCCGTAAGACGCTGCGTAGTTGATGTACCATTCAAAGAAGGTGTCAGTTCTATCATAGTAAATTCCTTTCTTCTCGCTAGCAGATACCTATAATAGAAGAAGGAGAACGAACAAACATCTCGCGAAAGATATGCGTATCTCCCTCTTAGGTGTACCTCTTTATAGTTGTACCTCTTTACAGCATGAAGACCTGCCAACTACTTGTTGACACTTGTTGTGTCACAGGAATGCGACAGCAAAAGGGTGACACGATGATCCTTGAGCAACGGCTATACTACTTCCATAGCACACGGGGTGATGCGAAAGACAACTGAAATGAATGTTCAGATCACTGGCACCATCACCTCCGTTGACCGTCGTAACGCTAATCAATCATTTCTCGCGTAACCACTCAAACAGGGTGCTACTATCAAGCGGAAATGGCAGATGAGGTGATGTGCGCAGTCAATGATAGTTATTGTGTTACTACTCAGTGACTGTGCCCTCTTAACAGTGAGAGCGCACCGATGCAAACAGAAAAGGAAAAAACTATGAACTTCACTTTAAAGAACTTGAACATCGAGGATCTTGAACTTGATGTCGAGACAATCGAGATCACCCCAGCTGTTGACCTGAGCGATTTCAGTGATGCACAGGATTTGCCAGAAACGGGTGCATCGGTGGGATACAATAGCTGCTCTCACACCATAGCCGATTAGTCTCTTTGAAACCTTACCAGGTCCCACAGTGGGACCTGGTAAGGTTTCTTCCTTTTGTATATCACCGCTTTACATTATGTAAATTGCTGTATGTCAACTCTTCTTTTAATCTAGCTGTTATCACCCCCATGCATGCTTTGTACGACACGTTTTAGATTATTGAAAGGCGAAATCATGCGTCCTATGTTGAAAAGCGACACTTTTTTCGTCCCGATGAACGATAGTGTCTACTTACGCAATAATGAGAAATCCCTCGTACTCAAAGGCAAGACGCTTGCCTCGTGGTTAGAGCGGTTAGCTCCAGTGCTTAACGGGGACTATGATCTCGAACAGGTGTGCCTAGCCCTGCCTGAAGACAAGCGCCCTGTATTGACAGAACTGATTCTGGCACTTACTGAGCAGGGCTATATCAAAGATGTGTCTGCTGAGCAGCTTCACACATTATCAGCAGAGGCTGTGGAGACGTATGGTGCTGCGATTACTTTTATCGATTACCATACAGATTCAGGGGCCTATCGCTTTCAAAAATTTCTTACTATGCCGGTTGTCGCGATTGGCTCTGGAGAATGCCTACTCGCACTTGCCCATGCCTTGCTCGAAACAGGTAATCGTACTATCTCGCTGCTTGATACTGGCGAAGAGCAGACGAACTATGAACGTCTGCAAGAGGTATTGCATGTCTTACAGGCTGAGCGAGATCACGAACTAACATTGAACATTGTTCAAAAAGATGTCTGGCATAGTGAGGGACGCCTACAACAACTTTGTACAAACTCCGCGATGGTCCTGTATTATAGTACTGGCAGTTCGCTCTCACACGTCCATCAACTCAACGATATATGTCAACGAGTCCATGTTCCTTTTCTCCCCGCAGTCGTCCTAAATGATGAAATTCATATCGGCCCGCTTCACAATTCCGAACAAACGGGTTGCTGGCAATGTTATTGGCGACGCTGGGCCGCCGCCCGAGGGTATCCCCCATACGCGCCTGATGGTCAGCTTATCCAAAACGAGCCTTCGAAACACGCAGCGTATGTAGGGAAACCTGCTATCGGTATTGCTGCCAATATACTCGCCTTGGAGTTCTTTAAAGCTTGTACGAACGTGCGCCGAAACACGCTTGAGAGCAAAGTATATATTCTAGAACTAGAACGACTGCAAACGATCAGGCATATGCTCTTCCCACATCCGCTCTGTACCGTCTGTTCTTTCCAGCCCACGCTTGACATGCAGAAGCACATCTTAATGCAAGATATCCGAGAACTAATGCAGTCTCATAAGACTCCTCGGAGTGATGATGTTGCACAGGTAGAACAATGGGCTGATGTGAACAGCGGCATCTTTTCACGCATTGATGATATGGACTACCACCAACTTCCGCTTATCCGTAGCCAGGTTACTGTACCACTTGCAACAGATAAGATGAGTACTCTGCCGAGCGCAAAAGCCACTGGATTAGACTACACGGAAGTACGTATGCGCACCGTTCGCTTGGCCGTCGCTTGGTACTTGGAAAGTCTTGCTGATGAGCGACGCGCACGCTGGGGCACCTATCAGCAAGTTCGTGTAGATGGTGCGGTCAAGCCAGAGCATGTATTCGGTTGGCGGAATGCAACGCACAGAGAGCAAACTGCTTTGGCCTGGACTTGGGCTATCAGGCTATCCGATGGTACCCCTGTCCTTGTTCCAGGGGCGGCTGTTGCACCGCGCAGTCCCTGGAATCATCTTGATGGTTCAACGTTACTGTCGGAGCTACCCACGGGCAGCGTCGGAACGGCTTGGCATGAGACGTTAGCCGAAGGTTTGCGCACGCTCAGTTCGGCGATAATGGTGTCTTTAGAAGCAGATCGAACGCAAGCCGAATTCCTGCTACGTCCAATTGCGGATGAAGCATATCGTACAGATCATCTCTGTGCCGCCTATCTAGAGATGCTGAATGTTTTTCATGCACAGGTTCTCCTGGTTGATTGTGTAAACGGATTTGGCATTCCACGTGTTGCAACCTATCTC
>CAZZVE010000121.1:5417-14584 GCA_964657325.1 uncultured Ktedonobacterales bacterium
ACAGCCACAAGTGTGCTCTCTTCTCGTTTCGCGCAGCAGGGATGGGATATCGTTGTAGCACTGCTTACGAAAGATCAAACGGTGAGTTCAGTATTGCCCTGCGCTTTACGCGTCCTGGCTGTTCGACAGGAAAGTGACGGTGTGGTATGACTGTGATACCCCTGGCAAATACATCTTCTCAGAGCGGTGATCTGAGTAACACATCTGTTTCGATGATCGCTCTCATTGGTGATCGCTCTCTTGCCACAGACCTGACAGGTGCGCTTGCTCATAGTAGGACGATTGCAGTCAAGCAGTGGGAGACACTCGATCAATTCATACGTGCGAATCAGCAAGAAACCAGTAATACCGCACTGGTTGTCGCGCTCAGTGCTTTCTGTCAACCGATTTTTGACCGTCGTGTGCAATCCTGGTGTAAAGAGCAGCATCTTGCGCTGTTGCGTATAGGCGTCTGGCAGCACGAGGTCGTCATCGGCCCATTTGTTTCTACTAATCAATCAGGTTGTGTTGCATGTGCCGAGATGCGGCGCATCCGCGCATTGATGACCGAAGCCAGTAACGAGCTTCATTTTCTGGCATGGTGTGAAGATGAGTCACATCTGCAAGGGCGTGCAGCGAATCCATGGTTAACACAGAGTACGCGGCAGGTTATCAGTCTCCTCGCAGCACAAGAAATCGAGACGTTTCTACACGTAGGCACACCGATGATGGGGTTTCAGACGGTGCGCTTCCTGCGTCTGCGTGCTCTGACAAATAGTTGCCATACCTTCTTGCCAGACCCCCTTTGTGAGATCTGCGGGCAACTACAGGATGATAGTGCAGAAGATGCTATCCTCCATTTCCAGCCACACATTCGTAACGATATCCATCAGTATCGTGCCCGTTCAGTAGCAAGTGAGTTATCTTCTCTCGAAGCGCGTTACATTGATAACCGCATGGGTTTGCATGTCATTCCACCGACTGGTTTGCACGCGAATGCAGCCGCATTTGCGACGACAGTGACGCACTACTTTGAGTATCCGCACATCAAGCAGAGCGTTACCGGATCTGGGCTTGCATACTCATTTCATGCCAGTCGTACCACGGCTATCCTGGAGGCTTTGGAGCGTTCTGACGGGTTCTTACCAAGGGCCAGAAGGTCTGTTGTCTATGGTAGTTATGAACAACTGCAAGAACAGGCCATAAATCCTGAAACATTTGGTCTTTTTTCCGAGCAACAGCAGTCCCTCACGCCAAAACTTCCTGGATCACATCGTTTTACCGCATACAGTTCAACAATGTCTTTCCATTGGGTATGGGCCTATTCACTACGCCGCCAACAACCGGTTTTGGTACCTGAACAAATCGCTTATTATGGAGCGCAGGCGGTACGACCAGCAACAGAAAATTTTCTGTTTGAAACGTCAAACGGCTGTGCTGTTGGCGGCTCAATTGAGGATGCAACACTACATGGTCTCTGCGAAGTCATCGAACGTGATGCCTTTTTCCTGACCTGGTACGCACGTTTACAAGTACCAGCCCTGGACTGGCGTAGTACGTATGATGCTGACCTCCTCCTGGCTATCGAGCGGTCCAGGCGTATGACCGGCTTCGAGTTTTACGCTTTTGATTGCACTACAGATTTCGAACTTCCGGTGATTCTCATGCTGGCCGTAAACAGGGAAGATCGTGCACCCAGGGTCATTCTGGGAGCAGCAGCGCATCTGGACCCTGACAAGGCACTTGCCTCTGCATTTTTTGAAACTGCATCGACGATAGTTGGGCAGAGTGAACGTTTCCCGAGAGATACAGCGAAAGGGAAACGCCTCGTTAAAGACAGTACGCTTATTCTGAGCATAGAGGATCACGTTCTGGCTGGAGCGATGCCCGAAGCCTTTTCTCGTTTCGCTTTCTTACTTGCAGAACGACCCTTGCAGACATTGCAGGAACGTTTTGCTGCTCATTATGCTCGTCAACCTTCACTGGATTTGACGGAAGAACTCCTGTCCCTGACCAAGAAGGTTATTCATCGTGGATATGACGTGGTCATTGTTGACCAAACGTCTCCAGAGCTGCGTGCAGGAAACTTTTCTTGCGTAAAAGTGCTGGTGCCTGGATTGATACCACTTACCTTTGGGCATGCATTCAGGCGTACACGTCATCTCCATCGACTCTATTGTTTACCGAAAGAGCTCGGGTACACTGATCACGACCTTACATCTGCTGAGCTTAATACTGATCCTCATGCATTTCCGTAGGCAAACCTGACAACCATTGGAGGACAAAGATTATGGTTACCTATCAAGAATATGGAAACCCTGCTGGACCTATGGAGGAGCACCAAGATGACTTCCTCTTGGCTCCCCATTTTTTAATGCGAGTCACAGGACTTCCGTTCTCAGCACTACAACAGATGCAATTCCCACGCTCTCTTGCGTATATCGAGGAATTGTTGCAAATAGAAGCCTGGCAAAATGAGCACAGCGACATTTTACAGGATGAACTTCGCGACGCTCTCAAAATGATCGAGGACAAGAAAGATCAGCACAAAGGTCTGGATCTGCGACGAGCAATGGTGAGCCATAACGGTCAGAAAGCACAAGTGCTACTGAGTCTCGTTGCGCCTCATCTCTCAGAAGCACTTATACAGATGATAGAGACATGGTGCCAGCATACCATCAGGAGAACTGAACTGCTTGCCATCGGTGAAGGAACGCTCCAAGAGGAAGTGATAGAAAATCGCATACGGCTTCATCAGCTCTTCCTTAACGAAGATTTTCAGCATGGATTACTCCTTTCTAGCGATACCCTGTATAGTGAACTGCAAAACTACTTACGGACGCCAGTAGAACAAAACAATAACCGCGTACGACGTACAGAAGAAGGATTGCTGTCCTACTTTGTGCGTATGGCAACAAAAACCAGTCCGTACAGCACATTTTGTAGTACGGCACTGGGAACATGGAGCGATCAAAAGCAACAACCTTCACAACTCAGGATAAAGGACTGGCGACAGCAACGCTCTACGCGACTTAATTCACAGTTGTTTAGCACCATTACACAAATGCTCTTTAAACGTCCAGAGATACGTCCCTACTTGTTCCTCTCGCTTAATAGCACACTACATTGGATTGCAGACAATCCAGCAAACCCAATGAACAACGGGAAGATAGAGATTCTTCTTCAGGAAAAGATCAAAGCACGCAAATACAATTATGATGAACGATTAGTACGTCTACGTCCTAATCCGCTGATTCGAACTATCATCACTACTCTTGAAGAAGATAGTACGTGGACCTATAAACAACTGCTGGATCATATCGTTGACTCTTTCCTCTCTCAAAACACAGACTGGGATGAAAAAGAAGGAGGATGCCAACAGAGAGAACAGGAGAGGCAACAAGCGGCACAGAAAGTGACAACAACGCTAGAACATCTGGTTTCCCATGCAGTAGTCGCGCTCGATCTACGCATACCAGCTCATGAAAACGATAAACTGCTCTTCTTGATTCAACGCCTCAAGCAGATTTCAGGAACGTGGGTTGCAGAGATTCGGCAATCACTAGAACAAATGCACGATTTAACAATCACGTATGGATATGTTGCGATTGCTGATAGTGCCCGTATCCTCAAGGAACTTCGAGATCAGGCTATACGCTTGTGTCGTGAAATAGGAGCACTGCAAAACCCTCCCTATGATCCCACTGAGAACGTCAATAAACTGTACCCATCGTTGATTATGGAGGATGCAACTCTTCCATATGCTACACCGACCCTTGACCGTCTGCAATGGGAACCAGTTTTGCATGATTTGCGCGTCCTACAAGAGCTTGCTCCACTCCTCGATGTAAGTATGGTCGAGAAAATGCATATGGATCGCTGGGCTAAGGAGTCACTACCACAGGCGGAAGATTTCATCACCTTCTATCTCCGTTTCTGGCAAGAGTTCATGCCGCACCGCGACCTGCAACAGCAGCGGAGACGAACCGAACCGAACTTTGTACATCTTCAAGAGTGCCGACAAGCCTTTATTACCCAGCTTTCGCAGCAGATGCAACAGGCACAGGGAGAACACGTCAAGATATTACAACTTGACCCGACTGAAATACACCGTTTCACACAGGGATTTCCAACTTTTATGCAGCCGCAAGCTACGTTAGCATACTTTGGGCAGTTCTTTCTTGATCAGGACGATCCACAGATGGTTTTGAACGCAACCTGGACCGGTCCTGGTACCACCTTCTCTCGCTTCAGTCATCTGTTTCAACCAATAGCGGTGCTTGGTTCAGAAGATACAGTAGTAGGCAAGACGTTCGCAGAGGTGATGCAAGTATACATCACAGAACTTGGTAAACGCCATAACACCATCTATGCATCAATTGCTGAGACCGGTGATATCAACGTCAACACACACGGTTTGCTCACGCCATATGAGATACTCTTTCCTTTCAGTACCAGCCAGCATCTCAAGAATACTCAACTTCCTCTGAGTGACTTGTATGCGATGTTTCATGAACAAAAGCAAGAGTTCCAGATATTCTCGCACAAACTCAATGCGCAGATTAAGCCGCTTCATCTTGGGTTCAGTCTTATTCAGATGATGCCGCCGCTCTACCAAGCACTTGTGACGACAACGACTCACTATCCCATTTTTGATATGGTGATGCTGCTGGAAACAAGGTTAAAGGCGGAGCAAAAAATGCAGATACGGCATTATCCACGAGTAGTTCTCGGTCATGTCGTCTTGAATCGTGAATGTTGGAAAGTACCTGTAAAGATGATCCCACAGCGTGAACCGGGCGAGAACGCCTTCGATTACTTCTTGAAAGTCAATCGCTGGCGCCTCGCTGTGGGGCTACCAACGACATGTTTTAGACGTATCATCTCCGATACAGGCAATCAAACCTCTCCTCATCTCCCGGCATCAGCACAGCAGTATGGAGAACAAAATCGAACCGAGGACATCAGTGCAGAAGAGAATAGTGTCAGCAGTAAAACACGTACTGAAACGCAACGTGCGCCGCGCCCGATTGCGAAAACGCTTAGTAAACCATTCTATGTTGATTTTCATAACTACTTTCTCCTATCCTTGCTCAACGCAGTACTCAAATCGTTGCCCCACGAAATGACGCTTACCTTCGAGGAGGTTCTCCCGACACCCGAACAACATCTCCTGAAGGAAGATCAGCAAAGTTATGCGACGGAATGTATTCTTGAATTGAGTCGATAAAGAGAGATTGCGCCACAGAAAGGGTTGTAATGATGAGTAGAGTAAACATCACTGATACAGAAACGAGTTTGAGCAAAATCGGAAAGGATATAATTAGACCTACAGAAGGATATGTTCGCTGGTTACGTGAGGAACTCAATTCCGGTCGTTGGATTGCGGACCCGGAACAGCCGTGTTTATTGTACAAGGTTTACAAAGATGTCACACGTATTCCTCTCGATGGCGATATTCCACTCCAATTAGGAAAGGACTATGAGGCTAGCTGGCAATCTCTTCCTCGTGTGAGTCGGGCCAGTCAGGAACAAAAGCTCGCCTGGTTGCTCTACTACACACACGGCTTAACGCGTGTACTTCGGCCGGAGGCTGGGAGATCATCGCCATTGCATAAAGTCTCCGAGCAACCCACATCTTATCCAAAGCATATCGTTGGACCAGTTGCTCACTCCTCTCCCTTTCTCGGCAGGCCCATTCCCTCTGGTGGAAGTCTCCACCCAGTAGAAATCTACCTAGCACTTGGAGCCAATTGGCAATTTCAAGCAGGAATTTATCATTATGATAGTGCTCACCACGTATTAGAACTCTTGAGAGCTGGCGACTTTTTAATGGGCATTACTGCGTGCTTTCCTAAAGAGAACCATAGTTCACCATCTTCTGCCGTGATCTTTACGACTGTGTGTCTGCAAAAAAACCATCAGAAATATACGAATCTCAGCTACCTACTCCAGACATTGGATACAGGTATCGCGCTAGAGCAATTGCATTTCGTCGCCCAGCATTTTGAAATGCCCTCAACACTTTGTCTTCGCTTCCTGGACTATCCTCTCCATCACTTGCTTGGCCTGAACCCACGCGAAGAGCTAATCTATACTGCACTTCTGCTTCCTATCAGTCAAGGTGTCGCTTCTACTGTAGAAAAAGCGAATACCAGGGATGCGAGAGATGTTGAAGCACAACAAATCGCCGACCTACCGTCTCTTGCAGTTCCACATGTCCAGCCATTTCTACCTCATCATCAAAGTTCTTTACTGCAACAACTCTACGCTGCAAGCTTATTAGATACTTTACCTAACAATCATGACATACCTGCACAACGCGAAGAAGAAAATATAGGTAATAAGGAATTGCTCCTACCCAACGCATCATTGCCACACACGCAAGATATGGCCCAGCTTCTTTTACGTCGTCATACAAGTTCCCAGGCCATTGATACCAAGGAACTCTCTATCACCCAATTGTCAACCATTCTCGCGTCGCTTAAACATATGGATAGTTCGCTCTGGCAGCTGTGTGATTGCCAAGTGTACTGTGTTGTCTCACGTGTGTCACCACTCGTCCCAGGAGTCTATCGCTATGCAAAGGAGAGACATGCGCTCGTGTCATTGCAAACCGAGTCTCTTGGCTCGTTATTAATGCGTCTTTCTACTGGGCTAAACATTCAGCCGCATCTACCTCCACTGAATCTCTTTTTTTGTGGCAACCATCAGCAAGCACTTGTCCACTACGGAGAACGTGGTTTGCGAATGCTTGGTATTGAAATTGGTCGTGCTCTACAATGCATCTCGCTTAGTGCCGCTGTCTATAACCTGGGAACCCATATTCATCTTAGCTATGCAGTTGAGGGTACAAGAAAAAGGCTTTTGCATTTGCCCACTGAAGCGTATCTTCCCCTAGCAAGCATGATGGTAGGATACAAAAAAAGTGCCCAAGAGAATCTCTTCGAGACGGTATGGTATTAAGCGTGTTTACTCTAATTGAGGGCTCTGGAGTACTCATTTATCGGCTTTGTTGGATTATTGAATGAATTTTTTATAAGATATATTTATTGATAAATATGATAATTCAAGCTCAACACACTAATAGTTTTACTGAGTAGGAGTGGAAAAGATATATTTTATTGAAACTTGTGATATAAAGTCCTTAAAAATAGTGTATACTTGGAATAGAGCTTCTAAATCTTTTTATAAGCTTTCCCCCTTTAACCAGGTCTTTTGTAGAAACTGGTGCTTAAAACCTCCTGTTAAGAACGGAACTTGTCGTCTGTGATAGTCTTGTTCTTTGAACCATGTCTGTCAATGTGTATTTCTGCACTCCTAACGCCTTTCAAACGTACTCTTGATTAAGAGTCATTGAAAGGAATAACAATAAAAAAACGGAAAGAGGTACTCCTATGATAAGCTTCGGTGGGTTTATGACAATGGCTTGGATGCCATTTCTGATAGTGGTTTGGATTGTTGCGATTGCTCTCGTTGTCTGGTTCATCATCCGATGGTTCAATCGCAGGCAAACGCCTTCATACCCCTCTGTTCCGCCACAACAAACAAAAGGAACGTATCAAGAAGGGGGAATTTTACATTCCCATCCGCAACCAGAAAATGATCCCCTGGGTGAACAACTACACATGCGGTATCCGCAACAGGAGCGTTTACCAGTTCAATGACGATTGATTTCTCCTTGCGTTCTGTTGAATGATCTCACTATGACGTTAACCCATTTTTGTGTTTGAGATAGAATGTAAAATTTGGAATTCTATCAAATGGAGTAACTCATATGACAAGTCCAACATGTAGAAATAACGCTGGGGTGTTTGACGCTACAAATATCCTCTTTTCAATGCCTCTGTATTAAGTCAATGCCTCTCATTAAAAAAACGCTCAAAACCTTCGCTCGTCACCCTGTGTTGTGAAGTATGACGGTGAGTGACGACGATAGCAAAGGAGAAGAACATCGTGGTATCTTCACTCATAAATAGAAATGAATGTAGTCTCAGGGAAAACAATGCATTGTCCACAATGGAAACTGGCGTCAAGATCTACTTATTGAGTAGTTGTAAGTTGCGCCGCGCTGGGTTGGAGCGCGTTTGTGAGAGTGAGGCTGAATTTGATTTAATAGGAATTGGAAACGCCATTCCTAATGATATGGAAGATATTGCCGTTGCCAATCCAGATATCTTTGTAGTAGACCAAGCTCTATTCAGCAATAGTTGTACACAAGATACGGATGCGACACTCCACGCGTTTCATGATATCTCACATATCATTATTCTAGCCGATCAACTCGATCCCTCTTTTGCCTGTTCAGCTATCGCAGATGGAGTGGAAGGATACCTCTTGACCTCTAGCCCTATCGACGAAATACTACAGGCACTGCGTGTTATAGCCATGGGTGGGATGTGGCTGCAGCAAGATGTCATTCAGGTGCTAGCTGAGCAAGTCGTACATGCAAATAGCCAAGCTACTGAGAACGGTCATCCTTCGCGCCTACTCTCGGCGCGAGAACAGCAGATACTATGCAGTTTTGCTGAAGGGCAAACCAGTAAAGAAATTGCGAGCCAACTGTGCCTTAGTGAGTCAAGTGTTCGAACATATTGGTACCGAGTCCTAAACAAGCTCAACGCCATCAATAAAGCAGAAGCCGTCGCGATCGCGGGCCATATGGGGTTGCTTGACGCTCCACAGCCTGTTCTGTCTCGTGAAATGCGTACAACCCTCACAAGTAGTGTATAGACAGACGCCCGCGATGTACATGTGATAATTAAGTGGCTCTTGCGCAACCTCATTTGTTCGCAACCAGATGGAGGCACTGAAGCGAGCATTCCTCCTGAATATCCCTATCGACCCATCTTTAACATTGGTGCTACCAGGGCGAGATAGCACTCCTGCTGGAAGTCCCATTTTGGGTCAAGACATCTGAAGTGCTTCATTTATTGAGGGATAAGATCAAGAATACAGGCGAAACAGAAGCCCAATCACTCAGGGTTGGCTTCTATTTCGCCTGTATTCTTCTCATGACTGCACCTCAATCGAGAGGCAGGCAGGGTGAGGTACATCGAAGATAATCAAAGAGTAGGAATGAGAGCAATTGGCCTCACAGTGTGATAGTAACAGTCATTTATTTTATAACTCGGCGTAATTGCTAAATAGAGTGCCGATGATTTTGCTGGCTTCAGGCAAGCAACCAG
>CAZZVE010000122.1:0-14426 GCA_964657325.1 uncultured Ktedonobacterales bacterium
ATGTCCAAGATCGATGTCCTGCTTCCATGCATCAATTTCTAATCTCTAAAAAGCGATGCCTCTCCTACCTCGAACACTCCCATCACATAGCGATCAGGACGCACCATAACAAAAATATCCTGCCTATGCTTCAAAAACTTCCCCAATACCCCGTTCACGTCACGTATAACTTCGCAACGCTCGTGCTCTACCTCAGCAAAAAATGTTCCTTGTGGCAACACGCATATACGTTTTGTCTTCAACGGTTCTCTTATATTTGCTGGTACATTCTCAAATGCTTGCTCTGGATTTTCGTATAGCCTTATTATCGCAAATCCATTCCCTAGCACATCATCCAGAAGAACTCTTTTACCTTCTCGTGTAAGCATCGGAGGCTGAGGCAATAATGCTCCCACAAATCTCTTATTTCTCCTGTTTCTGGTGGATAACAAAAAGCCTTTGGTATATCGAGGTTGTGGCTTGACACGCATTTCTGTAATTGCGTTCCGAAACGGGGGGATAACGTTTATAAAGGCAAAAAACCAATCGCGTATCTGTGACGCTCGTTTCGTCGTCGTCATAACGATATTTCCTAATATTGAAGAGAAAAGAATCATTTCTCTTACGTGAGGATAGCGTTCCGTTGAATAGGTTTCTAGCAGGGTAGGGCTAGCGTGTCCTTGTAAGACTCTTTGTAGTTTCCAGCAAAGATTGGAAGCGTCACGCAGACCACTATTCATACCTTGTCCACCGAAGGGCGGCATGAGGTGGGCGGCATCCCCTACAAGAAACACACGACCTTGCATGAAGCGTTGCGCTACTACTGAGCGAAAGGTATAGACGGTTTTGCGCACAATGTATGGTTTGCTATCCTGTGTCTCTGTATGCATGGTAGGGTGTAATGCTCTCGCTTGGCGAATCAATTCGTGAATGGTTTCGTCGGCTAGAAGGTCTGTATCCTTTTCACCGGATCGAAGCATAAATTCCCAGCGTCGTGCATGATATGGTGCTGGCACGGTGACAGCTGGTCGTGTGTAATTACAAAAAAATGTGGCGGCAGTGGATGTATCATCATCGTTGATTGTATCAACAACCAACCAGCGTTGCCCTATATCGGTTTCGCGTCTGTTGTGTCCTTGCCGTCTTGGTAGCAGTGCTGGTGAATGCATTGAAATACCTAATGTGTGCCGAATCGGACTTTTCCCACCATCGCATGCAAGCAGATAATCACAATCTATAGTTGATTGCGCTCCATCGGGTGTACGAATGTTGAGTGTAACCTTCTCTGTGTCCTGCACAAACATCTCGACTGAATGTTGAAAACGGACCTCGACACAGGGGAAGCGAGCAAGTCCCTGTAGTAAAGTTGCCTCGAATGTGGGTTGATGAAATGTTGATATCAGGGGATAGCCATTTCTTCTGCTTTTGGGTGAGACTCTTGCGAGGAAATGCTGTGCCGAGAGATAATGCGCTTCAATATCCAGCACAACATGTTTGACGATCTCATCTATGAGGCCCATCGCCTGACAGATACGTAGCCCCTCGTCATCTATAGAGATAGCCTTTGGGCAATCGCTGATAACTGCGTTCTGTTCGAGTACGAGTGTCTGTATGCCTGCCATTCCTAGTAGGTTAGCTGCCGCAAGCCCCGTCGGTCCTGCCCCTACAATGACGACAAAGCCTGTAGGGACCGATGTATCACGTCCTTGTTGATAGTCGATTGCCCACGAGGACGTGGTACATTGGTCCCTACGTGATAAATTCTCCCCGATAATTTTTTTCATATTTATAACTCTGGGAGTCGTTTTAGGGCTACCACAACATTTGCACCCCCAAGAGCACGTCCGCCGAGCAGTACCGCGTTTGTTTGTTGCACAAGTGGACGTGCCTCGTCCTGTACCATATCTAAACCATAACGTGGGTCTAGCCGCTCACAGTTAATTGTAGGTGGGATGAGATGATGTTGTAGCGCTAATAGTCCTGTTATGGCATCTAGCGCGCCAGCAGCACCGTAACTGTGACCAATCATGGTGCGTGGAACGCTGACAGGAATATGTGTGAGGTCGGAGCCAAAGGTTATATGTAGGGCCTCTACCTCACCAGCATCTGAAGAAGGCATGGCGCGTCCATCTAAACTGATATAGGCAACATCCTCTCTCTGTAAACCACCGTTTTCCATAGCGAGGCGCATTGCGCGGGCGTACTGTGTACCGTTTGACGATGGTGGTAGGAGTCCGTGTGCATCGTTGGTTTGTCCATAGCCCACAATTTCGCCATAGATAGTCGCGCCACGTCGCCGTGCATGTTCATATTCTTCAAGGATACAAATGCCCGCACCTTCAGCACAAACGAGTCCGGTAGCGCGACGATCAAAGGGACGATAGGCATTCGGGTCATCTCCGGTTGCGAAGTTGTCGCTAGAGCCTAGTACAAAAAGAATCAGTGGATTGAGCATTGCTTCACAACCACCAGTAATAATAATCTCGGCCTCATTCCGTTGAATAGCTCCATATGCCAGACAAAGCGCGTCAAGCCCTCCAATAGCATCGTTTATTGGTGTTTTACTATAGCCTTGTACGCCAAAGTGAATAGTTGTTTGACCAATATTTGCGACTTGCAGCCACGCTATTGCTGTATATGCGCTCATGGAACGTGGACCGCGCATGTGTAAAGCCGCCAGTTCTCGTGCACCATAATCAACACCACCAAGCGTATTCGCAATCACGGCTCCAACACGGTGCGGGTCTTCATCCGTGAGTATCAGGCGTGCATCGTGCAACGCCTCCTGGACAGCAGGCAAAACAAGGTGTGTCATGCGGTCTGTCCGATTTATGAGCTTGCGATCAAGATAGTCTTGCGCCAGGAAGTTGGAAATTTCACCGGCAACACGAATGCGAAGGTTTTCTGTAGAGAAGCGTTGAATCGGTTGAATACCTGAAATACCTCGGCTTGTTGCATCCCAAAACGCCTCTTTCCCTATCCCGTTTGGCGCGATTGCCCCCAACCCTGTAACTACCACGCGTCGCTGTGTTTCTTTTCTCATCTATTTTTCCTCGTCGGCGACTGCTTGCTCTTGGATAAACTTTGTCCGTCTATCTATAGAGAGCACCTTGTTGGGAGATGTTATGAATGTTCGTCCAGCCATTCGGGACGTACCAGGACGAGCGCGCTATTTACACCACCGAAGCCGCTAGAATGCGTGAGTGCTACGTGTACAGACGCTTGACGTGCAACGAGGGGTACATAATCGAGATCGCAACGAGCATCGGGCACTGTAAGATTCAGTGTTGGTGGAATAATTTGATGTTCCAACACCAGCGAAGTTACAATAGCCTCTATCGCACTTGCGGCACCTTGCGTATGCCCAATCATTGATTTTGTTGAACTTATAGGTATTCGATAGGCACTATCTCCAAAAACAGCCTTATATGCAGCTGTCTCTGCCGAGTCATTAGCAGGAGTTGAACTGCCATGCGAATTGATATAGTCAAGTTGTTTTCCTGTAATGCTAGAATCAGCAAGCACATGGTGAAGGAGTTGTTGCAGTGGCGCGCCATCGGGTGGAAGTGCTGTCATATGGTGTGCATTGTTGTTTGAGGCGAAAGCGATCACCTCTGCGTAAATGTGAGCGTCGCGTGCCTGTGCTATTTCTCGCTCTTCCAGCACGAGCACACCTGCGCCTTCCGCCATGACAAAGCCGTCACGGTCACTGCTGTAGGGACGAGATGCCTGTTCAGGGGACTCGTTGCGGGTACTCAATGCACCCATCACCGCGAACACATTGATGCCTATGGGAGAGATGGTAGAGTCTGTTCCACCTGCAAGCATACGGTTAGCGCGTCCTTCACGAATAGCCCAGAACGCCTCTCCAATTGCATCGGCACCAGCGGAACAACCTGTAGCAAGGACCATACTTGGGCCATGCAGTTGATGATGTGCTGCTATTGCCGTGATAGAGGCATGTGTCATGAATAATGAGGAGGGTGTAAAATTTTCCTCTGTTTGTAAGCCATGTGTTCCATTATCGGTAGCCTGTTGCCAGAACTTTTCGCTTTCTTCGAGGTAGGCCATCGCGGTCCCCATATACACACCCATCATATTTCGCTCGTCTTCGCTAAGCGCGGATGCAAGATGTGCATCTTCCAATGCAAGATTTGCGGCGGCAATAGCGAATTGTGTTCCGCGATCCATCGATGCACATTCAGAAGGTGTTAGTCCCAGTGCACTTGGCTCGAAGTCCGTGACCTCACCAGCAATGCGTGTTGTTAGAGTATGTGCATCAAAGCGGGTGATAGAGCGAATACCCGACTGTCCCTGCACGTTTGCTCGCCAAAAGGCGTCCTTGCCTATGCCGTTGGGGGCAACAACACCGAGACCGGTAATCACAACACGTCGCTGCATTTTTCTCTCCTGACTGTTACTTGTTTCGACGAGACCTTTACCTGCGAACATCCTTGCGTTTGAGCGCGAATGCAATGAGGAGCGAAAGAGCGATAATGATTGCTCCGAGGGATGCCCATGAGAGTAAAAGACGATTCACTGCTTCCAAGTGGGTATAGACAGAAAAGAGTCGTCCATGATAGGTTGGGTCGTCTCCAAACAACTTATCGCCGCCGATTTTGTCTGCATGCAAACCAACTGTTGTGCCAACGGCTGCCATTGCCCATCGCGTTGGAAAGAACACCGCTAATGTCTGTAACACGTAATCCTTGAGTGGTATCTCTACACCCGCGAAGATCACCTCTGGAATAAGAACGAAAGGTAGTAGACTATTCGCCGTATCTTCGTTTGCAGCAAACGCTGAAACTGCCAGGCCAAACATCAAACCCGAAAGGCTACAAAGCACAACCGTGATGTATATCTCTAGTAGCACTGGTAAGAAAACACCCTGTGCAAAGGGCTCGAAGGCGTTTACAATCAATACCAACGCGGCACTTTGGAAGAGTGCGAACAGGGCGAGCATGAATATCTTTGCAAGCATGTAAGGCATAATACCTAGATTTACGGTGCGTTCACGTCGATAGATTGATGCCTCCTTCACGATTTCGCGTGTGCCATTGATGCAGCCTAGGACGACTGCGACAAAGGCAATGATAAACAATGTGCGTTGCGCACTAATATTGCCTGGCACAATGAAATCTTGAAGTGCTTTAGCAACTCCACCGTGTTTTTGTGCATACATCGTACCATTGCTATTCGTTGTATTATCTACATTCTTGATACCATTTTTGTTCGATGTAAGATATGCTTGAATAGCATTGCAATTGACAGTATCACTGTCTTTTGCACCTTTTGCTTTGACGATACCAATAACACCACTTGGGTTCGCCTGTGTCACAAACGTAGAGTCTATGCGTTGTGGCATGCATGAAATGATTTTGTTAGGATTGAAGAGACCCGACCCCACTTCAAAGTAGACCAGGAGCATCAGGAACAGCACAATGATTGGTGCTTGCAGTAACAGGACAACGAGGTTGACTTTATCGTTTTTCAGGAGTTCCAGGTTTCTTTGAAAGAGAAGCATAAATTGTGAAAGAGGATTGCCGCGCTTCACCCGCTTTTTGGTCACAGTTGCTACTTTGCCCGTCCCCCCATTCAGCTTTTTATTGCCTTTTGTCATTGGTTGTACTACATATTGCTTGTACTCGTCCGAGTTTTTGAAGCGTACCTCCGCCTCTTCAGGAATACGCGGATTATCTTCTGTCGGCTCCAGGCCAGTATAAATCTCGGCAAAATCGTCCTTCTCAAAGTAGACATTGGCCTTGTCAGGAGGGCCGAAGTAGGCGAGATGTCCCCCAGCACTCAGGAAGCACACATAGTCACATGTTTTGATATTATTCGTTGCGTGTGTGACGAGGACGATAGTATGACCCGCATCGGCAAGTTTGCGTAACAGCAGCATCATACGGCGGTCAAGGCCGGGATCAAGTCCTGATGTTGGCTCATCCAAGAAGAATATTCCTGGATTGGCAAGCAATTCTAGCGCGATTGAAACACGTTTGCGTTGTCCACCGGATAGTTTTCTGACGAGCAGAGCACGGCGTGCTGTCATCTCCACATCTTCAAGAACCTCGTTGATACGTTGTTTAATCTGGTTATCCGTGAAGTCGCTGGGGAGACGCAACTTCGCCGCATAATAGAGGGCACGTTCAACCGTCAAATCCTTGTGGACGATATCATCTTGCGGCACATAGCCTAACTGATTGCTGAACGCGGGAATATTGCGATAGTAGTCCTGCCCGTTGTACAAAACTTGCCCTTCATGAGCTGGACGCAAGCCGTTCAACGCATCCATCAGCGTCGATTTGCCCGCGCCTGAGCCACCCACGACAGCGACAAACTTTCGTGCTGGGATGTAGAGCGAGATATTATCGAGCAAGGTAACCTTGTTGTTGCCATATTTTTTCAAGTTGCGTGCTTCAATACTGATAAAGTTGCTTTCATCGTACTGAGTAAGCTTCGTTCCTTCGTAGATTAGCCTGTAAGGACCGATGCGAATCTCGTCACCTAATTTCAGCACCTGCTCAGCGATGCGCTGATTGTTGACATAGACGTGATTCGTACTATGCTGATCGGTGATACGATAGCTTCCACCCTCTTGTGTGAGTAGCGCATGGTAGCCTGAAACCTGTGGATGCGGCAAGACTACTGCGTTATCTGGTTTGCGACCAAGAGTCAATGCTTTGACATTTCTGAGTGGAATATCTTGCACAGGTGGTGCTACATCTTCTTGTATTCCTGCTCCATCATCGTAGGTCAATGTTACCAGTGTGCCTTGTTCATTCCCAATACGAAAAATGTCGCCCGCGACGAGTGTATGTTCCCAATGCTCATGTCCAAGAATTTTAAGACCTTTGTAGAGCAGGCCGTTCATCGTTTTCTGTCGCGCTGGATGAGGATGAATAAGCACGATATCATTGCCGCGTCGCTCGATAAGTAGATGTTGTGACGAGACAATAGGATATGGAATATTAATATCGTTCTTGAAAGTATTTTTGGTGCTATCTTTGCCAATACTCATGATCGGCTTATCGAGACGAAATATTTGCTTGTCATTGTCAATATTTGTGGTGATACTAAGAGCGGGGTAGCCATTTTTCTCAGCGTCGAACGGTGAGCCGATGAGCGTATCATTTGGAGATATTAGCCCTGTAATATCTCCTAGTGCTTGCGGTTGCTCAACCGAATGAGTTTCTTTGTAAGCATGTTGTTGTACTGTGCTTACTACTTGCCGCGGTGTAGGCACAAGTGGTTGCTGCTGTGATGGAATAACTCTAATGTTTTGCGATGGGGTAATCTGTGTAAAGAAGATAAAAGCAGTATCCTGGCCTAAACCGACAGTTGTATTTTCTTGCAGAATTGCCTGCTGTGTATTTTGATTGTTGACTGTGACAGTGTTCGATTGAGGGTGTTTTTCAATGCTCCATATACCATTGCTGTGTAGAATACGAAGGTGTTTGCGTGAAACTTGTAGGTCATCTTTAACAATGATATCGTTCGTGGCGTCACGCCCTATCGTTGTGACCGACGTACTGAGCGGAAATGTGTTTCCTGCCAACGGCCCTTTTATAAAGCGAACGAACCCTGCGCCTGCGTTGTCCATTGCACGCTCCTGATATGAAATGTAATAATACAATCTCCTCTATAGAGCTAGACTTCTTCTCTGCTTCCTATTCATAATGTGTCAATAGGGCAAACAAGAGTGTTCAAGATAGAGGATTACAATAGTGTTCTTTATGGTATAAAAGGTCAGCTATACTATAATTGCAAGTATGCTTCACAATCTTTTTCATGTCAAGACAAAGATGCACATTTCAATCCATTTGTGAGCCATTACCAAAAATAATAGAGGAACATATTCGTTTTGCAAGACGCTTCTTTATGCTCGTTTCACCAAAAATTGTTCAATGAGTGGATTGACTACATCCGATTGGGCATACATAAAAAAGCGGTCTCCACCGTGAAGCACATGATAATCAGCGCAGTTAGGTAGATGTTTGGCGAGCCAGTGCGTCTTCGGTTCAGGTGTCAAACGGTCATCGGTACGATTAAGAACGAGGACGGGCATAATAAGCGGTGAGAGGCGCTCATAGAAATTGACATCATGAATAACAGGTAGTACAGAAAACTTATAGACCGCAGGCCAGAACGCGATCTTAGTAAATTGTTTTGCAACGAGAGCATGAGGCATGGCTGGAAACGTCGTATTGCGGGGACCCCGTGCCGTCGCGTAGTTCGCTACGATATTGCTTAAAAATTGTGGTGGCAACACATATTCTACAGGTAGACGTATAAACAGATCGTGCAGGAGCCAGATAAATGGGTGTGGTGCAATCACGTAGTCTGGTCCTTGCACGAGTATAGTGAGCGAGCGACAACGTTGTGGATAGCGTATCGCAAACTCAAGCAACACGATTGCAGCGTCGCCATGCCCGACCAGATCGACACGTTCTAGCCCCAACGTGTCCAGCACATTGCGTAATTCTTCGGCGCGTTCCGGTGCTGTAACAGGAATCGTGCGTGACTCATGGCGTCGATAGAAGATAGCGCGTCTTGTTCGACTCAAATCCTGTATCTGGTGGCTATAGACCCAATCCAGATGTTCCAGGATAGGCACAAAGACAAGCGGTTCTCCAGTTCCTATGTCGATAATTGGTTTGTCTTCGTCACCTACTGCTATGCGTTGCCAGCGCGAATCGAGATAGTCTATGTCGGCTTGCAATGTTGCGGCATCAATCCAAGTTTGGGGTGTAGTGGTAGAAATGCTCATGCGTAGTGGTCTCCTGTAATATGAATGTGTTATGTCGTATTCTACCACTTCTTGCACTCTTACCTTCTCTCAACTATACTACATAGGTAAGGACGAGTAAGGAGTGCGCAAATTATGATCCCTTCGTCTCTCTATTGCCATGCTTGTGGTGCGGCAAACGCAACGGATAGAAGTGTATGTTTTGCTTGCAAGCAACCACTACAAATTGTTGCAAGCGACAAAATGACGCTATTACAAGGTCGTTATCGTGTTCTGACACAGGTAGGCAAAGGTGGCTTTGGCGCGGTCCATCGTGCCGAGGATACGCATCAGCACGGTAGCATTGTCGCGGTAAAACAAATTAACCTGCGTGGTCTGACTCCACAAGAAACGATTGAGGCTACCGACGCCTTTAATCGTGAAGTCTCGCTGTTGTCGAATCTCTCACATCCCAATCTACCGCATATCTACGATAACTTCACCGATCCTGAACATTGGTATCTGGTGATGGACTTTATAGAAGGGGAGACGCTGGAAAGCTATCTTGAGGCAAAAGGTACGAACTACACCGCCTCACTTGATGAAGTCCTCACGCTCGGCATTCAGTTGTGTACCGTCCTTGACTATCTGCACACACGCGAACCCGTTATCATCTTCCGTGACCTCAAGCCTGCAAATATTATGCGTACTCCTGCGGGCAAACTCTTTCTCATCGACTTTGGCATTGCCCGTAGCTTTAAGCCCGGTAAACTCAAAGATACGATTCCTTTTGGCTCCCCTGGTTACGCCGCACCCGAACAGTATGGTAAGGCACAGACGACGCCACGCGCCGATATCTACAGTCTTGGTGCTCTGCTGCATATGTTGTTATCAGGCGACGACCCTGTAGATAATCCGTTTCATTTCGCACCTCTACGTATCTACGGTGTACCGGGTCTTGCAGACCTTGAAACTCTTATTCTGCGTATGGTGCAAATCGACGCGAATAGCCGTCCCGCAACCATCGTGGAAGTCAAAGCCGAACTTCAACGCATCGCGGACATGCAAGATAGTCCACGTCTCTGGCATCCTCCTGTAGGTCAGACACCACCTGCACTTCCAATTGTAAGAGGAGGTGGAAGCGGACAAATGCAAATCAGCGCATCTAGTACAGGGCAGCAACAGTTATATGTGCCAACTGCGCAACGTAAACGTGTTGCACGGCGCAAGTTTCTTGTTGGCAGTTTTTCTATCGCGGGCTTAGCAGTCATAGGGGCAGGTGGCATTGCGAATATCGTGTCTGCTTTACATTCTTCGATATATACAGGTCCTGAAGATATCATTGGTTCAACTACAGCTAATCCGTTTAGGCGTGTTTACACCTATACAGGCCATACTCAGTCCGTGATTTGTGTTGCATGGGCGGCTGACAATACACGTATTGCCTCTGCAAGTGGTGATGGAACTGTACGCATCTGGACAAAGGAAAGTGTAAGTGGCGCGAATACGAATCCACACTACGACGCTCCTAAACCAGTATATGCACTAGCATGGGGACAAGGAAATAATGCTGATATATTAGCTTTTAGCTATGTGAACGCAAGCTTTGAGAATATAGTCTTTCTTTGGAACACAGCAAAAGGCGCATTTAGCAGTATTAAGACTACAGCTAGTGATATTGTTGAATGGTCTCACGACGGAAAATACCTTGTATTTCCGTCACCTACGAGTCTGCAAATATATGACGTTGCCACACGAACAGTCGTAAGACACATACCATTAGAGGAGCAACAAACTGTGAAGTCGCTATCCTGGTCGTCTGACGGAAACTATATCGCAGGTCGGACGCAAGACGAATTTTCAGATCATACGGTAGTTTGGGATGTTGCCCATAACCTGGGTACGGATGTATCTATTCCTGACAGTAGCTCTTCCCCCAGCTCTAATGTTGAATGGTCCCCTGATGGAAAATGGCTTGCTGCGGTAAGTAATTCAACTGTATATGTGTTTGCTGCAACAGACCTAAACACTGTTGTAGCAACGCACGAAACAAACATTGACCTATTTGCGCTTGCATGGTCTCCTGACAGTAAATATATCGTGTTTGGTGGTCAAAATGCTCTCATTACTATATGGAAATTTTACCCTAAGCATAGACATAGAGATACTAAAGAGTCTACCATTGGGGATACATTTGTTACTCAACTTGAAGGAGGCGTAGCAATCATAAACTCTCTGGCATGGTCATCCGAGGGCATCGCTGTTGGAGCTGATAATGCATATGTAATAGAGGTCGATATGGATGTACTCGTGCAATAGTTAGAGAAAATGCTCCTCTGGATGCCGTATAGTGTAGGAGGCAAGAATGGAGACCTTACCCATTGAGATCACAATCGAGCGTATTCCAGGGATTGCTCCTGTCAGCGAACATTCGCTCTTCACAGGGATAACAGAAGCGCACAATATCACCAGCGCAGAGGTGCAGGATGATGATACAACCAATGTCCTTAAGCAAGTATCCCACGCCGAACATGTGTCACTGAATGGCGAATGGTTGCGACACGCCTATACAGAGGAGCCTGAAAAGCAACCTGTTGGACGCGACTTCGATGATAGCACGTGGGAACATGTCTTTGTACCCAATAACTTTGGTCTCGAACCTTCGCTTTCGGCACACTTTGGTCCTGTGTATTATCGTCGTCGCCTCGCAACGCTCGATGTGCCACATACACTGTTACTCTTCGATGCAGTCGATTATCTCGCGGACGTGTGGTTGGATGATGAACACTTGGGACACCATGAAGGTTATTTTGCTCCGTTCTGCTTTGATGTAAGTGGAAAAATACAGACAGGTTCAATTCTAACCGTGCGTGTACAGGACCCTTTTGAAGCATTGGAAGACGATCAGCCTCTTTTGGCACATGCGAAAAGAGTCATCAAGGGCACGCTGAAATATCATGATTCACGCCCCGGTGGTCTGCCAGGGGCAGGCTTCACTCCTGGTTGGACCGCTCGTCTCGGTCAATCGCTGACTACAGGTGGTATTACTGGTAGTGTCTCATTGCGTGGAACAGGTCCCATTCGTCTCGATGCCCTTTTTACGACACCGATAGACATAGATGCTGGCATTGTGCATATTGCTGCTCTCTTCACCAACTTGACGCCTGACCCAATTGTGGGACGCTTCGAGCTTGCGATAAGCTTACCAGGGCAAGAACCTTTCACTGCAACGCTCCCCGTTTCGTTTGTCGCGTATGCGAATCGTCTTGATGTGCGTGTCACAATTCCCAAACCCGTGTTGTGGTGGCCTGTTTCACATAGCGATTTAGGAACGGCAGCGTTGTATACAGCAACCGCAACAGTGATGCTTGAGAATGTCTTGTCGGATACACGCGCAACGACTTTTGGTTTGCGAACCGCACGCGTTACAGGTGATCCGAAACGTTTAGAGGTCAATGGGCGTTCTGTATTTGTGCAAGCCGCGAACTACATCCCGCGCCAGCATTTCGCGGATGTGGATGTAAACTTTTACCGACGTGACATGCGTCTTACTGCCGAAGCACATCTCAATAGTCTGGGTGTGCATGGACATATTCAAGCACCTTCATGCTATCAAGCTGCTGATGAAGAAGGTATTCTGCTCTTTCAGGATTTCGCGTTGCAGTGGCGTTATGATTCTGGAACAGAGACTAATCCGGGTTTTGTCGAAAACGCGTGTCGCCAGATCGCGGAGATGGCATACACCTACTGGAATTCCCCCTCTATCGTCTATTGGGCCTGTCACAACGAACCAATGGCGATGTTCTTTCCAGGGCAGCAACCAGACGCGGCGATTGACTCGGACAATCAGGTGTTAGACGAAGCACTCGAGAACCGTCTGCGGCAGGTTGACTCGCTCCGCCATATTCACCGCGCATCGGGTATTGGTGATGACTTGCATCTGTATGATGGTTCGTTAACAGGTAGCAATGTCTATGCTGTACGGGACAAACGCTCATGGTTTGTGAGCGAATACGGTTTCTGGACGCTTGGCCCTCACGCAGACAAATGGAACGATCAGGGCTGGCCTCCCGACGAGTTTCAGATGAGGCAGTGGCTCAGTCGCCTCTCGTTCGGTCCTTCGACCATGAATTTTACAGGTTTGCCAGAACGCTACACGACACTCAATGGGTGGCAACAGGTAACAGAGCTATATGGTAGTTTCCTTGCCAAATATCAGACGGAATGGTTTCGTATTCACCGTGGCGATCCCTTCTATGCCTATCGCTGGCACTTCTTCGTGGATTGGTGGGGTTGGGCAGGTGGCGGTCTTGTTGATGTTGAGCGTAACCCAAAGGCAACCTACGCCACTCTACAAGCTGCCTCGCGTAAATTGCTTATTGCGACATCACAACCTCATACGCTCTTTGCACCTGGAACAGAATTGCAGTTTCCAATCTACGCAGTCAACGAACAACGCGAACAAATTGCGCTCAATGTCTTCTGGCGTTGGTCACGTATCTCGTCCTCACTTGTAATCGGTGTCGATGCCGAGGTTGCACAACGCTATAAACTACTTGCAGTAGCGAGCGAGAACAGCATGATTGCTTTGCCGCATCCCGAACATTCTGGTGATGTCCTGGCATCAGGAAACATCATTGGCGAGGTTGGACCAGAGACAGTAGCTTTGCTAAATACCCTGACGTTGGCTCTGCCCGACGAAGAATTAGCAGGCGTGACACTAGACCTCTTCTGGGGGGATGGAGCATCGAACTCGTTTCATGTCCTTTCCGCAAAAGAGGACTGGTTTTGTGGTCCCGGTGCATTTGTTGTAAGTGATGGCAAGATAACGCGCTTCGAGGGTGTTGAGTAAAAACTAGCGATGATGCTTCCTCTGTAGGGACCGATGTATCGCGTCCTCGTCGGCAATCAAGACGCCACGAGGACGCGATACATCGGTCCCTACAGTTTTGATCTTTTCCATTGAGTATAGTTGACGATAGAGATAACTATAGTGTATTATTGGATGGGTTTATATAGTCTCATCCTTTATTGTCAATATTGTCAATGATACATCTTTAGGAGATAGAATATGCAGCAACAAATGTACAATCAAATGCCGGGGTATGCACCGTCAATGCAATATGTTGGTGTCGGCACACGTTTTCTCGCACTGCTTATCGACGCGATCATCATTGGCGTAGTCGCCGGTATTATTAACGGAGTAGCTGCGGCTGGTGCTGATACATCTCGTATCATCGTTTCAAGTAGCATCTCAGGTCTTTTAGCTCTTGCCTACTTTATTGTCTTAGAAGCCACAATGGGCGCGACTGTTGGAAAACTTGCATTGGGCTTACGCGTTGTGCGAGAAGATGGCACTCCAATTAGTTGGGGTGAGTCCATTGTTCGTAATCTCCTGCGTATTATCGACGGACTCTTTGCGTACCTTGTTGGTGCTATTATCATTTGGAACTCATCACGTCGTCAGCGTCTTGGCGACAAAGTGGCACACACAGTCGTTATCAAGAAAAACCGCTAACGTTACAAACACCTGAACTTATCCCAGACGCGTTTAATAGAGGGAACTTGGTCAAACAGGGAGACCTTTGCGGTCTTTGACTTCAACGAACTCACAAAAGGGCCTACGATGCTAGTCGGGAGCATGACAGGGGCAAGCCCTGTCACTACTATATCAGACTTGTGTGGCTTCGCCCCACAGGGGTGAACTGTTATAGTAGTG
>CAZZVE010000123.1:0-14414 GCA_964657325.1 uncultured Ktedonobacterales bacterium
AGCGGCAGTGCAAACCTATCTGTTGAAAATTCATGTAAAGGATTTAATAATGGCAAATCCACATAGACAAGAGAAGCTGGGAGAGCAGTTCGCAGAAGAGCTAAGCGAGCTTATGCGTACTCGTTTGAAAGACCCGCGTGTTGGGTTCGCCAGCATCACCCGTGTTGAGGTAAGCAACGACCTGCGACACGCAAAGGTATTTGTAAGCGTTATGGGTACGCCAGATGAACAAAAAGCAACGATGAAGGGCTTAAGCAACGCCGCAGGCTACCTACGCCATGAACTTGCGACCCGCATTCCCTTACGCTATATGCCAGAGCTTGGGTTTAAACTTGATACGTCGATAGAAGAGGGGTCTCGCGTTCTCGAACTCATAAAACAGGCGACGCAAGAAGACGAGGAACGCAGCCGGGCAGCAGCAATGCAAACAGAAACGCAAGAGGAAGCATGAGTACAACAACTCCGAGCACACCACCACTACTACAACCACAGATAGATACGGCACTCTTACAGCAAGCAATGGCGTTGATTGAATCAGCACAGCGCATCGCGTTACTAGCACACGAACACCCTGATGGAGATTGTCTTGGTTCAGCACTTGGTTTTGCCCATATCCTCGACGCACTCGGCAAGACCTGTGTTCCAGCCTGTGCTGATCCAGCACCTCAATCATTCACCTTTATTCCTGGTATCGAGCGTCTACAGCAAAGCCTCGGTCCTGTTGGTGAGGAACAGTTTGATCTCGTCATCGCTCTTGATGCTGGCGAATTAACGCGCTATGGTACACTCTATGAGCGACATCGGAACTTTCTCGATACTGTCACCATTCTTAACATCGACCATCATATTAGCAGTCAGGGTTGTGGACGTGTTAATATCATCGACCCCAAAGCGGCTTCAACAACAGAGTTACTCGTACTATTTCAGCAGCAGGCACAACTTCCATTGACAAAAGACGCGGCCCAGTGTCTTCTGACTGGCCTTATAACCGATACCTCATCGTTTCAATTCACCAGCACCACGGCTCGTACAATGGAAACTGGCGCGATTGTGGTCGCTGCAGGAGCAGTAGCCGAAACGATTGTCGGACCTATCTATCGCACGAAATCATTAGCGCATGTGCGTCTGCAAGCTCAGGTTATCGAACACATAGAGACGGTGTATAATGGTCGCCTCGCGTGGTCATATGCAACGGAAAAAACGTTGGCAGAAGCAGGGGCAACGACCGACATGGATAATAACTTCTCAGGCTTCATCCGTGACATTGAAGGAGTGCAGATTGCGGCCTTCTTCAAAAGCTATGACGAACCTAATATAACACGTCTCAGTTTGCGCTGCGCGGAACCATATAGTGCGGCTGACATCTGCTTGAGTCTTGGTGGTGGTGGTCATGCACGTGCGGCGGGTGCCACGATTAACAAGTCGATTGAAGAGGCTATACCGATGGTTGTTGCTGTGCTAAAACAAGCCATAGAAAGCACACACTCGTAGTATGGACGGCATTCTCAACATTCACAAAGCTACTGGCATGACCTCACATGACGTGGTAGCAAAAATACGCAAACTGCTTAAACAAAAGCGTGTTGGGCATGCTGGAACACTTGATCCAGCCGCGAGTGGCGTCTTGCCTATCTGCGTAGGACAGGGAACGCGTGTTGCAGAGTATCTTAGCGAGAGTGGCAAAGCCTATCAAGCTGAGATACTCTTTGGAACTGTAACTGATACCTACGATTCAGAGGGGACTGTCCTTCGCACACAGGATACCTCTACTCTTACGCTCTCAAAAATCGAAGAGATACTACCACAATTTCTTGGCCCACAGATGCAAATGCCTCCACGCTACTCAGCGATTAAACTGCAAGGGCAACCTGCCTACAAACGTATGCGTGCAGGCGAAGAGGTTACGCTTACCGCACGCCCAATCATATTCTATCAGTTGCATGTCCTTAACTGGCAACCACCACGCATAACGCTTGCCATCGACTGTAGCAAAGGTACCTACATTCGCTCGCTCGCTTACGATTTAGGAGAGCGTCTTGGTTATGGAGGGCATCTCGCCGCGCTCATACGTACCCGTAGTGGTCCTTTTGTGCTTTCGGAAAGCGTCACACTGGAACAGGTCGCGCAAGCAGTTGAAAGCGATACTGTCGAGCGACTGCTTACATCAGCCGATACTGTTTTACAGCAGTATCCCGCGCTCCACCTTGACGCCTCTACAGTCGAACGTGTCCTGCATGGCAACACCTTTGCCTATGACACACCACCAGCCGAGTTAGCTCGCGTCTATGACACGCAGGGGCAATTTCTTGCTATCGCAACTTGGAATAGTGAACAACAGATGTGGCAACCCAAAAAAGTGTTTCTCCACAACTTGGAAGAACACGATACATAGATGCGCTAGCAGCGCATCTATGTATCGTGTTCTTCCAAGTTGTTGTGACAGCATTATTGCTAGCCTGTATAACCTGTGGTAAGATAGGGCCGAAGAACAGAAGAACGGGCAACCTGCACCCAACATCAGTAAAGGAACGGCCCACGCGCATTATGGAATTTACGACAACCCTGACACCGGAACAGCAACAACGTCCTATTGTTATCACTATTGGCAATTTTGATGGCATTCACAGAGGCCACCAACATTTAATGCATGAGTTATGTACAATGGCGGACGCACTTGGAGCGATACCTGTACTCGTGACCTTTGAGCCACACACGCTTATGGTTGTACGACCAGATATCGACGTGCGCATTCTAACCACCACAAAAGAAAAATTAGCTCTTGCGAAAACATATGGACACGTTGCCGAAAGCATTATCATTCATTTCACGCCTGCAGTAGTTGCGATGAGCGCAACTGAATTTATGGATAGCTTGTGTCATCGTCTTAGTATTAAAGGGCTGGTGGTTGGAGCGAATTTTAGCCTGGGTCGCAACCGCATGGGTGATACAACTTTTCTTGAGCAGTATGGACGCGAACATGGTATTGAGATTCGTGCGCTCCCATTGGAAGAGGATGCACAGGTACGCATCAGCAGCACACGAGTGCGCGCGCTTGTAAGTGAAGGCCAGATAGAAGAGGCCAACACGCTGCTTGGACACCCTACACTCATAAGCGGCGTGGTACAGCATGGCGACGAACGTGGACGCTTGCTAGGCTTTCCAACCGCGAATCTGCTGCCAGAACCGTTTCGGCTTGTACCAGCAGATGGAGTCTATGCTGTACGCGTTCATATACAAGACGAGGAGGATAGTGATAGTGACGCAACTGGAGTTTCCACCGTCTACAATGGTATAGCCAATATTGGCATCCGTCCAACGTTTAATGGAACGGAACGTAGAATAGAGGTACACATTTTCGATGCGACGCTCGATCTCTATGGTAAACGCCTCGAAGTAGACTTTATTGCTCGTCTACGAGGCGAACAGCGTTTCTCAGGCATCGAAGCCTTGAAAACTCAAATATCCTCTGACGCACAACAAGCGCGGCAGAGACTACAAAACTAGGAGGGTGAGCACCTTGAAAGCTCGCCAGAACCCACTTACAAAATTTGAATCGTTTATGCAACACATCGTCGAAGGTCCGTTCGCGTGGCTCTTTCCGTCGCGCGTCGAACCCGTCGAGATAGCACGCAAACTTGAACGCGCGCTCGAAGACAACACGCGTCTACAAGGCGAGGGCCGACGACTATCACCCAATGTCTACGACATTTTTCTGAGTATTAAAGATCATCAGCAAATGTCGCCGAGCCAGAACATGTACATTCGGGATTGGCAAAACAATCTTGTAGAATACGCACGCCACCACCACTACACACTTCGTACGGTACCTATCATACGCATGCACTCCGATAGCTCGCTCCGTGCAGGAAGTGTACGCATCGAAACAGAACTGGCAGACCGTCAAAGTGGAAGTCCTGACGGTGGGATGGCAACACAGGCTCTCAGTGCCGAACAGCTAGCTCAGATACGCGCACAGCTACCACAGGGACAACAACTCCCAGGCATACCTGACACCGCAGGCTCGTCACCACATCAACCTGGTATACCTGCACGTCCTAGTGCTGTGAGCAATCCCAGCATGCCTGCCATGCCTCCATCCGCACCGCTTGTACAGATACCACCAGCGCAACTAGTCATTCGCTTGCCACAAGCGGGTCAACAGACATATCGTATTGAAAAACCTATTATCAATATTGGTCGTCAGTTAAGCAATGATATTATCGTCGAGGACAAGAAAGTCTCTCGCTATCACGCACAGATAAAATATCAACCTGATGGACAATTCGCCATCTTTGATCTTGGTAGTACCAATGGCATCACGATCAACGGCAATCCTGGTATGCGTCAACACACGCTACACAACGGTGATCGTTTCACCATTGGGAGCTACGATTTTTACTTTGACCGAAGGTAATCTATAATGCCATTAGACTCTTTCTTATTAATACTACGACTCTTATTAATAGTGTTGCTCTACCTCTTTCTGATGCAGGTCGTACTTGCCATTACACGTGACCTGCGTAAGACGGCGACTGTGAATGCCGATGCTGGAAGCAAAGCAGCATCGGTGCCCGGTCATCTTGTCGTTGTTGATAGTGGTCCTAGCAACATCACGCCAGGAACAATTTTTGATCTCGAACTTCAAACAACCATTGGACGAGGACCGACGAATACGATTCAAATACCTGACACGTTTATTTCGGCTGAACACACACGCCTCTGGTATCGTAACGGTCAATGGTTTGTACAAGACGCAGGTAGCGTCAACGGCTCCTTTGTCAACAATCAGCCGGCCTACAACGCGCTTCCTGCCAAAGTAGGCGATATCGTGCGCGTGGGCTATATCCAATTCAAACTCACACAATAACATCTACTTCACTGCTAGATACGAGAGGTTATGATTATGGCAAGTCGATCCCCTAGCGTCTTTCGACGTTACCGTTGGACAGAATTAGGACTCTTTATTATTCCCTTCATGATCCTGATTCTTGAGACATCACAACTACTTCTTGCGGACAAAGATCAGACCTCATCTCTTAGCGTAAGAAATCTCCCAACACTACAAGGACTGCTTCCCGCGCTTGGTCTCATAGCTGCATTATTAGTTGTAAACATCATCATGAGCGTGTTTTTTCGCAAAGCAGATCAATTACTACTTCCTCTTGTTGGCCTACTGAGTGGTATCGGTGTCCTTATGGCAACGCGCTTAGGCCCTGATCTGAATCCGCCTGATCCCGCGGAAGGAAGTCGTCAGCTTGTATGGGTTCTACTTGGCTTAATCCTTTGTCTTGGCACACTTTTTGTATTACGCAATATGAACTGGCTCGCACGGTATAAATATACAATAGCAGCACTGGGCCTCGTTCTTGTCATTGTAACACTCGTCGATACGCTCCGCGTTGGTCTAAACAACTTGGATGCTCCATCACGTGACCAATTAAAAATTGGCTTCTTCTCACTACAGCCTTCAGAGCTACTAAAAATTTGTATTGTTATCTTCTTTGCAGGATATTTGAGCGAGAACCGCGATATTCTTTCTGAAGGTAGTATTAAGTTTTGGATATTTCGGCTTCCGCCATTTCGCCAGCTTGGACCATTAGCATTAATGCTAGGTATAGCTCTTCTACTCTTCCTTTTTGTGCGCGAACTAGGATTAGCATTGCTTATCTACGGTATCTTTCTGTCTATGCTTTACCTTGGGAGTGGCAAGTTTTCGTATGTTGCAACAAGCTTACTCATCTTTGTTCTCTTCGGTCTAATAGGCTATAGGCTCTTTAGCTACGTCCGTGAGCGTTTCTTAGTGGTCAGCATCAACATGACAAATTGGAACGCTAGAAGTGACGACATCTACTTCAATCATTTTGGTCAACAAATTGTACAAGGACTCATCGCGCTTTCCAGTGGTGGGATTCTTGGAGCAGGGCTTGGACTTGGACATCCTGCCGGCAGAAATTTTGTACCTGTTGTTCAATCAGATATGATTTTCACTGCATTAGGTGAAGAACTGGGTCTAGCAGGACTTTTTGCTATCATTGCCATTTACCTGTTCATCATCTATCGTGGCTTCCGCATCGCAATTGAGGCAACAAACGTATTTAATCAGCTTCTCGCGGCTGGTCTCACATCGATCTTTGCGATACAGACCTTTATTATCATTGCTGGGAACATGAAATTCTTGCCGTTGACAGGTATACCGCTGCCATTCTTAAGCTATGGTGGCAGTTCTATTCTTGCCAACTATATCATTGTTGGTATTCTGCTCCGTATCTCATATAATAATGCTGTTGAGCGCGATGGCAGTGCTTAATTCCTTTACCTATCTAAAGGACAAATGTTATACTGCACAACTACTGTGTATGACACCAAGAAGTTGGACGAAATATGGGTCAATATCGACAATGGTTGCACTATCGGCACATTGACCAGCAACTACAGTCACAAAAGGAACAGCTTGCGCTAGCGTTGGTCCGTCTTCAGGAGCACATCAGTGACCTGAACGCTCACCCGCTTGCTGCCGACAATCATGTCATACAGGCATTGACACTCTATACGAAAACGCTCTCCATGCCATTGGAAATGCCGATTGAGGAACAGCCAATTACAAATGGGCATGTTCAACAACCCGAAATCATCTCACAGGCACTATTTGAGCACAATCGTCTGCCTGAACTTGACCCACTGCACGGAAAAGATATTCATGAAACTGTCTTACCTAAGCGACCCGCGAATATGTATACACCGCTTCCCCCAATTTCACATAAAGTAATTGATCTTGTGCCAGAGGGTGTAAGTAAGTTTCCTGATGAACACTCACCAACTGAGCCACAAATTGAACTTCCTTGGTGGCTCCACAAGGCCGCACTCTCCGCTACACAGAGCAATTCAGTTGATGCACAAAGTGTTCGCACCAATCGTCTGGTACAACGCTGGTTAGAACGTTGGGGCCGCCAGGAAGAGCAGGCACAACAATCTGCTAATACAAATGAGCAGCAAGAACCCATACAGCAAGAAAGGCAACAATCATGAGCGTTGCTGATAATACGAATATAACACCTGCTGTACATGACCTTCGTACCCTTTTTTCACAATTGGATACGCAGCAGGTTGAGGCATTCTATAAGAACTATCAGCAATGGCAGCTTGAACAGCAAGGCATAGTGCTACAGGAACAACTTGCCATACTTGAGCAACATATTGTTGACAACCAAGTACTTATGCAACTTACGCAACCCTCGCCTATCGCGCTTGCCACACTAACACGCCTACAATCATATGGAGTTGATGATGTAGACCTGCTCGATAGAATGCTAGAGCGTGGCGACACATGGCTCGATCATGCTCTACAATTGCTCGAACAGTGCGAACGTCTTGATGTTATTCACGGTAACTATACTGAATGGTGTCAACATGCTCTTGAAGACGCATATAACTGGCTCGACTCGATGCATAATGATGAGGAATCACAGCCCGTACTAGAACAAGCAACACAAGTAGAAACAAGCGATGATACGACAGAAACACTATTGATTCAAAGGTTGATGAGCGAAGACGAAACGATCAAGGTCCCAGGCATCAAAGTTGCTATGTCCGAACTCGAACCTGTAGGGACCGATTCATCGCGTCCTTCTTCGGTTATCGAAGAAGGACGCGATGAATCGGTCCCTACAGACACGCTTCAACAATCGACATCGATTCCATCTATTCTCAGTTACGCCACTACAGGCTTAATGCAGTCTCAAGAAGACATGCCTGTACATGCGACACCAGCCGAAGAGGTACAACAAAAATCGCCAAAACACGGATTAGTATCACGCATTCTGGCGAGAGTCTGGCACACATAAAGCTATCAATGCTGCGGAGGTATACCAATGCTTGGCATAGGCACTATGGGTGTCTGTGTTTGTATAGCAGGCTGCGGAGTAACAGGAGTTACAGTAGCAAGTTGTTGCTCAAGTTCGCTCACGCGTTTACGTAAACGTCTCTTTTCGCTCCCATCACGAAATGCCGAAAGTGCTGCTACAACGTAGAGTAGTAAAGCACCTAGAATGAACGCAACCAGTACGACCAACCCTAACGGAAGGTTGGGGGATTGCCATGCAAATACAGCGAATTGTACTTGTGTCGTCAAATTCTCTATTGTCAGCACAACCAACGCGCTTCCAGCTAGCGCGAATAAGAAAAGTACCACATAAAACATACTTGACCCCTCATTTCATAAATATATTTTTCACTCAGTTTACGCTTGCACTACACTAAGCTTTCTTTAGATACGCTCTACAGTACAACATTATATACAACGTGTATCAAATCCACTTACGATACTTGAAATAGGCAAGTTGTGCCAGAGTGAGTAGAGCCATAAACCCTAGCACAATCCAAAAGTTCATGCCGTTATCATGCTCTACTTGAGGAGAATGACCAAAGTTTTGTCCAAAGATGCCTGTTATGAATGTAATAGGGAGAAAGATTGTAGAGATGAGCGTAAGCTGCTTCATAATTTCGTTGAGACGGTTTGAGACCGTCGTAAGATAGACATCCAAAAGACCGCTCATAAGATCACGGTATGAGTCCAGCACCTCAAAGGTACGCACAAGATGATCGTGTACATCCGCGAAATAAGGTTCCGCGTCGGCAGGAATGAAATCACCCGTACGATTAATTAACGCATTCATCACCTCTATTTGTGGACTAATCACGCGTCGCATTTGTGCTAACGCACGTTTCAAACGGAAAAGGCGACTTTGCACCGCTTTATCCGCGACCTGTACAGTCTCGTTTTCCAACTCATCAACAACATCATCCAGGTCTTCCATCACTGGAAAGTAGCTATCGACCAATGTATCAAGCACCGCGTGGAGTAGACGCGGCGTCCCTCGACTCATAATATTTTCTGTAGATACATCTTTGATCGCTGTTTGTATCAATGTATCCAGCCATGGTAACGCTGCCTGATGAACAGTAACAAGAAAATTTTTACCGAAGGCAATATCAAGCTTCGGTGTGTCAGAGCTGTCATTTGAAGCATCAAAGACGAGTCCATGTACAACAAGGTAAAAATAGTTGTGTTGCTCGACCAGTCTAGCCCGCTCCTGCGTCTCTGCTATCGTATCTAGTGTGAGTTGCGAGAGCTTAAAATCATGCCGCAACATCTCACCCGTGTTCTCTACATCCTCTCCCTGTATGTCAAGCCAGACATGCGCGTCAGGGTCCGCAAGTGTTCGATGCAGTGCCTCTGTTGACCAATCACAAGTAACCTTATCATTCCGCCATAATAATAGCTGTCTCACAGTATGCCTCCTATAACTTTTGATATATCTGATACGTTCACGACAGACACCCATCGCCTTTCTCATTCTCCGAATGCGGCTGGGGCTACCCTACTATACACCACAACAGTATACCTATCGTACGTATAGTAGGAACGATCCTTGTAGTCGTCCATTAGTGATTTTCTGATTAGCCGAAAAATTGACGACATAGAAGAATAGGCTTATACTAGACGTATGTTCTATGGAGGCTAGCACGGTGTTATTTGAAGAATACGCAAAAGCAAATCCTGTTCACAGTCCAGTACGTACGCAATACCTACAGATTAAGCAGCAAAACTCTGACGCCATCCTGTTCTTTCGCATGGGTGACTTCTACGAGATGTTCGATGAGGATGCTGAGATTGTCGCACGCGAACTAGAGATTGCCCTGACGCGCCGCGACTTTGGGCGCGGTGAGAAATCCCCAATGGCAGGTATACCACACCATGCGGCTGATGGCTATATCGCGCGTCTCGTTAGCAAGGGCTATCGCGTGGCTGTATGCGAACAAACCAGCGATCCAGCACTCTCTAAGGGACTGGTAGACCGAGCCGTTTTGCGTATCGTCACTCCTGGCACCGTTATCGACCCCACTATGCTTGCTGCTAAGCGCAACAATTTCCTTGCCAGTGTTGTCACAAGTCGCAACGCTGTTGGGATTGCTTATATCGACATTACAACGGGCGAGTTCGCTGTCACACAATTTAACACATCAGAGCCAGAACTTGCTCTTCAACAAGAAATCGCACGTGTTGCTCCCGCGGAAGTCATCATCGAAGCTCACTACAGCCGTCAAGGAAGTCGTAAAAAACGTTGGCTGGCGGCAGTCATGAATGAGAAACAGGTCACAAAACTGGGTAGCAATGGCAATGCGAATGCCGAAATACCCGACATTGACGAGGACGACGAGGACGATATCGCTCCTTTGACCAAGCTTTTGACGAGTCATGCTGGACATGTCACGCCCTATGACTCGCGCTATTTCTCAGAGGATGATGCGCGTCATCGTCTACTCACGCAATTCAACATTGCGTCTTTAGAAGCCTTTGGCTGTGCTCATCTGCCACTGGCTATTCGTGCGGCTGGTGCTATCCTTGCCTATGTACAGGAGACACAAAAGGGACTTCTCCAACAACTCGTTTCCCTTGAAACATATTCTACTCAGGGCTTTATGACACTCGACCCACATACACGTCGCAATCTTGAACTCTTCGAGAGTGGACGTAGCGGCTCGGTCAAAGGTTCACTGCTCTGGGTACTTGATCGCACTCGCAGCCCTATGGGTGGACGCCTTTTGCGCCGTTGGATTGGGCAGCCGTTACTCGATATTGTGCAGTTGGAGTTACGTCAGGAAACCATTACAGAACTCCTCAGCGATACGCTGCTTCAGGCTCGTCTTGGTGAGTCATTGAAGAAAGCAGGAGATGTTGAACGCTTGATTAATCGTGTACGTCAACGTATTGCTACACCACGTGACCTGATAGCACTCGCTAATGGTCTACGTTCCGCCGCCGAGATACACAAATGTCTTGCTGATGAAACAAACAAATCCTCGTTAGAACGTCTTGTGCTGCGTCTTACTGACAACGAAGATATCATTACACTTATTGAGCATGCTCTTGTCGAAGAGCCACCGCTGAGTCTTACAGAAGGCGGCATTCTCCGCCCAGGCTTTAGTCCTGAGCTTGACCAGATACGCGATGCATCGCATAATGGACGCAAGTGGATTGCCGACATGGAACAACGTGAGCGTAGACGTACAGGCATCAACAACTTAAAGGTTGGCTACAATAAGGCGACAGGCTACTTCATTGAAGTTTCTAGTTCTAACATCAATCGCGTACCCGTGGACTATGTACGCCGACAAACGCTCTCCAATTGTGAACGCTATATCACATCTGACCTGAAAGAGTACGAGACGCTCATTTTGAACGCACAGGACCGCATCAACAAAATGGAGAACGAATTTTTCGTTCAACTCCGTGCTGATATCGCCGTTCATGTGTCAGAGCGCATTCTCGATACGGCCCACGCCCTCGCCGAAATCGACGTATATGTTAGTTTGGCAGAGGTTGCGGCACGCAACAATTATTGTCGCCCTCACCTTAACGACAGTGACATTATTCACATCGTCGCGGGTCGCCATCCCGTTGTCGAGCAAGCGCAATCCGACACACCGTTCATCCCTAACGACACCAACCTGTCTAACAGTGATGCTCAAATTGGTATCATCACTGGCCCCAATATGGCGGGCAAATCAACGTACTTACGGCAGGTTGCCTTGATTACTTTGATGGCACAGGTGGGGAGTTATGTACCTGCGGAAACTGCGTCAATTGGTGTGGTAGACCGTATCTTCACGCGCATCGGGGCACAAGACGACCTCGCCACTGGTCAAAGCACGTTTATGGTCGAGATGGTCGAGACCGCGAACATCCTGCATCATGCGACACCTCGTAGCCTCGTCATTCTCGACGAGATCGGACGCGGCACCAGCACCTATGATGGACTCGCCATCGCACGTGCCATCGTCGAATATCTACACAACAATAAACGTAGTGGTGCGCGAACGCTTTTCGCCACACACTATCATGAACTGATTGAGGTCGCACATATGCTGCCACGTGTCCACTGTCTGAACGTCGCCGTGACAGAGGAGGCAGGCAACATCGTCTTCTTACGTAAAATTGTACCAGGGGGAGCCGATAGAAGTTATGGTGTTCATGTAGCGCAACTCGCAGGTATTCCCCGTCCTGTTATTCATCGCGCGGAAGAAATACTCGAAGAGTTGGAACATAAAGGCGATGCCAAAACCCGTCGCAAAGCCATGCAAGATATCACCATGCCAGCCGCCTGGCAAATGACGCTCTTCGCCTCCGAGTCGAATCCCCTGTTAGAAGAAATCAAAACGCTGGCGATTGATGAACTTACCCCAATTGAGGCGATTAGCAAACTATATGAGTTGCAACAGAAGGCAAATAAAGCGTAGTTTTTCGTCAATTCCGAACAGCCCTGCGCGTTGATACACGTTACATCAAAAGCACGAACATATATGTTACGAACACTTGCGTAACGAACGTGTTCGTGTTATACTATCAGTATGAGTACACACAACCATCTTTCGACTCCTCGGAGCCGACGCGAACGTCCGGCGAAACCAGCATTGACGCGGAAGGGCATCATTGATGTAGCACTCGCAATCCTGCGTGATGAGGGCCTCAACAAGGTCACGATGCGACGCATTGCGGAAGCACTGGACACAGGGCCTGCGTCGTTGTACGTCTACGTGCACAATACCGCGGACCTGCATGCACAGATTCTCGATGACCTTCTGGCTGTGATCACGGAGTCGCTGCCGACGGAAGGAACGTGGCGCGACCAGTTGAAACAGCTGCTGATGCACTACGTGCTTGTCCTTTTTGAATACCCAGAGATTGCTCGGATGACCTTGACGACGCATCCGAGCGGCCCGAACTACCTTGCGTTAGTCGAGCATGTCCTTGCTCTCTTGAAAGAGGGAGGCATGGCAGACCGGGATGCAGCGTGGATGGTCGATCTGTTGCTGCTCTACGCGACGGCTAACGCTGCGGAGCACAGCACTCGTGAGTCCTCATCTCAAGCTGCCAATGAGGATTCGGCCCTCGTTACGGTAATCTCCACCGCCGACGAGAACATGTATCCCCATATCGCACGGCTTGGCAACGAGCTTCTTTCTGGCAAAGGTACTGACCGTTTCAAGTGGGGTATCGACGTTTTACTCGCTGGAGCACTCAGCACTCCTCGTGCATTCACAGAACAGGAGGAAGCATGACCTCACTCACGAACGCAATCGCATGCACTCAAGAGTGATCAGATTTGGACTAAAGGCAAGCTTCATACATAGCGATTTATCGCATATAACAGAAAAGAAATACTCTTTTGAAACAACACATTACGATTATCGGTGCTGGCCTTGGTGGTCTCACCCTTGCCAGCGTGCTGTATAGACATGGTATTGACACTACGATATACGAGCTTGAGGCATCACCTGCTGTCCGTCATCAGGGAAGCATTCTGGACATGCACGAAGAGTCAGGTCAGCTTGCCCTACGAAAGGCTGGACTTTTTGATGACTTTCGTAAGATTGTTATTCCATCGGGCGACGAGATGCGCATTCTTGACAAGACCGGAACTGTTCGTCGGGAAGACAGTGGTGACGATACTCGACCAGAGGTTGATCGCGGCGCACTACGTGAGATTTTGCTCCAATCACTACCAGCTAACAGCATTCATTGGGGAAGCAAAGTGACCACTGTCGTAAAGCAAGAGGAAGGAAGATACGAGGTCAGGATGGCAAGTGGCGAGACGTTTACAACAGAGTTATTGATTGGCGCGGATGGCGCATGGTCAAAAGTCAGGCCGTTGCTGTCAGACGCGCATCCGATCTACTTAGGCATCTCCTTCGTTGAAACGTATCTCTTTGATATAGATGTGCATCATCCTGCGAGTGCTGCCCTCGTTGGTCGTGGCTCGATGTTTGCGCTCTCCGACGAGAAGGGTCTAATAACGCACCGAGACGGCGATGGACGGATCACCGTCTATATTGCGCTCAAGACTCCTGAGCAATGGGTGACTTCTAGTGAAAGAGATTTTCACGATACTGAGGCTGCCAAATTGCAGTTGCTCACCCACTTTGCTGGTTGGGATGACCAACTACGTACACTCATTGCCGAAAGTGATGCAGAGCTTATTCCTCGTCCCATCTACTCGCTACCCGTTGGGCACCGTTGGGAACGCATTCCGGGGGTCACGTTGCTTGGCGATGCCGCTCACCTGATGTCGCCATTCGCTGGCGAGGGTGCCAATCTCGCCATGCTTGATGGTGCTGAGTTAGCAGACGCTCTTCTTGCCCACCCAGACGACGTGGAAACAGCTCTTGCATCCTATGAAGCAGCGTTGTTCCCTCGAAGTGAAGCTGCTGCCGTTGAAGCCAATAGCAACCTCAGCGTCAGTTTCCAACCCGATGCGCCTCAAGGTATGCTTGATTCGATGGCTCGGTATACCAACCTGAAAGGATAAGCGAAGTAGTAGATCGTAAGAGGCATTTACAAAAACGATCTACCTTCC
>CAZZVE010000124.1:0-14326 GCA_964657325.1 uncultured Ktedonobacterales bacterium
GAATGATAGGGCATGCCCTATCATTCTATTGCCGCCTTTTTTTCTTAGCGCATTACATCTTCTTCGTTGCCGAGAACTTCGTCAACGAGACCATACTCCACAGCCTGAGGAGCAGTGAGGTAGTAGTTGCGGTCAGAGTCCACGGTGATGCGCTCGATAGACTGGCCTGTGTGCTTGGCGAGAATCTCGGTCAAGCTGCGGCGCAGACGTAGCACTTCACGCGCGGTGATCTCGATGTCAGTTGCCTGACCTTCGGCACCACCGAGTGGCTGGTGAATCAGCACTGTCGAGTTTGGCAGTGCATAGCGTTTGCCCTTCTGACCAGCGGTCAAAAGAACGGCACCCATGCTCATCGCCATGCCCATACACACTGTTGACACTTCAGGGCGGAGCCACTGCATAGTATCATAAATGGCAAGGCCAGCGTAGATTACGCCACCTGGGGAATTGATGTACATGTTGATGTCTTTAGTTGCGTCCTCGCTCTGGAGGTACAGCAACTGTGCGACAACGCTGTTGGCGACATTATCATCAATGGGGGTACCAATGAAAATGATGCGCTCCTTCAACAAACGAGAATACAGGTCCCACGAGCGTTCGCCGCGTGGGGTTGATTCGATAACAGCAGGGATCATGCCTCGTGGTTCGAGGAACTCACGTGACTCCTTGATCCATTTCGGATCGCGGGGATTGAATATACTGCTCATCTTTGCTCCTTTTTATCATTCACGGGTTCTTCTTCCACGCTCAGGTGGAAGAGCTACATCGCCGAAAAAATTGTGTGCAGAGGTTATTCCGTTCAACGGGAATACATACTGCTATGATAGCACTTAGAAGAAACAAACGCAAGCAGAAAAAAGAAAGAGTGCTAGAATAGCAAATATCTCTTCCAAAACTCTGCTTTTGGAAGAGATATTTGCTATTCTAGCGAAAGTTATACTGCAAGTGTTGCTTCTTGACGTGATGCAGCCTCTTCATGCTCCTCTGGTGAGAGTTCACGTGCCTGCGTTGGAGCAACGCGTCGTGGACGATAGCGTACGAAGAAGGTTGCGATAATGGCAAAGCCTGTGAGTACAACACTCAAAAAGAACGCGTCTTGCATGGCTAAAACGGTAGCTTGTTGTTCTAACAGCCCACTTATTGTTTGCAGTGCTGCTGTATAGGCTGCTTGTACAGAAATGGCTCCACCTTGTTGGATAAAAAGAGCCTGTAGTAATGGCACAAGCTGTCCTAGTCGTGATGCTGGTGTAACCTGTTCAGCAAGGTGACTGTAGTGAACTGTTGTCTGAGTCTGAACCAGCGTTGCGATGACTGCAACCGCGAGTGAGCTTATCACAAAGCGCAATGTAGTATTTACTGCCGTTGCCTGTGATAGCAAACGCGGTCTGATCTCTGAGAGTGCAGCTACAGACAAGGGCTGGAAGCAGAAGCCGAGCGCAAAGCTACGTATAATCAGCCACACTTGCAGTGTGCCATAAGGCGTGTTGACGCCGATAAAGGTCAACAGCCAGAGCGCAATGGCGAGAATAACCAGGCCAGGAATGACGACGCCGCGCACACCAAGCCGATCTACAAGACGACCACCAATGACGGAGGATACCATAGACGCGAATGCCTGTGGAAGCAACAGTAAGCCTGCTTGATAGGCCGAGAGTCCACGTACGTCTTGCAAGTAAATCGGGATGATAAAGAGACCACCATATAGTGCGAACGTGACGAATATACTTGCGATACTACTTGTAGCGAAAGACCTGTTGCCAAACACACGTATGTCTAGCAGAGGTTGCCTCTCTTGTCGTGCTGTATTCAACTCAACGATAACAAAGAGAATGAGCATGATGACGCCAAGCGCAAGAAAACCTAGTACCTTCACCGAACCCCAGCCGTCCGTACTTGCATCTGACAAGCCATAGAGCAAGGAGGCTAAGCCAATAGCGGAGCAGATAAAGCCAGGTAAGTCGAACGATGTACGTCTCTCGGCAATTGTTTCGCGTAGGAAGAGAATGCCCATAATGATACCGAGAATGCCTATTGGTAAGTTGACGAAGAAGATCAGCTGCCAGCCCAGATATGTCACAATATAGCCACCAATAGTTGGGCCAAGTGCCGGTGCTAGCAGAATAGGTACACCTAGTGCTCCTAATGCAGTGCCGCGCTCTTCTGGCGGAAATTCAGTCCAGAGCAGAGTGATGGCTAGAGGCGATAAGAACGCACCTGTTGCAGCTTGTACAATACGGAAGAAGATCAGCATTGGAAGATTGAAAGAAAGCCCGCACAATACTGAGCCAATTGTAAAGCCAGCTAGCGCGAGTAGATACAAGCGTTTGGCTCCAAGACGCTGTGATAGATACGCTGTTAGTGGTGTTGCGACTCCTTGTACCAGGGTGTAAGCGGTCAAGACCCATTGCACACTTGTAAGGTTGACGCCGAAGACGTTCTGTAAACGCGGAATAGCAATATTGACAATGGTGCCATCTAAGATTGTCATGAATAGTCCGAAGATCACGACAAGCGCGACAATCCACTTGTATGGAACATTGCCTATAGTCCGTGGGGCGGTGGATACAGGTACTTGCATAAAAAATCCTTTGTATTGTAGGGACCAATATATCACGTCCTCTTAGCAATTAGGAGGCCAGAAGGACGTGATACATTGGTCCCTACACAGTAATGCCTTTAAAGTAAAAACGTATTAAGTATGTTATCAGTTCATCGGATGCTATATGTTCAGTATACAGTTCCGAGCCTCGCCTCGGTAGTAACGTAAAGAAGGTGCCAAGCATAACTGACGTTGGTATCGTGCGGTCAAACTCGCCCGTAGCCTTCCCTTGCTCTAGCAGGTGTGCAATAGCCTGCATGACGCGCTCTTTCGAGCTACGCAACTTCTCCCTTTTCTCCATCATTTGCGTACGTGTATCCACGTTCTCTACAAGGGAGGAGAGTAGTTGAAAACGTTGTCCTAGCAACCCTGTATACATAACACGAAGTATAGCCTCTAAAGTAGCACGAGCCGTTGTATAAGAAGCAATGGTATCCTCTATCACTTTGAGAAATGCTTGCATCTCGCGTTCAACAAGCGCGATCACCAAGTCTTCCTTGCCCGCGAAATGCAGGTAAAGTGTACCTTTGGCGATGCCAACGCGTGCTGCGATCTCGTCCATAGAGGCATCTTGATAGCCTTTTTCAAGCAATACCTCTTCCGACGCTTGCAGAATAAGCTCTTCACGTTCCTGTCGCTGCCTCTCTTTTAGAGAGCGGCGCGGTGTATCCACATCTTGCACCATATGCATCCCTACTGACTTGTACTTACGTATTATGACTAGATGATAAAATTATGACTCACTAGTCATAATTTTATCATAAATTAGAGGAAAGTCAAGGGTTACTGATTAAGTATTGTGACGAAATGCAGGGATATCGGGCTAGCCCGATATCCCTGCATTTCGTCACAATACTTAATCAGTTTAATCTCTGCGAGGGTGATTTGGACGATAGTCTTTCGCACGATCAAGTACAACTGTTTCAACAAGGCTAATGTCACTCAGACGTGAGCGAATACGCTCATCTACGCCTTGCAATCCCTTTGGATTTGCTGTAATAACTGTTGGCATACCCATATTATAGCGATAGTTAAGTAGCTGAAAAAGCTTTTCATTTGCCCAGGAAGAACTTTGCTGTGCGCCTAGATCGTCCAGAATGAGCAGTTCAGCCTCACGCATCTTAGCAAAGAGCTGGTCATATACCTCTGTTGCGTTTGGTGCGAATGCTGCACGCAGGTGATCGAGAAGATCGGGAACAACCGCAAAGAGCACGACCGCTCCTTCGTCAAGGCTTTGGTTCGCAATAGCGGCAGCAAGATGTGTTTTGCCGCATCCGTTAGGCCCTACTAAGAAGAGCCAGCCGTCAGGACTCTGTGCGAATTCAAATGCGGCCTGAAATGCTTCCTGTGTGCCTGGAGTATGAGGGTTAAAACTTCTGAAATTGCAATTACGGAAAGCGTCCATATTAGACATATCTCGTAATTGCTGGCGTCTTTTCTCTTTCTTTTCAGCCTCTTTACACTCGCAGGCAAGAGGTTTGCCGAAATTCGGATGACCGAAGGGGACGTTGGCGCGCAAATAGCCAGCACCTCTGCAGCGTGGGCAAGCACTCCTAGCAGGTGCCAGAGGCATAACCTCTGGCAATGCTGTCGATGTTGCATATGGCATGACTGCTTGCTCTCGTATCGGTGCCTTTTGTTGTGGCACAATCTGACGCAAGGGTCTTTGCTGCATCTGTTGCTGACCTTGTGTTATAGGTCGTTCACGTCCTGTTTCGATGTTGACACGTGAGTTAAGCGGCTGTGTTGAGCGATGGGGCTGTTGCACCTCTTGCACACGAACAGGTGGCGTTGGTGGCTGGGCTTGTTGCATATCGCGTGGAGTACGCACGCCGCCATATCCTTGCTGGCCCGTGTTCACTGATGGACGCGACAACTCGCGTGTCACTAGTGGGTGCTGTGGATAAGCTTGCCCGTAGTCGTCTCTCGACTGCGTGAGTGCACTTCCTCTTGGACGTGTTTGAGGTTCCGGCGTAGTGCGCTGGTAAATCACAACTTCGCTTTCACCCTCTTCCCAATCGCCGTATTGCATGCCCGTCTCTTCGTCGTCCTCTTCATCTTCCCAATTCTCTACGACATCTGCGGATACTACGGGTGAGAGTGCGTACTCATCGGCGCGATAGTTTTGTGTATACATAGGTCGCGTTTGAAGCGGATGAACAAATGGCTGCTCTTGCACAACCTGTCGCTCTGAACGTTGCGGTGAATGCGAACTCGTCCTGTTCATGGCAGGACGTTGTGATGCCGATTGCTGCGGGCGAGCGGGTACTGGTCGTATAGCCGGTTGTTGTCCATAAGAGCGTCCCTCGTAGTTTGTTGGTTCCTGCTGGCCACGAGTTCCTGCTGGCTGGCTGGGCGTGATATAAGGACGTTGCTGACCCTGCCGTGCATTCTGTTCACGCAATGGTGGACGCGAGGATGGACGAGTGTTTGACTGTTGTTGACTCTGCTGTGCTTGAGCTGGTCGCTGATTTTGTTGCACCTGCTGGCCTTGTGGCTGTGGCGACCGTTGTTCAGAATAATTGTGGCGTCGCTGCGCCGTCCGACCCATAATATCATTCAGGCGTTCCATGATTGCCTGCCTTCCGTTTCCCAACGCCGTAAAATGGCGCGAATATAACTCCATTTTCGCTTGTTCTGCTGGACCGCTTCGCGGAATGCCGCTTCAATCCATTCCGCAGGGTATTGATCTGCCGCGTCTTTTAGTTCTTCAGCAATTAACGGAGAGAGTAAACTGATATTTTGTTCATATAATACAAAAATATTAGGACGTTCTATTTGCACCTGAACATTTTGTGTGTGACGTGCTGGTATATGCTCTATACTACTAGTATACCCTTTCCCAACCGTTTGTTCTATAGTTTGCAAGCTTTCCTGACTATTCTCCTGTTCATCTCGTCCTTGCTCCTCTACTGGATTCAGCAAGCGAACGGGAATCATTTCACCCCCTTGTAATTCCGCGACGACCTTGCGGCTGCGAGCCGTATTAAAGAAATACCAGATGATGGTTTCGGCTCCGTCCCTGCCCTCGCTCATCAATTTCAGATGTATACGTAACAAAGTGCCTCGTGCCACGGCCTGATCTAATCCCTGTCGCAGCCGTTCTTCGGCTGGACGTGGATCGCCTCGTCGTCGCAGGCTACGCAGCAATGTAGTATCCGAGAGTAATTCGCGGTCACTTGTACAGCGTGGATTACCCTGTTTTTGTGCCAGAAGCCAGAAGAGGTGTAGTGTAATTTTTAATTCGGCACTATCCTCGATCTCCGGTAGCACTTGCGTAAAGAAGATTTCTGGTATCGGCACATACGGATTTTTTTTCCCCGAAGGGAAGCCTGTAAAGGAAGCCATATCGTCAGCATGAATATTATTTTTATGGTGCATAGATGTCATAAGTGTCTCCCCCCTGTTATTCTGTTGGTGGTGAGACTTCCAGATCGCGGAAGCGCGTCTGGCTGGCCTGGAAAAAGAGACTGACCTCGCCAACGGGTCCATTGCGGTGCTTGGCGATAATAATGTCCGCGATGTTCTTGCGTTCCGACTCTGGATTATACACGTCATCTCGATAGATGAACATGACGATATCAGAGTCTTGCTCTATTGAGCCGCTTTCTCTCAAGTCCGATAATTGAGGAATCTTCGATGACCTACTCTCAACTGCACGCGACAACTGGGCTAATGCCAACACTGGCACATTGATTTCACGCGCTAAGCCTTTGAGGTTACGGCTAATCTCGGATATTTCTTGCTCACGGTTCTTGTTACGCGCTCCACCCGCCGTTGATTGCATAAGCTGTAGGTAGTCAACGATAATCAGATCAACACCATGCTCTGCTTGCAACCTGCGAGCCTTACTACGCATCTCCATTGTGGAGATGCCCGCCGTATCATCAATCCAGATGCTTGTCTCAGATAGTGTACCCATCGCGTAGATGATGCGTTCCCACTCATCGTCCTCAATCCAACCTGTACGCAGCCTTTGCTGGTCGATACCAGCGTCCATCGAGAGGAAGCGTTGCACCAACTGCTCTTTGCTCATCTCAAGGCTGAATACCGCGATAGACTGCTTATGCTTGATGGCTGAATTATGCGCGAGGCTTAGGGCGAACGATGTGTTGTGCACGAAGACATCTTGCGCGACAAAGTTTGCTCCATCAGGCACCGTCAAATCATAGACTTGGTGTTCTCCGATAGCCTCGATAGAGACAATCTCATCCCAATAAATATCAGGGCTAGCAATAAAGCGTAGAGTTGGGCTATCGAGTGTATCAGCAAACGCCGAAAGACGGGTACGAGAGATACTTTGATTTGTATGAGCTTTGTAACTAGCGTACTTACCTTGCTTGGTTGTTTGTCCGCTAACATAGGCAAGCTTTGACAGCGACAAGCCTTGTTGCTGAGCATCAGCACGTATAATTTGCCATACGTCTTTTGGAGCATGTCCATAGTTACCACCTCTTGACGTTATGGCATGTTCGTACTCCGCAAACCGCGTTGTCTTTTCGCCAATCCAACCGATTTCGCGCTGATATTTTCGTACACTTTCAGGTGATGTGATTTCAACGCGCCATGCATTGTCACCCTTGCGACAATATTTTGAAATGATGCCGAAACGTGTAAAGGCATGGTTCACGTCATCAGCTAACTGTTGTGACGCGACAGTAAATTCTATGATTGGCACACCTTTAAACGAGTAGATACAGCCATCGCAACTCATTAATACACGTAAGAACTCAGCAAGATAGCGACGGCTCCACGTCCAAACGCAAGCGGGAAAGAACTTGTCTTTTGCGAGTTTGCCCATCAATCCTAGTTCTCTTAACCATTGGGTAACAGGGTTTGTTGGAAGTATCGCTATCCCTCGTTGTGTATATACATTTTTTTGTTGTGCCACAGTATACGTAATGCGTTCTTGCCTAATAGCGCAGGTTGGGAAGTAGCTAGCAATAATCGACTTGAAATCATTGACTATGATAGGGTCTGTATTTGTAAACGCTGGTGATGTGCTTGTGAGACTGCCTTCAGCAATAAAATATGCAAGCAAGCGTACTTTATCCAATGATAAACTTTCATCCGTTCCAAAGACTGGTACAGAAGTAGGTACACCAATACGCTGTCCCACGCTCAGGTCATGTAGTGGTTTCCAACCTTGCACTGTGAGAAAAGGATGATGGCCTGTCACTTCTACCATTCTACCTAAGCGAGTTTGTACACGATAACATGGTTGTATACCACTATCTACCCAGTGTGATATCTCTGTTGAGCGTATTTTACCTTCGTCTGAGATACCTAATACTTGCTGCACTTGATTTTTTATGTATTTTTCTATAGATATTCTTTCTCCTGTTAATGGATTGTCTATCAATGTTCTATAGATAACGCACTTTCCCATTGCTGGTCGTGCTGCTAAAATAATCAAATCGGAGCGTTGTAGTCCTCCAGTAAGGCGGTCGAGGTCGGCGAAACCTGTGGGGACCCCGACGATGCTTCCACGTCGCTCGTGCAGTTGATCCAGTTTGGACATATAGTCCGAGAGAATGTCGCGCAGGGGCGAGAAGTCGGCATGGGCGTGACGTTGGCTGATGTTGAAAATAAGTTGCTCAGCCTTTTCGAGTGCGACATCGGCGTCACTCTCTTGATATGCGGTTGCGGCGATCTCTCCGGCAGCGTGAATCAGGCGACGCAGAATGGCGGTTCGCTCAACGATACGTCCGTAGTATTCGACGTTGCCACTGGTCGGAACCTGATTGATGAGCGAGGTTACATAGCTCGGACCGCCTACGCCCTCTAGCTTGCCACGGCTCTCTAGTTCGTCACAGATCGTGATAAAGTCGGCTGGTTGCTGTTGCTCGTAGAGTTGGATAATAACCTCGTAGATGGTGCGGTGTGCGTCACGGTAAAAGTCCTCCGCCATGAGAAAGTCCGCTATTTGGACGATGGCCTCTGGGTCGATGATGATACTGCCGAGTACGCCGCTCTCGGCCTCGATGTTTTGTGGTAACAGCTTTTCCACGTCTTAAGCTCTCCGTCTACGCATACATATACTACGGGATAAAAAATGATTTTTGACAAATATATAGATAGGTTTCAAGAATAAACGCTACGGGTATCCAAAAACCGAGGTGCGTTTGCCTGTTTCTTGACGTGCATTATAGCACGTTTGTTCGTACGAACGTTCAACATTACAGTATGCAGGGAATAGCATGCTGCGGTGTTTGTTGGTGTGTTGGTTGCTCTCTCCACTCTCGTGTGTTTCCAAAGTGTAGACTAAAATGTCAGGTAAATCAACCACCCTCCTTTTTGCGTAATGTGGATATGTGGATATCTTTGGATATGTGTTGAGCGTAAAAGAGGCGTAAACACAACGTAACTCCGACTTATCCCCCACTTATCCACCGTCATAGGGAAGTTATCCTTACTTATCCACAATGTTATCCACGTACTTATCCACAAAAATTGGTCCAAATGTGCAGGAAAAAGGGCTATCGCACTGATTTTTATATGCGCTTTTATCTATTTGGTGGCAGTCTTTATACTGCGAATGAGTAGACGAACGTGTGACAACGAATGTATGAAACGGATACTTATTTATCCTTTACACAGGTTAGGCTACCGAATATAAAAAAGATGTGACGAACAGCTATGATACTGTTCGCACGAGTATGGAGGAATTTATTCATGGGCACAATTCATATTAATACAGACCTGCTTCGCCAACTAGGACGCATCTTCTACCAATTGAATGAACAGATCAACAACAGCACCGAGCCACAAATCCAGAACATGACCAATCAGGTCGAGGGTGACTGGCAGGGCGTGAGCCGACAGCGTTACGAGCAGATGTATCAGGACTGGCGTTCAGCTACTCAGCAAATCGTACAGGTTGGCGAGCAATTGGGCAATCACCTGCAAGATACCGCCACCCGCTTCGAGCAGGCTGATCAGAGCCTCTAAGCTATTCCAAACTATTGTTATTGTGTGGGAGAGACTACGTAAAAGCTTCTCCCATCATTTCACCACTATTATATCTATGGAGGAATTTATTCATGGGCACAATTCATATTAATACAGACCTGCTTCGCCAATTGGGACGTGTCTTCTATCAGTTGAACGAACAGATCAACAACAGCATCGAGCCACAAATCCAGAACACGACCAATCAGGTCGAGGGTGACTGGCAGGGTGTGAGCCGACAGCGTTACGAGCAAATGTACCAGGAATGGCGTTCATCAGCACAACGCATCGTACAAGTTGGTGAGGACCTGGGCAATCACCTGCAAGATACCGCTACCCGCTTCGAGCAGGCCGATCAGAGCCTCTAGTCAAATCGAGGCAAGTCATGACAGGGGCAAGCCCTGTCACTACTATACACGGCCTCGCGTGGCGCAAGTATAGTAGTGACAGGGCTTGCCCCTGTCATGTTTCAGTACGCATGGTGTTGTCATGCTTCAACACACGTGATGCTGTTATGCTCTAACATACTCGCCCCTGTCATGTGCTAATCAATCATATAACAACCTTGATTATTATGTTCCTACATGTATGCCTTGCGATTGTAGATATGTCATGTAGCGCAAGAGGTAGCTGTTATGCAAAAAGTGCAAACCTTCGATCCAAAAATGGGAAACGTCACAAACGCACCGCTGGAGGTGTTCAATCGCCCCCCTCGTATCTTTATGTTGCCATCAAAAGAGACGATTGACGTTCCAAAACCACCTACAAAAGAGCAACCACCTCCACCTGTAGGTCTATTCCCTATACTTATGCCTGTGATTACTGTCAGCATCATGTTTGGTATCTATATCTTTGTCAGCCATGCCTCTATGCAGCAACTTGCGTTTCTCTTGCCGATGGCGATTTTTTCTGTCATGGGTCCAGTGAACACTATCATTACGACAAGGCAAAAGGTAAAGGCGGTACGGCGCACGAACCGCGAAAACGATAAGAAGTACAAAAAATTGCTGGCAAAGCTCCGCTCATATCTCAAAAAGCAAGCCGAGGAACAACGTCTGGTGGCATTGTTGACCGATCCCGATCCGGAGGTGCTTGAGGAGCAGATTCAGCAGCGTGAACACTTGTGGGAGCGTCGGCCCGACGACCCCGATTTTTTAACTGTTCGTGTTGGGAAGGGGAAGCAACCATTTTCGGTGACACTCAACATTCCAGAGGTTGAGTCAGTTGACCCAATGGCAGCAGAGGTGCAACGCTTCAAACATGACTTTACGTTTGTCGATGATATCCCTTGCGGTATCTCGTTGCCGAGAGTAAAGTCGTTGGGCATTACCGGACGTCGGCAGGATGTAGCGGCATTGACGCATGAGATGATTTGTCAAATCGCCACGCATCACTCACCGGAAGATGTACGGATTCTTGGCATCTATCCCCAGTCGCAAAAGCAGGATTGGGAGTGGATAGCTGATTTGCCACATACAGCACCACTCAAGGGTTGTAAACTCAAAAGGCTTACCGCAGTAGGTGAGGATGAGGCGATACAATTACTCAACTTCATGCTGGAAGAACTGAGCCAGCGTGCTTCTAAGATGGCGGAACAAAACAGCACTCCTGGTGCCACTACGATGCAGCCTGTATCGCTACCACACCTCGTCGTGCTGGTCCATGACTATGTAGATGTGCGTCAGCATCCGGCATTGACACATGCGTTTAAACTGGGCGAGCAGCTTGGAGTTTCCGTAATATACCTTGTCGCGCAAAAACAGGCTATTCCAAGTCAATGCCGTGGTATTGTGCGCCTCTCAGAAGAGTGTATGCTTACCTATGCTGGCATTGGTGTAGACCGTGAGACGCTCGAAGGTGTACAGGCAGACAAGATAGAGCTTGATTATGCGCGCCGTATCGCGCGTGCCCTTAATGCCATTCATGTGGTGAGTGATGATGACGATGCCGCCGATATTCCAACGAACGTGCGCTTGCTCGATCTGCTTGATATACCATTTGCGGATCAGGTTGATCCCGAAAAATGGTGGGGTAATGGGAGTCAGCCGCGCTTTGGTATGCTACGTGTACCAATGGGTCGCAATGCAGACGAAATTGTCTGGCTCGATCTTAATGACAATGTACATGGACCTCATGGTATCATTGCAGGTACAACAGGTGCTGGCAAAAGCGAACTACTGCAATCTATTATTGTTGGGCTTGCGATAACACATCATCCGCATCTTGTAAACTTTGTACTTGTGGACTTTAAGGGAGGTGCGGCATTCAAGCCGTTCGAGAAGATACCGCACACAGTTGGTATGGTGACAGACTTGAGCGGTAAACTGACCGAACGTGCGTTGGTAGCACTCAAAAGCGAGTTGAAACGTCGTGAGCACGTATTGAGTAGCGCGAATGCCAAGAAAATCTCTGAATACATTGCTATGCGAGCGCAAAATCCAAAGAGTCTTGAGCCGTTGCCTCATCTCTTTATTATCATCGACGAGTTCGCGGAACTGGCGAAAGAGCATCCGAACTTTATGGAGGGGCTTGTCAGTGTAGTGCAAAAGGGTCGTAGCCTCGGAGTCCATTTGATTCTGGCAACTCAGAAGCCAACAGGTTCGGTCAATCCCAATATCTGGTCAAACCTCAAGTTTCGTATCTGTCTTCGTGTCGCCTCGTTGCAGGACAGCCGCGACATGTTAGGACGTTCGGAGGCCGCGTTATTACCAAGCACCATTCCTGGTCGTGCCTACTTCCAAATTGGCTCAGAGGTCTTCGACCTGTTTCAGAGTGCGCGCATCTCGCTACCCGCACGTGTTGCAAATGAAGCAGCCTTAGCCGCGAAGCAAGCCGCCTCAAACAATGGCGAAATCATTGATCAGAAGGTTCTAATGGACCTTATTGAGCCATATCAGGAGACGATAGGATTAGAACTTTTCAAGCCGTGGCCCGCGCCCTTGCCAAACCGTATCAATCTAACCGAAGTCTACAAACATGTGCGGCGTATAGTTCCCGCGCAACCTGCCGAGAGTAAACAACCGACGTATGGTTGGTTAACATGTCCAATGGGTATGATTGATCTGCCAATGGAGCAGCGACAGGAACCGTGGCTACTTGACATGCCACACAACGGTGGGCATATCCTCATTGGTGGTGCTTCTGGAAGTGGTAAAAGTGTCTTTTTACGCACGTTGATTACGTCCCTTGCTCTAACGCATACACCCACGCAACTGAATCTTTACCTGATCGACTTCGGGGGACAAGCATTGCGTGTCTTCGAGAAATTACCTCATGTAGGTGGTGTCTTTAGCGAAAGTGATGCTGAATATATCAGTCGCCTCCTGCGCAAACTCGAAGGTATTATTGAAGAGCGAAAGAAATATTGTACCGCTAATCAGCTTGACGATTTTCTATCCTATCAGCGTAGACGTGCCGAAAAGAGCGACTTACCAGAGATGCCCGCCGTTGTGCTGGTCATCGACAAGTTTGTTGACTTCAAGCAAGCACATGAGAAAGAACTTGAACGCTTGTTGATGATTGCGCGTCAAGGCCGAACGTATGGCGTCTATATGGTGCTATCAGTTGATCGTCCTGTATCAGTGCCGATGCAGCTACTCAGTTTGTTTGAGCTTCGTATCGGCTTGCGGTTAGTCGAGTATACTGACTCGCTGATCCTGGTGGGTAAGAACGACTCATCCACGATTGACCCCGCTACGCCTGGACGTGGTTATAAACGTGGGAAGACGCTTGAAGAGGTGCATATCGCGTTGCCCGTGCCAGGAGAGGACGATGATGAGCAAACGAGCCAGCTTGATATCCTGGTCGCAAGCTTTCTCCGTGATGGTAAGGCTACAAAAGTGACGCAGGCTCCACCCATTCGACTCTTGCCTGAATATGTTCGCGCCGACTACTTTCTGATGGACGCCGTGTCTGGTCGAGGTGCGAAAGGGAACATCGTAGAGAGTGTCGCGCCATCACAAGCACTCTCAATTCGCGTCGGTATGGAGGACTTTACGCTACGCCCAATCGCGCTTGACTTGAACGCGGACACACCGCATGCAATGGTCGCGGGTGGCCCCGGTAGTGGACGTACAACAGTGTTGCAAACATGTCTTTTAATGTTGGCGACGCCAACGAATAGACATGCCCAGGTTATACTCGTAGACTTCCGTCGTGGTTCTCGTCTTATGCGTCGTCTCCCGAATGTCTGTATGTATGCTGATACTGAGGAACGACTCAATCAGGTTATGGAAAAACTCAAAGAAGAGTTGCGCAAACGTAGCACTCAATTGCGTGAAGAGTTGGAGCAGATGCAAGACGATCTCAATGTTGTCCTGGGAGCTTCAATGACTCCGCTTGTGCTGGTTATTGACGACTACGATCAGTTGAGTGTCTTGTCCAAAAACCCGTTCAATGATCTGAAAGAATTTATGCCACAAGCGCGCGATCTGCACTTTCATATCATTGTCGCAGGTCCTGCAAGCGACTTGATGCGTAGTGACCCATTGCTCACTTCAGTACGCACCGCACGGCTCGGTATTGTGCTTGGTGGTGATCCCAACGACCCACAGGTACTAGGTATTCGTATGAGTGATATGGCTACTGGACGTGGTTATCTGGTCAGGCGTAACCAAAAGTACCTTGTCCAACTCGCGCACCTTGCGCCCAACGAGATTGTGCCGTGGGTCTATCGTCTCGCGCAATCCGTTCCCGTGAATGGGCGATCTGAACAGGCATCCTCTTTATCGATAGCGTAAGTTGCTTTTGTTTTTTCAAATGTTGTGCTGCAATTCT
>CAZZVE010000125.1:0-14301 GCA_964657325.1 uncultured Ktedonobacterales bacterium
AGGCATAGATGCGCCCTAGGGCGCATCTATGCCTTCTGTTTGACTATTTGGCAAAACGGTTCTATCTGTTTGCACTCCCACGGCGATAGCAATGGATAACTGGGCGAGGTCGGCGATACTTACGTCGAAGGCACTGAGGCCAAGGTGTTCGGCGCGACGTTTGGCATTCCCATGTAAGCGCACAGAAGGACGCCCACTACGCAGTTGCACGACCTCCATTTCGCGCCACGCGACACCATGGAGACCTGTGCCCAACGCTTTGCTGATAGCTTCCTTCGCAGCGAAACGGCCCGCGAGCTTTTCCGCTCGTCCCCGACATTGCAGAACCTCAATCTCGGTAAAGACTCTTTTGAGAAAACGTTCGCCGTGATGCGCAAAGACTTTCCGTACACGGTCAACCTCGATAATGTCGATGCCAACAGCGATGTTGACACCCTGTGGCGCAGAAAGCGATGTTGGAAGACCAGACACACCTTTTGGTCCGAAGAGCCAATCGGGTAGAGCGGCTCCAGCTTGACTCACGAGTGGCGTAAAGAGTAATGACTGGTCTTTTTCTTGCATTATTTTGTAGCCTCCAGGCCGAGTGTTGGTTGTTGTGCCTCTTGTATATCGCCCGATGTATCACCTGCCGGCAACACCGTGGGAGCAGGACTTGTGCCACGACCCATGCCGCGATAGATAAAGCCGATACGGTTCATCTCGGATGCCTCGTAGATGTTGCGTCCATCGACTAATACAGGGCGGCGCATATTATCGTGCATCTGAGTCATATTCAGTGACTTGAACTCGTTCCATTCCGTGACAATGACGAGCGCGTCGGCTTCCTCTGCCACCTCATAAGCGTCCTTGCTGAAATGAACATCTTCCAAGCGTACCTCTGCGCGTTCGAGTGCATCGCGTCCTGTCTTCGCCGCAATAGGATCGTATACGCGCACCTTTGCACCCTGACTTGTAACCCAGCGAATGATGTCAACAGAAGGAGCTTCGCGCATATCGTCAGTGTTTGGTTTGAAGGCAAGGCCAAGTACGCCGATGGTGCAGCCACGCAATGAGCCAAGGATAGCTGTAAGTTTCGAGACGACGAGGCGACGCTGATCGTGGTTAATATCCATCACGGCATGCAGAAGCTGTGGATGCAGGCCCGCCTCATCTGCCATGTGAGCTAATGCGCGCACGTCTTTTGGAAAACACGAACCACCGTATCCCAGGCCAGCATCTAGGAATGCACGCCCAATACGCTTGTCGTAACCCATACCGACGGCAACTTCTTTCACGTCTGCGCCGAGACGTTCGCATATCTGAGCTATCTCATTGATAAAGGAAATCTTGGTTGCGAGAAATGCGTTCGAGGCATACTTAATCATTTCCGCGGTGTACAGGTCCGTGATGACAATGTGGGCACGCAGGGGCAGGTAGAGAAGCGCGACATGATGAGCGGCGGCCTGATCGGATGAACCAAGTACAACACGATCAGGGTTTTGGAAATCTAGCACAGCGGAACCTTCGCGCAAAAATTCGGGATTTGAGACAACCGCGAATGGTACTTCTGGGCGTTTGAGGCTATTGCGAATGATGCGTGAGACAACGTCGCCACTCCCTACGGGTACTGTACTTTTGTTAATAATAACGGCGTAATGATCGAGTTTTTCAGCAATACTACGCGCGGCACTCTCGACATAGCGCATGTCAGCACCGCCTTGACTGGTCCCTGTTGGAGTATTTACAGCCACGAAGATAAATTCAGCGTTGTCCAAACCTTCATCGTAACTCGTAGTGAAGTGCAAGCGGCCCGCCTCCACGTTGCGCTCAACCAGTTCTTCCAACCCTGGCTCATAAATAGGCAAAATACCTTGTTTGAGTCGCTCAATTTTCTCAGCTACGATGTCAACACATGTAACCGAGTTGCCCATATCAGCAAGGCAAGTTCCAGTGACAAGTCCTACATAACCAGTACCAATAACACAAATAGTTGACACAAATTTACTCCTCAATATTTACAAATGGATTTTCATGTTTTTCAGCCAAAATAGTTGTTGGCTCACTATGACCAGGAAAGACTGTGAGGTCCTCTTCTAATACATAAAGTTTTGTACGGATGGACTCAACGAGCTGCTCGTAGTTCCCTCCAGGTAAATCGGTGCGTCCAATGCTTCTATGAAACAGCGTATCGCCACTAAAAACACAGTAGGGGCGGCTTACAAAGCAAACACCACCCTGTGTATGTCCCGGTGTGTATAACACCTCTAGCTTGAGTGTGCCGAATTTGATAACATCGCCCTCTTTTAAGAGTATGTCCGGCTTTCGTTTCACAAGGGGAGCACGACGCCCGAAGTTTCGCGCAGCGCGTTCATCTGTATACATAAACGCATCAGCAGCATGAATAGCCAGAGGTACAGGATAGACTGAGCTGACCTCATCAATAGCACAGATATGGTCGATATGCCCATGCGTATTGAGGATGTATTTGGGTAGAAGTTCCAGTTCTTGAATACGTTCTAAAATACGCCCCGCCTCATCGCCAGGATCGATAATTACAGCTTCACGAGTTGAAGGACATGCATACAAATAACAATTCTCTTCAAACATACCAACCGTAATACATGCAACTATAGGTGTAGCTTGTTCGTCTATACTATGGGAAATAGCGGACATATGTTCTTTGTCTCCTATTGTCAGCATCTAGCTTTATACTACGAGACATTATAGCATAGTAGAGTAACGAGCTTAACGATGTTTCTGTAGGAACCATAGGGGTCTGCTTTAGCACACCCTCTTCGCGTTTTCCTAAGGTCGTGGGTGAGGGCACGATCAATCGGTTCATACAGAAGTACGAGTACATCTGTAATACTGACACGTCCGTATCCTATATACGAGGTGTAAAGTTGAGGGAAGGGCGAGTTTTGTGGTATACTACGTGAAAACACAATTTGCTCGTAATAAGCGTTTATTCCTTTACATGCATAAAGACAGAGACATGCAAGATACGTGCATAGGTACAGAAATCTTATACATAGATACTAATAAACTAGACGAAGTAGGAATATATACGATAGAATGAGAAGCACAGGCATGCTACGCTACTCTTGTTGATGCCAGAGTTGCTCACGCCTTTGGGCATGTTGTTCAGGAGGGATAAGGGAAAATGTCAAAAGATGATCGTTCGGAGCGAAAACTCTATCACAAAAGTCCCGGACGCCAGTATGGATACGATTATGATCCATTGCGGGGTCGTAGTGGGCAACAGGGTCAACAACGGGGGGAGCAGGCTCAGCAAGAAGAGCGGTCACAGAGGGCAAGTACTCAGCTTGTTCAACGCCCGGATCCCCGTAGAACTAGAGAACTTACACGTAAGAGCATTTTAGCCAGTAGGCGGGCTGCCAACGAAAGTAGCGAGAGCGAAGAGCAGATTGTAGACGAAGAATTGTATGAGCGTCCAACGAGACGCCCTGTTGATGAAGAACAAGAAGACCCTACATTATATAGTAGCCGTCGCCATGCTCGGAACGTAGTAGCTCCCCGTCTTCCCTCGACGCGTCAGCTTATCGAGGCAGGTGAAGACGATGATTATGAAGAGAATGAAGTATATCCAGAGTATACGGGATATGATCCCGATCAGGGTTATGAAGAAGATACCGAACCTCTCGATGAACGGATGTATGCATCCGTCCCTGCTCCACTTGCTCCTCGCTTAGCACAACCCGCACCAGTACGCACTCGCCAGTTAATCGAGCCGGACGAGGAGTATGAGGACGAATACGAAGATGAGTATGAAGACGAAGAGGTCGATCAGCCGCGCAGACGACGCAAAAAGGTATCACGTCGTGGTGTCCTGTTTGGTCTTGGCGCGTTAGCAGTAGGTGGAGCAGGCGTTGCAGCTTATGAAATAGCACCAAAGATTCCAGGTGTTGTCAATGGTGCCGCAACCAATATTGAGCAACAGTTAGAGGACGCCTTCAACAAAGGGTTAGCACAGGGTGCGGATAATGCACGCAAAGAACTACTGACTGCTCTACAAAACCTCGAAGGTTTCACGCTTGATGGAGCTATCAGTGCGGCAAAGTTAACTCGTGTTGCTTATGATGTCTTCGTTTCGCCTATTGTAAAGGTTGGTTCGATCCTCGCTGGTGACTTCCTGACGACAATGTTAAGTGCTGTCACGATTGCACGTAATTTTCTCAAGAATGCCTACCAGGATAATGGTACACTTCAAGCTGTGCAAACCATTCTACAGTCATGGGTCGATCAGGTGAAAAATCTACCTCAACAACTTGACGCGATTACGAATACTGATCTCGATGGTGCGCAGTCATACTTGAATGCGCTCGAAGCCAAGATCAAGGATGAGCAAGCTAAACTTAACAAGAGTGGAACAACTACACCTACACCCGTCTCTAAGCAAAAAACCAAATAAGCTAGCGGAGAAATATGAGCATAAGACAAGGAGACCGCAAAGGTCTCCTTGTCTTATGCTCATATTTCTCCGCTAGCTTTATAGAAGCCTCGCAACTCAAACCCTCGCAAGCCCGTATATACTGTATGTTCTACTCAATAATATGCACCTATTCTTGACAAAAAATACAGGCTATAAAAACCAGTATGTCTTTAATTGTCAGTTATACGACTATATGCTATAGTGAGCACAAATATGGAAAAGACATCTGCTTTTGTGAGGTACATACTAAATGACATCTATACATCTACGATTAACGGCTGCTGACAAAAGTGACGTGGGAAAACAACGCGATCAGAACGAAGATTGTGCCTACAAACGCATAGAGTCATCAGAAGAGGGAGATCGAGGTCTCTTTATTGTTGCTGACGGCATGGGCGGGTATAAGGCAGGCGAGGTCGCAAGCAAACTTGCGATTGAAACAATTAGTCAGAACCTGGATAGTTTCTTCAAGCCTATTGCCGATCAACCAACGATCAAACTTGATTTAGCTGAGGTAAAAGAGGCTGGAAAGAAGCCAACTCCTGCTAGCGAGGAAAACTCGAAGCAGAAGACACGCAAATTGAAAGAGACACCCGTTTCGTTTGCTGTTGAGGACCAGTTAAAAACGGCGATTCAGCAGGCAAACACGGCAATCATACGCTATGGCGAGAAACAAAGTGCAGCACGCGGCCTAGGAAGCACTGTAACTGCTGTCCTTGTACAGAATGATAACGCCTATGTCGCTAATGTCGGCGATAGTCGCACCTATCTTCTTCGTGAGGGCAATTTAACTCCCATGACACGTGATCACTCATTAGTTGCACGGCTCGTCGAGTCAAACCAGATCACAGCGGATGAAATCTACACACATCCACAGCGTAACTTAATCTACCGTTCGCTTGGTGCAGGACACAAGACGGTCGAGGTTGACATTTTCCATGAGACACTGCTTCCCAAGGATGCGTTGCTGCTTTGCTCCGATGGACTATGGGAGATGGTGCGTGAGCAGGATCTAAAGAGACTGTTGAGTGAGGAGAGCAGCCCACAGAAGATATGTGATCAGTTAATTGATCTGGCAAACGCGAACGGTGGCGAGGATAACATCACTGCCGTCGTTGTGCATGTGAACGCACATTGACACAGTTGTAAAAGGTTGGAGTATACTCTATGGCCCTTCCTATAGGCACGATTCTTGATGGAAAATATAAAATTGATAAGATTCTCGGCGAAGGTGGTATGGGCACGGTCTACAGGGTAGCGCAGGATGCAGGACCAGGAATGCCTCCTTATCATTATGCAGTCAAAGAATTGCTTATCGCCCCAAGTACAAGTAAAGAGGATAGAGATGTTGCAATAGACCGCTTTAATAAAGAGGTTGCGCTCTTACGTGGCTTGAAGAATCCACATATAGCGAGTTTAATGGTGCCATTTCAAGAGCGTGGCAATTACTACTTCGTGATGGAGTTTGTGCCGGGGGTGAGCCTTGAGAAGATGCTTGAGGATAGAAAGTCACCTTTACCAGAGGACAAGGTAATCAAGTGGGGCATGCAGGTATGTGAAGCGTTGACATACATTCATACGCGCGTCCCACCGATCATTTTGCGTGACCTGAAGCCGGGTAACATTATGATTACCACCGACGATGACGTACAACTCATCGACTTTGGTATCGCACGACGTTTTGACCCAAACAAACGCACAAATACGGAGAACCTGGGTACCATCTCGTATGCCTCTCCTGAACATCTCGGCTCGATCACAATGCCAGGGCAGAAGCGTACCGCGCAAAATCCAGGTCGCCTCGTGCAAACCGATGCTCGCTCTGACATCTACTCGTTAGGAGCGACGCTGTATCATTTGCTCACAAACTTTGAGCCGGATCCGATTCAGACACCTGCAACTGGCAGCATTCTAGCGAAGAACCCACGTCTGCGTACTGTGCAAGTTAACGGGAGAAGGGTATGTCCAATTGAGCAGGTGATTATTCGAGCGATGCAACAGGAGCCAGCATTGCGCTTCCAGAGCGCGGAGGAGATGCGTGTCGCGTTACAACAATGCGTGCCGAATAGTGCTGCACCACAAACCATTGCTATTCCCGCTGTCGGTTCGCCTAATGCAACGCTTATGATGGCGACCAATGCGGCGAATGGCTTAGTGTGCCCTAAATGTGGTTTTCAGAATCGGCCTGGGGCGAAGTTTTGCAAACGTGATGGGCAACCACTGGTGCAAGGTGTAACTGTGGCTCCTACACAAGCACGTCCACAACAGCCACGTCGTGTGCCCATTCAGCCGCGTCCTGTGCAACGTCCTATTCAGGCACGTCCAGCACCCATCCAAGCGCGCCCTGTGCAATCAACAACAAGCTCATCAAATGGACGCGCATCTATTCAAGCTCGCCCTGTGCAACCAATTCAGGCACGGCCTGTTCCAACGGCTGCACCTGTGACGAGCAACGACCCCAATGCAGCATATCGGTCCGCGCTGCACCAGCTTTCACAGAAAAATTATGTCGGGGCGATTCAGCAGTTCCGTGAGGCACAGCGACTAGGAAGTTCGTCCTATGATGTCCTCTATAATCTTGGTCGAACGTATCGCCAGTATGGGCAATCGGTCAAGGATACGGATAAGCGACTCTTCACCGAGAATATGAAAGCCGCAGCTGAACAATTCGAGGATGCTCTTCGTCTCAAAGCTGATGCGGTTGATGTCTACTTTCAAGTAGGTTTATGCTATCGTGATTTAGGACTGTATCAGCAAGCGACGAACGCATTTACAAAGGCATTGGGGCTTGCACCACAGGACCCCGCAATCTATTACCAACTTGGCTTATCGGCAATGGATCAGGGATACTATCGTGAGGCTGAGGCGCGTTTCCTGGATGGGCTGAAAATTAATCCTAAGCATACGTTACTCTTAATAGCGATTGGAAGACTGTATAGCGAGACAAAGCAGTTACCAGCAGCAATCAGTACGTTGCGACAGGCAACACAGGAAGACCCGATGTTGTGGGAGGGCTGGTATGAGCTGGGACGTGCTCATATGAAACAACGCGAATGGAATTTAGGCTTGAGCGCATTGGAGCAAGCCCGCCAGCTTAGCCCTTATGTGTCTGATGTCTATAGTGCAATGGCAACCTGTTATCTCAAAATGAACAAAAAAGGCGAGGCACGGCAATTGGTTAACGAAACGCTACAACGCGATCCAACCAATGCGGAGGCACTCAGGCTACAAAAACAACTATAAACGAATCGAAGGAGGGCAGCGATGCTCTGTCCCAATTGTAATACACAAAATCGAGATAATGCGAAGTTTTGTAAAGTGTGCGGCTACTCGTTTACAGCAGAGGATCTTGCCGCGAGCCATCCTGTTACTAGCCATCCGGTCGATGTGCAGAACACTCCTGCAATTCAGGAGACGACGCCCGCATCCGCGGTTAGTATTAATGAGGTAACACCTGCATCTCCAAGCAGTATCAATGAAGTAGCACCGCAGGAAGCCCCAGCGATAGAGGTCGTGGCTCAACCAGAAGCAGTTATTGCCGCTCAGCCTGCACAAAACACAACGCTTCCAGAGGATGATATCAGCCTTGCGCCAACGCAGATACTTTCACCACAAGAAATGGTGGCGTTTCAGGCGCGTCGCTGGCAGCAAGAAACGGGACACAATACAGGAACAGATGTGTCACAGCCTACCGGACCTGATTCGTTACAATCTGTAGAGACTGCTTCAGCAAGTCCTACCGCCGACGAACACGTTACATCATCTTCTGTATGGCAAGAAGGACATCCAGTCTCCTCTGATGTACACACAGATGTTGCCGATATGCCAACAATAATGATGTCACAAAACGGAGATGTGATAGAAGGGGAACCTATGCAGATTCCACCACCACCACCATCAGAAGCTCAGGCGATCGCATCTGGAAATGACCCAAGTGTTTCGACGTATGCGGAACAAGCTACAGCACTCCCAGCCTCAGTAACGCCTCCTGAACAAACCACTACAGCGCAAGACGTTGCGCAAACTCCTGTAGGGACCGACGTATCACGTCCTTCTTCGGCACCAACCGTTTCTGTTGCCGAAGAAGGACGTGATACGTCGGTCCCTACAGGCGACGCAGAAGGACACGCTGAAGCAGTCTCTACAAGCGATGCACTTGCCGTTGGCACTCTTGTGGCGGGACGTTACGAGGTGATGCAGGTGATGCAGGTGGACGGACAGGAGCATGTGTATCAGGTTACAGACCATCAAGGCTATCAACAGTGTTGGAATTGCGGGTCGAAGGAGAACGCACAGGGTGATGAGTTCTGTATCGACTGTGGAGCGGAATTGCTCAATGCAAGCTATTTGATGCACGAGTATCCCGCAACCGCAAGCAATAGCAATGATGCACATGTCTTACAAGGAACTATTGCAAATACGTTTGTCGAGCAGGGCAAAACATATGTCATCGAGCAACAGCATGCGGCGCAACTAGCATTTCCCAATGGCGCGCATCTGTTAGCCGCAGGAGACTCCGATGCGGGCAATGTTCGTCGTAGCGAGCCAAACGAAGATAGTACACTTTTGTTGCAATTCCAACGCGTTCATGAGTCGCAGGCAACACCCGTTGGCGTGTTTATTATTGCTGATGGTATGGGTGGTCATGATAATGGGCAAGGTGCAAGCCGCATGACTGTCAATGTTATCGCCGACAAACTGGTACGTGAACTGCTTCTGCCCCCATTGGAAGCTGAGAAGAGTGCTGGGTTGACAGCGTCCGTTACTCCTCTGGAAGAGGATATGTTGGTTGGAGTGCTCAAGGGAGCCGTCGAAGAGGCAAACAATGTGCTGGTGCAGACGAACCAACATGATAAGACTGATATGGGGTCAACTATTACCGGTTTTATGATTGTGGGCGATTCAGCGTTTATTATTAATGTGGGTGATAGTCGCACGTATATGCTACGCGAAGATACACTCTATCAACTGACAAATGACCATTCGCTGGTGGCGCAGTTATTAGCGGGTGGCCTGATCGAGCCAGACGATGTATATACTCATCCACAACGTAGTCAGATTTTCCGTAGTCTGGGCGACAAGATGAATGTACAGGTGGACGATTTTAAACAGCAGCTTCTCCCTGGCGACATTCTACTCAGTTGTTCCGATGGCCTATGGGAGATGGTGCGTAACCCACAGATTACAGACATTTTGAAAAATGCGCATGATCCGCAAACTGCTTGCACACAGTTGATTGAAGCCGCGAATGCAAATGGTGGCGAAGACAACGTAAGTGCCGTCGTCGTGTTCGTGCGTTAATATGATATACTAGGGCCAACCGAAGCGAAAGGAGCCGTTACTACTATGCCCGGAGAGGTAACACTAGCACATCAGCTAGGAAAAGATTTCATGCCTGTTACTGGTGGAAGCCAGATTGCATACGTGCTTTTAGAAGCCAAGCCAACAGCAATGATGGCACAAGTTCGTATGCCACTGAACTTTGCACTGGTACTCGACCACTCAGGTTCTATGAGGGGTGCGAAACTCAAGAATGTCAAAGAAGCGGTAAAGATGGTGATTGACCGCCTGGAACCAACGGACTACATTTCTGTCGTGATCTTTGATGACACCGCCCAGGTAATTATCCCCTCGATGCCAGCAAACGATCCCATCGGAATGAAGGCCGCGATTGACCGCATACCGGATGCAGGCGGTACCACAATGTCGCTTGGTATGATTCAGGGACTCGGCGAGCTACGCCGTTGGAACATTCCTAACGCGGTTAATCGTATGATTCTGCTCACTGATGGTGTCACATATGGTGATACGGATCGCTGTCGGCAACTCGCACGAGATGCTGCAGCTGCCAACATTGCGATTAATCCTTTAGGCATTGGCTCTGACTGGGACGAGAGCTTGCTTGACGACATCGGACAGCTTAGCGGTGGTACACCTGCTGAATTTATTAGAAGTGCCTCCGATGCGATGAGCATTTTCCAACAGCAGCTACAGAGTGCCGTTGCGGTTGCAGTGCGCAACGCCACGTTAACATTGCGCTTACCCGCGGGTGTCTCGCCCCGCAAGGCTGTTAAGGTCCTGCCGCTCATTCGTGATGTTGATCCATCCAGTCTTTCTGATCGTCAGGTGGTTATTCCCCTTGGCGACCTGGAAAAAGATAATGCGCAGTCGGTCCTTGTGGAGTTAATGATCGACCCACGACCTGCTGGTCTCTTCCGTATCGCGCAGGCCGAGCTTTCCTATGACGTACCTGTGGCAGGAGTTGTGAGTGAGCGTGTCCGTGAGGATATCAAAGTTACCTTCACCTCCGACACAAACGAAGCGGCACAGGTAAACGCCACGGTCATGAACTTTGCGGAAAAAGCGAACGCCAATCGTCTTGTGACCCGCGTCCTTGACGAGTATAAGCGTACAGGTAAGGCAACAACAAAGCTTGCCCCAAATGTAACACGTGTGCTTGATCCTGAAACGCAGGCCGCGATTGAGCAGATCAATCAGGGTCAACAGATTTCGCAAGACCAGGTGAAGTCTATTGGCAATAAGACGCGTAAACTTACACAACGCTTGGATGATATTATTCCATAACGATAAAAAACTCCTGTACGGGTCTGCTTCAGCACACCCTTTTCGCGTCACCGCAATGTATATGAGGGAAAAGGGTGTGCTGAAGCAGACCCGTACAGAATGAAATTAGAGAGAATACACATAAAAAAAATAGGTATACGAGGAAGGATAGAGTAATGTCAGTAGTATGTTCTTTGGGACATGTAAATCCCGATGGTTCGGCTTTTTGTGATGAGTGCGGCGAGCCTCTTAACGCGTCCGCTCCTGCGGCTGTTGCAACACAGGATGCTCCCGTTGTAACCTCAACACCGGATGTTGTGCAACAGGTCCAGCCAGTGCAACCAGACCCTGCATATGCAACAGCGGAGCCTGAGCCTGCATTCGATGCAACACAGGTACCGTCACCAGTCGCGCAAAGTGTTGCACCCACAGGGTTGCAGGCACGTTTAATTGTGGAGGCAGACAATCAGGAGTTCGACATAAGCGGAAAAGATAACATCCTGATTGGTCGTGAGGATGCTGTGAGCAATATCTATCCAGATGTGGATCTGACAGCACATGGTGGCGAAGACGGTGGCGTATCGCGTTTGCACGCACGTATCTTCGTTGAGAACGGGGAATACATGCTGGAAGATGAGAACAGCACAAATTTCACTTTCTTGAACCGACAGCGCCTCGCGGCGAAGACGCCAACGCAACTGCATGACAATGACGAGGTACGTCTTGGTCGTGTACTGCTTCGCTTCAAAACCGCGTAAATCATTGAAAATGATCTCAGGATAGAACTCCCCAATGACGGCATTGCCACCATTGGGGAGTTCTATCCTGAGATCATTTTCTAAAAAATTTGACAGTATTGACAGAAACCGCTATAATTTACGGGATATCTTGTGGGGCATGACATCTTGTGCCCATCTTTGAGGAGAGAAAACGGTATATGAAACGTACATGGCAACCAAAACGTATTCCACGCTTACGTGAACATGGCTTTTTGAAGCGCATGTCATCACGCAACGGGCAACGTGTGATCAAGGCGCGTCGCGCCAAAGGGCGTTGGAGCCTGACCGTCTAACGGTATTGTGGCACTCAAACGGGCGTTACGCCTACGAAAAAATAGTGACTTCCAGCGGGTGAGGCAGCAGGGACGCAGTATAACGTCTCGGCTGCTTATACTTGCGTGGATGCCTACAAGCAAAACAGGGGTACGTATTGGCTTTGTGGTCAGTAAACGTATCTCTAAGCATGCAGTTATACGTAATTATAAGAAGAGACTCTTAAGTGAGGCAATTCGGCCTTCATTAGATGAACTTTCTGGCGGCTGGGACGTAGTAATTAGTGCGAGGCATAATATCCTTGATGCTGATCTCAGTGCGATCACTCATGACATTACTACATTGCTGCGTCGGGCGAAGCTGCTTGGCTCTGTCGAGTCAGATAGCTAAATAGGCGTAGTATACAGAGGCAGATAGTGAAATATATAGCAATGTTTCTTATTCGGGTATATCAGCGCACGCTGTCGGTGGTCCTGCCCTCATCGTGTCGATTTACGCCCTCATGTTCACACTATGGATATGAGGCAATTGAACGTTTTGGATTTTTCCGTGGTGGCTGGATGACAGTAAGGCGCATTGGGCGCTGTCAACCGTTTTATCATGGAAATCTCTACGATCCCGTCCCAGAACGCCTGGGTAACTAGATCGAGGAAGGCAGGAAAACACTCGTGGGCGAGATAGGGTACTTATTCAATCTCATCTTTACATTTCCAATTTTCAATGGCCTCATGCTGCTGTACGGGCTATTTGGTGATTTTGGTCTATCAATTATTGTTTTAACAATCGTTATCAAACTGATTCTTTTCCCTCTGACGCTGCAGCAGTTAAAATCTATGAAGGCAACTCAAGCACTGCAGCCACAGATGGCTGAACTCAAAAAGAGGTACGCGAAGGATCAGCAAGCACAGGCACTGGCGACACAGGCACTTTACAAAGAGTATGGTGTTAATCCTGTCGCGGGTTGTCTCCCTTTGCTCGTGCAACTACCTGTCTTATATGGCATGTTCAATGCATTTAACAGTGTGCTTAGATTTACGGGAAAAGACCCACTGCAACATATCAACAGTCTCATCTACCCGTTCTTGCCACATTTCACGCATACGCCTAACTTGAACTTGAACTGGTTTACATTTCTAAATCCACATTGGTACTTCGCGTTAAGTCAACCCGATCCAACACACATTCTGCCTATCCTGGCAGGTCTGGCGACATTTGTGCAGTTACGCATGTCGCAGCCAAAGACTGCGACCTCTGCTGCCGCGAATGATCCAACTCAGCAGTCTATGAAGACGATGCAATACATTATGCCATTAGTCACAGTCTTCTTCGGCTGGACGTTTCCCGCTGGCCTCGCGCTTTACTGGACGATTTCTTCTATCTTCCAAGCGGTACAGCAGTACTTCGTCACTGGTTGGGGTGGACTTATCACAGCACCAAATCTAGTGAGTAAGGCTACTACACCTACGAACCAACGCGACTTCACAAAAGAGAAGCCTGCGGGTAACATGTCGTTGTTTGGACAGAAGGTTCAGCTAGGTGGTGCCGCAGCCAATGGTGGTAATGCGAATGGTTCGGAGAGTGGTATTGTAGAAGGGAGCATCGAGGAGAGCGATGGTCCTATAGGAAGTCAGTTGCGTACAACACCAGCGCGACGTAAGCCTGCATCAGCACGTCGTAGGAGTAACAACAACATTCAAAAGAGGAATGTATCGCGTCGCTAGTGCCGCTTGACTTAAACGGGATTAAGGAAACGAATATAATAGGATACGTCAACTGTAGGGACCGATTTATCACGTCCTAGTCGGCCCTTGAAATGCCAAGAGGACGTGATAAATCGGTCCCTACAGTTGACGTATAATTTTGTCAAAGACGGTTATTCCGTCCTTCTGGCAATATCACTAACTGAGGACGCAATACATCAGCCCCTACAAATACGAATAAATATAAAGGGAGGCACGAAAGCCGTGGAAAGCATAGAGGCTAGTGGAAAGAGTGTTGACGAGGCGGTACAGCAGGCATTAATGCGCCTGGGTAAACGGCGTGAAGATGTCGAAATTCTCGTGCTACAGGAGCCAAGTCGTGGCACATTTGGTCTGGGTAGTAAAGAGGCGCGAGTGCGGGTGAGTACTCGTGAGGTTCCCTTTGCGGTACGCCCACCGAGCAGTGGGGCGGTGATCACTCCTGAGATGGCGGACGCTATTCTTGGCCTCGATGGTCCAGAAGTTGTCGAGGATGAGGAAGAATTTGAGGACG
>CAZZVE010000126.1:0-3909 GCA_964657325.1 uncultured Ktedonobacterales bacterium
GTGGGCAGGACACCTGCCCACGTCGGTGTATTTTGTTTCTACGCCTCATTCTGTACCACAAAGTACCAACTACCTCTAAACCTACAAGAGGTCACGTTTCTTTTTTTAGAAAGGGCAGACTCCATACAAGGACTGCCTGCGTAAGGGCGCGACACTCGTTCGTGTCCGTGTAGGAAGAGGCACTAGCTTATGTTTTCAATACGAATAGAGCGTGTAGGACGTGGCTCCCTTAGACGTTCCTTGACCTGTCTTGCCCTGTGTCTGGCAAGCATGATGCTGGTCACAGGCTGCACATTACCGTGGCGACACCATGTGACACACGCGAACGCGAATACAAAAGCGGCGCATGCGCCGAAGCCCACAACAGGACAGTTGCTTACATCGCTGCAAAAGAGCTTTCGTCTGGCGAACTCATTTCATGTCACAATGGAAGTGCAAAATCCAGGGCCAGTACAGCAAGATCAGATACAAATTCGTACCGCTAATGGTGATGTGTCTATGCCAGATAAAGTTAAAGCACAGGCAACCGTTATTATGTCCGGTCAATCGCTGACGGTCAACCTTATTAGCGTGGGCGATAATCAATTTATTACCGATCCAGTGACGGGTCAATGGCGTGTTATCAAAGGCGTTCTCGATCCACGCACGCTTACCAACCCAAATACGGGTATTATCTCCGTCGTGAACAGAGTTCAGAATGTTACTCCGCCTACTTCTGCCGTTGTGGGTGGCAATCCCTGCTGGCAAATTACGGGTCAACTTGACGCGAAATATCTCGCCTTTTTTACGGGTGGTGGTGTCCCTGACGGCACAATGCTACAAACAGTTGCATGCATTGGCAAAGGCGACTCGCTACCTTATCTCGTGAGCGTCACGGGTCAGGCCGCGGCAGGCGATACTCCGCAGACCACGCGTATATTCACTATGTCAAATTATAACGAAAGTATAAACATTGCTGCTCCACAAATATAATATATGCTTCATCCGTCATTATTCTCACCAGTCACGAGGGGGAAAATGTATACATTAGAAGACGATAGCGAAACATCCTCACGTTTACACAAAAAAGACTTTCTACATGCGCAAAGTACGCAATCTATTTTCGGATCACCCGCCGAAGGAGAGGAGCAAGCAGGCACGTTTGCGAATTTTGAGGCGGGTATCAGCGATTTACCGGAGGACGGAAACGAAAAAACGTCGCTCTTCAAGCGTTTTTCGTTCAAGCACAAAGTGACAAAGCAGGATGCTATTGAGGGGACAATGCATATCGCAGCAGTAACACCCGCTGTTGATGAGCCAGTATCACCTCTTGTTGTACCACTGCCTACTGCGCCAGTAGTGACAGGGACTTCGATGCAGAACACGAACGCACTCAAGCAATTGACGACACCCGCGAAAACAAGTGTGGGCAGTCAGAAAGTTGCATTAGCAGCCCTGACACTGGCATGCATCGCAGTCTTTTTCACGACGCTCGATCAAACGGTTGTAGTGACAGCATTGCCACAAATTATCACAGACCTGCATGTTCCGATTATACAGCTTGACCATGCTGCCTGGATTGTGAGTGCTTACCTACTTGGTTTTGTGGTGGTGATGCCGTTGATGGGACGTGTCTCGGATATCTACGGGCGCCGCCGCATTTTCTTACTATGCCTGACAATTTTTGGTCTTGGCTCATTGTTGTGCGCTGTTTCCCCTCTTTTGGGAGAGATGATAGACCTGAGCTTCTTAAATGCTATAGGTATTGATACATCGTCTCCCGGCCTTGTGATCCTGGTCGGCGCGAGACTGTTTCAGGCTATAGGTGGTGGAGCTATCGTGCCGGTAGCGATGGCGATTGCCAACGACTTTTATGGCAAAGAGCGGCGCGGTCTAGCACTTGGAATCATCGGTGCAGTAACAGAGGCTGGAGGCGCGCTTGGTCCGTTATACGGCGCGATTGTTGTGCAGCATCTTGGCTGGCAATACATTTTCTATCTTAACATACCACTTGTGCTTGGGTTGATGATTGCCGCCGGGATGCTCATTCCTAAGGGCACGCGGTTACACGAGGGTATTGACTGGATTGGTACCTTGTTGCTAGGCATCGCGTTAACCTGTTTGAGTCTTGGCCTCGCGCAGCAAGGAACATCATTAGGACCAGCAGTGGCAAATACACCTGCGCCACAGAATAATCCTATCGCGCTTGGCCTCGCGCTTGTCTTCTTCATCTCCTTTGTACTGGTCGAACTTAGAATGCGCTGGCCTGTTGTCGAGGTGCGCCTGTTCAAGAAACTCACATTTAGCGCAACCTCGTTGGTCAGTCTGTTCGTTGGTGCTGCACTGATTATCGCATTGGCGGATATTCCTATCTTCGTCGATACCGTCTTGCAACGTCCAGTGTTGGATAGTGGCCTAGCATTGTTGCGCTTGACGGTGATGATACCGATTGGCGCGGTCCTTGGTGGTTGGCTGTGCGAACGCATTTCCAGTCGGCTGACTGGTATTCTTGGCCTGCTCTTTACAGCGGTTGGCTTCTATCTTATGAGCCGCTGGCCAATTAACGTTGATTGGACGCAGATCACAATTAGCACGATCACGGCTGGTTTAGGTTTTGGTTTGGTGATTGCGCCAATTGGCACAACCGCGATCAACGCTGTCAAGGCATCACAAGCTGGTGTCAGCTCAGCCGTTGTAACTGCCTTGCGTATGGTTGGTATGATTCTTGGTCTAGCAGCTCTCACATCGTGGGCGTTGGCCTACTTTCGACAGTTAGCCTCAACCTATCCATCACTACCCTCATCGGCAACTGCCAGCCAGTTTAGCGCATGGTCAAAGGGTTATGGAACTCATCTGATTGCATCAGCACACACGGTCTATAGCGATGTCTTCTTCTTTTCAATGATTCTGTGTCTAATCGCCCTCGTCCCTGCGCTCTTTCTTTGGGGTCGCAAGCCACCTGTCGAGGTGGTAGAACCTGAATTGGTACTTGCAGCAGTTACGGTAGAAACTGGTGGTGAAGGTGTGGTAGCAAGCGCGGATATGCATGAGGCAAAAACACTTGCCGTCGCTGATGCTGCGGAAGCACCTGCTGAGAGTGCCGAAGTTACGCCTCTTGTTGTGCCTACTGCTCCTGGTGTAAAGGCAAAGCTCAACCCCAAACGGAAACGTCTGATTCTTCTTGGTAGTGCCGCGCTCATTTTACTGCTTATTGGTGGCGGTATCCTGGCAGCATTCATGTTTGGACCTGATGATACGACTGATGATACAACCGATACTGCGGTAGGAACGACGGTTGTTGGTGCGAGCAATCCCACAAAGGTAACGGCAACACCGATAGCCGGACCACGTATGATACAACTCGGTCTGGATGCGGGTGCGTTGACCTCGGTCTTCGCGTCACAACTTAATCTTAAAGGTGGAGCACTGACTGATTTGGCAGTGACACCAACTCCTGGCGATGGACTTGTGCTGAACCTGAACCTGCACATCGACGCCAATGGGATTCATCGTGTGATGCCGCTCGAACTGGATGGTACATTGGGCGTCGATGCACAGCACAATTTGAGTCTGAACATCTCACATCTCAAACGTGATGGTATTGATAGCGGCCCAAACGCAGCGGCACAGATGCAAGGCGCAATCAACCAACTATTAGTGAGCGCGGTCATGCCAGCCTTACGTGGTCAACTCAAGAGCGCACAACTCGTCTCAGCCCATACCAGTAGCGCAATTGCCTGTGGAAAGGGCACAGAACTACTTGTGTTGTTGATTAAAGCACCCCCTATTCAGGGAGTTGCTGCGCAACCAACACCGATTTCGTTCTGTTTCAAAGGCCCAATTGACTTGAATAAGTTGTTACCGCATTAAGAACTCGCTACTCTCCTGTACGGGTCTGCTTCAGCACACCCTTTACGCACACCGAATGGA